>JBAVKQ010000061.1:0-53905 GCA_049688395.1 Candidatus Nanopelagicales bacterium
GTTGGCGATCGCCGCGGCGTCGCACAACGGCGAGCCGATGCATCTGGCGACCGTGCGGGCGATCCTGGCCGGCGGCGGCCTGAGCGAGGCCGACCTGGCCAACACGCCGGCGCTGCCCTACGGCGCCGCCGCGCAGGAGCAGTGGCTGCGGGCCGGCGGGGTGGCCAGCTCGCTGGCGCAGAACTGCTCGGGCAAGCACTCGGCGATGCTGCGCACCGCAGTGGCGCTCGGTGTGCCGACCCGGGGTTACGTGGCCCTGGATCACCCGGTGCAGCGCGCGGCCGCGCGCGGCATCGAGGAACTGTCCGGGGAGTCGATCTCGGCAACTGGGGTGGACGGCTGCGGGGCGCCCGTGACCGCGATCAGCCTGATCGGACTGGCCCGCGCGTTCTCGAGGATGGTGCTCGCCGGGCCCGACAGCGCCCCGGGCCGGGTCGCCCGGGCCATGTCGGCGCACCCGATGCACGTCGGCGGGACCGGTCGCGACGTCACCTCGTTCATGACCGCGCTGCCCGGGGCCATCGCCAAGGACGGCGCGGAGTCGGTGCACGCCTTGGCCCTGCCAGACGGCCACGCCGCAGCGGTCAAGGTCGCCGACGGCTCGGAGCGAGCGCGGACCGCTGTCGTCGTCGCGCTGCTGCGGCACCTCGCAGTCGCCGAGGACGTACTGGCCGCAGTGCGACCCACGCCCATCCTCGGCGGGGGGCGCCAGGTCGGCAGCGTCGTGGCCGTGTTCTGATCCGACCCGCGTCCGCCACGTCCGCTCTACTCCGACGTCCCGGACGCGCCACGAGGGGCCCGACCTGTGGTCGGACCCCTCAGCGGTCAGTGGTGCACGCCCCACAGCCGTGGGGCGGCGATCACTTGATCGTCTCGAGCGCCCTGCGGTACATGGCGCTGGCCTGCTCCTTGGCGTCCGTGGCCAGCTCGGTGGCCTCGGTGCGCAGCTCGGCGACGGTCGGCAGCTCCACCTTGGGCAGCTCGACCTTGGCGACCAGGTCGCGCACGTCATCGACGGTCGGGACCTCGATCTTGTGCACGAGCTTCTCGGCTTCGGTGCGGACCTCGTCCATGGTCGGGACCTCGATCTTGTGCACGAGCTTCTCGGCTTCGGTGCGCACCTCGGCCACGGTCGGGACCTCGAACTTGGCGATGAACTCGCGCACGTCGTCCATGGTCGGGACCTCGATCTTGGCGATGAACTCGCGCACGTCGTCCATGGTGGGCACCTCGAGATGACCCACGAGCTCACGGAGCTCCTCGACGGTCGGCACGTGCAGGCCCTCGTGCTTGGGGGCCACCTTCTCGGCCGCGGTCTTGCGGGCTGCGGTGGTCTTCTTCGCCGCCGTCTTCTTGGCGGTGGTGCGCTTCTTGGCCGCCGTCCGCTTGGCAGTGGTGGCCTTCTCGGCAACCGGCTCGACGGTCTCGGCGAGACTCTCGGCCGCAGTGTCCAGGGTCTCCTGGCTGGCAGTGGTGTTCTCGGTCATGCGAGTTCCCCTTCTTCATCGTCCTCGGCCGGCGTCTGCTGGCTCGAGTTCTCGGTCTGGAATGCCGCGTAGATCTCCAGCAGGGCCCTGCGCTGTCGTTCGGTGAGCGTGACGTCCTCGCTGATCGCCGCGATGACCAGGTGGTCACCCCTGCGCTCCTCGAGCAGCCCGGCCCGGACGTACAAGGTCTCGGCTGAGATCCGCAGCCCGCTGGCGATCCTGGTGAGGATCTCCGCACTGGGCCTGCGCAGCCCCCGCTCCACCTGGCTCAGGTAGGGATTGGAGATGTCTGCGGCTTTGGCCAGCTGACGCACCGAGATCTGCGCAGCACCCCGCTGTTCGCGGATGTACTCGCCGAGCTTCGTCGCGTCGATCTTGGCCACACCCCAAGTATCCGCTCGGGTGCTTGCACTTGCAAGCGACCTGCTAGCGTTGGCCGCGTGAGATGGCTCACCCTGCTCGCGTCGCTTACGCTTGGACCATGAACTGGCTGACCGATGTGATCACTCTGGGGATCGGCCTGGCGACGCTGGTGGCGTGCGCATTGGCCTTCCTGCACTGCCTGCGCGCCCGGCCCGATGCGTTCCCCGCGGTCGGCCGACAGTCCAAGAACGTGTGGCTGGCCCTGACCGGGGGTGCCACGCTCCTGTCGCTGGTCTCGAGCAACTCGATCGGGCTCATCGGAATCGCCTCGATCGTGATCGCCGGGGTGTACCTGCTCGACATCAAGCCCAAGATCACCGAGATCACCAGCGGCCGCTGAGCCGGCACGCAGTGGCCGGCTGCCGTTGAGTCGGTGCTGGGTAATCGCGCGGATCGAGCTGCGGACATGGTGCAGGCCCGGGCGCGATCACTCCGCCCGGGCCTGCACCTGCGCTGGGATCTACTTGCCCTGGTTGGCCACTGCGGCCGCCGCCGCCGCCGCCGCCTGCGGGTCCACGTACTCACCACCGGGAACCGTGGGCCGCAGATCCTCGTCGAGACGGTATACGAGGGGAATCCCGGTCGGGATGTTCAACTTGATGACCGCCTCGTCACTCATGCCCTCGAGGTGCTTGACCAGCCCGCGCAGGGAGTTGCCGTGCGCGCCGACCAGCACGGTGCGCCCGACCCGCAGGTCCGGCACGATGCCGTCGTACCAGTAGGGCAGCATCCGGGTCACGACGTCCTCGAGGCACTCCGAGTCGGGCCGGATCTCCGGGGCGAGGTCGGCGTAGCGCTTGTCGTGGGTCTGGGCGAACTCGTCCTCGGGATCGATCGGCGGCGGCGGCACGTCGTACGAACGACGCCAGAGCATGAACTTCTCCTCGCCGTACTTCTGGAGCGTCTCCTTCTTGTCCTTGCCCTGCAGGGCGCCGTAGTGCCGCTCGTTGAGCCGCCAACTGCGACGCACCGGCACCCAGTGCCGGTCGCAGCAGTCCAGGGCCAAGTTGGTGGTCCGGATCGCCCGGCGCTGCAGGGAGGTGTGCGCGACATCGGGCAGGATGCCCTGATCGGCGAGCATCTGGCCACCCTTGACGGCCTCCGCCTCGCCCTTCTCGGTGAGGTCCACGTCCACCCAACCGGTGAACAGGTTCTTGGCGTTCCACTCGCTCTCGCCGTGGCGGAGCAGGATCAGCGTGTAGGTCATGGCCGTCATTGTGGCCCAGCCGGACCGGGGCTCGCGCGGCGAGCGAGCCCCGGGCGAGGAACCCGCGAGGAACCCTCAGCCCGCGTCGTGGGGGTGGGCGCCGCCTTCGGAGCCGAGGTCGGCGAACGCGGCCAGGTTGGCCAGGGACTCCCCGCGGGACTCCCGCCAGGCCCACTCCCGGCGGATCGCAGTGGCGAAGCCCAGTCGAAGGATCGTGTTGAACGACTCGTCCGAGGCGCGCAGCACCGAGCCGAGCAGCCGGTCGAGGTCATCGGTGCTCAAGCCGGTCACGGGCACGCGCCCGATCAGGTAGATGTCACCGAGCCGGTCCAACGCGAAGGCCACACCGAGCATCCGGGTGTTGGCCCGCAGCAGCCACCGGTAGACGCCCTCGGCGTTCTCGTCGGGGCGGCGGGCGACGAACGCGTTGATCGTCAGTGCCTGCGGGCCGACAGCGAGGCTGACCGTCGTGCGCAGCTTGGCCGCGCCGGGCAGCACCACGACGAACCGGTGCGGCTCCGGGCGCTCGTGCTCGATCCCCTCGGCCTCGAGCAGGTCGGCCAACGCGCGGGCCACGCTGTCGGCCGGCGAGCCGGCCTGCGGGTCGAAGGTGCCGGGGCCCGCGCCGGCCTCCGCGCCCGGGTCGGTCGGCGCCTGGATGCCGTCCTCGTCGGCCATCAGCTCACCTGCCCCAGGGCGTCGCGCGGCATGCTCAGAGCCGCCCCGTAGCTGCCCAGCAGCCCCTCGACGGTGGCGTCCCAGGACAGTGTCGAGGCGTGCCCGCGGGCGCCAGCGGCCAGCCGGGCGCGCAGCGTGTCATCGCCCAGGACCCGGTGCAGCGCGCCGGCCCAGGTGCCGGGGTCGTGGCCATCGACCAGCAGACCGGAGACGCCGCTGGCCACGGCCATCGGCAGCCCGCCGACGTCGGCGGCCAGGACCGGGGTGCCGCAGGCCTGGGCCTCCACGGCGACCAGGCCGAAGGACTCCGAGTGCGAGGGGACCACAACCACGTCGGCCGCCGCGTACCGCTGGCGCAGCCGCACGCGGTCGGCCGGTGCATGGAACCGCGCTGGGACGCCCAGGTCGGCGGCGAGGTCGGCCAGCGCCGTGGGGTGCTCCCGACCGCTGCCCGACGGACCGCCGCAGAACTCCAGGCGCACGCGGCGGGCCAGGTCGGGATGTCGATCGGCGAGTACGGCCATCGCCCGCACGATCAGGTCCGGGGCCTTCAGCGGCTGGATCCGACCGACGAACAGGACCACGAGGTCCTCGTCGGCGAAGCCCAACGCGGCGCGGGCAGCAGCCCGGTCCCGGTCGTGGAACGCCTCCAGATCGACCCCGGGCAGGACCACGTCCACCAGCTGCGGGTCGGCGTCGTAGAGGTCGATGAGCTCGACGCGCTCCGTGGCGGTGTTGGCCACCAGCCGGTCCGCGGCGTCGACGACCTGCTGCTCGCCGATGATCCGCAGCTCCGGCTCGGGGCGGTCATCGGGGGCGAGGTTGAGGTTCTTGACCCGGCCCATCGTGTGCATGGTGTGCACCAGGGGCACGCCCCAGCGCTCCTTGGCCAGCCAGCCGACCTGTCCCGAGAGCCAGTAGTGCGAGTGGATCAGGTCGTACCAGCCCTCGCGGCGCGAGGCCTCGCGGCGCAGCACACCGGCGGTCACGGCGCACAGCTGCCCGGGCAGGTCCTCCTTGGGCAGGCCCTCGAACGGCCCGGCGACCACGTTGTGCACCAGCACCCCCGGTGCCATCTGGACTTGGGCCGGCAGCCCACTGGACGTGGCCCGGGTGAACACCTCGACGGCGATGCCGCGCTGGGCCAGACGTCGGGCCACCTCGGCGATGTAGACGTTCATGCCGCCGGCGTCGCCGGTCCCGGGCTGGTCCAACGGTGAGGTGTGCACGCTGAGCATGGCCACCCTGCGCGGGGTGCGGCGCAGGGCAACCGGCAGCGGCGAACCAGCGTCCATGGGGCAACTGTCGCCGAGGTGCTGGTGGGCGGCAAGTCGATCCTGCCGACTGGCCGGTCGCGGGGGCGTCACTGCCCCGGCGGGACCTCGAGGGTGGTGTCCGCGTAGGGCTCGCCGGTCACGACATGCATCACCCGGCGCGCGATGCTCACCGCGTGGTCGGCGTAGCGCTCGTAGTAGCGCGACAGCAGCGTGGCGTCGATGGCCTTCTCGACCCCGTGCGCCCAGGACGGGGACAGGACCGTGGTGAACAGTTCGCGGTGCAGCCGGTCGACCTCCTCGTCGTAGCGCTCGATGTCCGGGCCGAGGGCGACGTCCTTGGTGGAGATGACCGTCGCGGTCTTGGCCGCGATCGCGTCGTCGAGTGCCCCGAGCTGGGCGAACGTGCCGCGCAGGTCGTTGGGGATGCTGTGGTTCGGGTAGCGCAGCCGGGCCTGCTTGGCCACGTGCACGGCCAGGTCGCCCATCCGCTCCAGGGACGAGGAGATCCGCAGCGACCCGATCACGATCCGCAGGTCGGTGGCCACCGGCTGCTGCAGTGCGGCTGCCTCGTAGCAGCGCCGCTCGACCTCGCTGGTGAGCTCGTCGATGTGGTCATCGCCGGAGATGACGGCCTCGGCGATGGCCAGGTCGGCGTTCAGCAGGGACTGGGTCGCCTGGTTCATCGCCGATCCCGCGGCGACGGCCATCTCGGCCAGCAGGTCACTGATCTCGTCGAGCTGCTCATGGAATGCTGCGCGCATGATGTCCTCCCGGAGGTGCACTCTAGTGGGCCGGCTCGAACTGCATCGCACGCACGTGGCCCCGCGGTGAGCAGAGGGTGAACTCTGCGCGCCGACCCGGTGAACATGGCTGCGCCGGCCAGCGGGGCACTGTCCGGCAATCCGGCGCACCCCTATCCTGACGCCGTGGCCACCCAACCTCGACACGCCCCCGCGCAGCCGCTCGCCAGTCGGCGTCGGCTGTTCGGCCTGCCCGCTCCGGTGGGCGCGGCTGCGGTCCAGGAAGCGGGGGCCAGCGCAGCGGGTGTCGACGCAGCGGGGGCCGACCAGCCGGAGCCGGACGCGCGCACCGCAGCTGCGGCGCTCAGCGCCCAGCCGGTGGACATCGAGGCGCTGCTGGCCGCTCTGAGCACCCCGGCCATCTGGGTCGACAGCGATGATCGGGTGCACTGGAGCCACCCGTCGCTGGAGTCCCTGCGCGTGGTCCGCCGGGGATCGATCAACGTGGCTGAGATCGCCAAGATGCTGGGCCGCGCCCGCGGCACCGGCCAGACCCTGGACCGCGCCGTGACGGTGCGCCGTCCCGGTCGTCGCCAGGCCGGGGTCCGGCTGCGGGTGCGGGTGGCCCCGATGTCGGCGGGTGCGGTCCTGGTGCTCGTCGAGGACGTCACCGAGGCCGAGCGCCTGGACCATGCGCGCCGGGACTTCGTGGCCAACGTCAGCCACGAGCTCAAGACCCCGATCGGGGCCCTGTCGCTGTTGGCCGAGGCCCTGCAGCAGGCCCAGGGCGACCCGGAGGCGAGCACCCGGTTCAGCGACCGGATGCTCATCGAGACCCACCGGCTGGCCACCTTGATCACCGACCTGATGGACCTGTCGCGGCTGGAGGGCGTGGAGCCGATGCAGCCCACGGCGCCGGTGTCGATCGACGAGGTGGTGGCCCAGGCCTGCGACGACGCGCGCGCGCTTGCCCAGGCCAAGGACATCGCCTTCCTGCGCGGCGGGGTCGCGGACCTGCACATCGAAGGTGTGGCCACGCAGTTGGTGACGGCGGTGCGCAACCTGATCGTCAACGCGATCAACTACAGCCCACCGGCCACGAAGGTCGCGGTGAGCACGGGGACCGGCGAGGGCCACGTCACGATCGCGGTGACCGACCAGGGCATCGGGATCCCGGCCCCTGAGCTGGGGCGGATCTTCGAGCGGTTCTACCGGGTCGATCCGGCCCGATCGCGCGACACCGGCGGCACCGGCCTGGGCCTTGCGATCGTCAAGCATGTGTGCGCCAACCACGGCGGGGACTGCGAGGTGTGGTCCAAGGTGGGGGAGGGATCGTCGTTCACGATCCGGCTTCCGGTCGGGGCGCCCCGCAGTCGCAGTCGCTCGGCCGGGTCGCGCAGCCGGGCCAGGTCGACATCGATCGAGGAGGAGCAGTGAGCCGGATCCTGGTCGTCGAGGACGAGGAATCGTTCTCGGAGGCGTTGAGCTTCATGCTCCGCAAGGAGGGCTTCGCCGTGGCGGTGGCCACCTCCGGCCCCGACGCCCTGGCCCAGTTCGAGCGGGAACCCGCCGACCTGGTGCTCCTGGACCTGATGCTGCCCGGGATGTCGGGAACCGACGTGTGCCGCAGCATCCGCGCCAAGTCCCGCGTACCGATCATCATGGTGACCGCCCGGGACTCCGAGCTCGACAAGGTCCTGGGCCTCGAGCTCGGCGCGGACGACTACGTCACCAAGCCGTTCTCGAGCCGGGAGCTGGTGGCCCGGATCCGTGCGGTCATGCGCCGCAACATCGACGACGTCGACGACAGCCCGGTCGTGGAGGCCGGTCCGGTGCGCATCGACCCCGAGCGCCATCAGGTGACCGTGTCGGGACAGGCGGTGAGCATGCCGCTCAAGGAGTTCGACCTGCTCGAGTACCTGGTGCGCAATGCCGGGCGGGTGCTCACCCGCGGGCAGCTCATCGACCGGATCTGGGGCTCGGACTACGTGGGGGACACCAAGACCCTCGACGTCCACGTCAAGCGGCTGCGCGCGAAGGTGGAGGCCGATCCGGCGCACCCGGTGCACCTGCTCACGGTGCGCGGGTTGGGCTACAAGTTCGACGACTGAACGGGCGGGGCAGCTACTGCGTCTCCTGGGCAGCAACCGGCGCGAAGTCCGCGTAGAACCCGACCGGGGAGACCACCTTGACCGACTTGGACGCGCTGCCCGACGTGCTGAACGCGAAGGTCAGCGTCTCCCACTGACCGGCGCGGGCCTGCATCCCGGTGAAGACCACTGTGGGGTCGCCGGGGGCGCCGATCCGCAGCGACTGTCCCGCGGGGATGTCCAGGGTGCCAGAGACGACTCCGGCACCTCCCAGCTGTGCGGTGACCGACTCCAGCGTTTCGTCGACCTCTCCGGAATTGGCGATGGTCACCGACAGGGACGCGACGCCGGTGTCGCCCTCGTCGGCCACGAGGGTGGCATCGAGCACCTTGAGGTCACCGACTTCGAAGTCCGTGCCGTTTCCGGTGGCACCCTGGGTGTTCACCGTGCCCTCGAAGCCCTGATAGCACCCTGCGGCAGGAAGCACGCAGGCGAGGCAGACGGCCAGGACAGCAGCACGGGAGCGCATCACGGGGGCACCTTATCGGGTGATCGGGAGCACGGGGCCCCCCACCCCGGCGTGTTAGACTTGGGGCCCATCGAAAGGGGTCACCCGCACAATGACGTTCAAGGTTGGCGACACCGTCGTGTACCCCCATCACGGGGCCGCGCTCATCGAATCCATCGAAGTCCGCTCCATCAAGGGTATCGACCGGGAGTACCTGGTCCTACGGGTCGCCCAGGGCGATCTGACTGTCCGGGTGCCGGCGGACAACGTCGACCTCGTCGGCGTACGGGACGTGGTGAACGCCGAGGGCCTGGACCGGGTGTTCGACGTGCTGCGTCAGCCCTACACCGAGGAGCCCACCAATTGGTCGCGGCGCTACAAGGCCAACCTCGAGAAGTTGGCCTCCGGTGATGTCATCAAGGTCGCCGAGGTCGTGCGCGACCTGTGGCGCCGGGAGCGCGAGCGTGGGCTGTCGGCCGGCGAGAAGCGCATGCTGAGCAAGGCCCGCCAGATCCTGGTCAGCGAGTTGGCCCTGGCCGAGCACACCAACGAGGACAAAGCCGAGGCCATCCTCGATGAGGTCCTGCAGTCCTGATCCACTGATCCATCGCGACGCCCACCTCCGGGAAGCCCGAAGGTGGGCGTTGTTGTCGGTACGGTGAGACACGTGCAGCCCCGAGTCGTCGCGATCGTCCCCGCTGCCGGTGCCGGGGAGCGCCTCGGCGCCGGGGTGCCCAAGGCGATGGTTTCCGTGGCCGGGGAACCGCTGCTGGCTCACGCGGTCCGCGCCCTGGTGGCCGATCCGCGCGTGCGGCTGCTGGTGTTGGCCGCGCCCGAGGGCCTCGAGGACGAGATGGGGACCCTGGCTCGTTCGTGTGCCGGTGGCGTGCCGGTGGTCGCGGTGACCGGGGGAGCCAGCCGGGTGCAGTCGGTGGCCAATGCGCTGGCAGTGGTGCCGGCGGACGTCGAGGTGGTGCTCGTGCACGATGCCGCCCGCTGCCTGGTGCCCGGGGAGGTCGTCTCGGCGGTGATCGACGGCGTTCTGGCCGGTGCGCAGGCGGTCGTGCCCGGGGCGCCGGTGGTGGACACGATTCGTGAGGTCCTGGCTGATGGCACGTCGCGGACCCTGGACCGCGCTGTGCTGCGCGCGGTGCAGACCCCGCAGGGCTTCAGTCGCTCGGTGCTGGTCCGCGCCCATGCGATCGGGCACCCCGCAGCCACCGACGATGCCGGCATGGTCGAGGCACTCGGTGGACACGTCGTGCTCGTGCCCGGGCACCCGCGGGCGTTCAAGGTGACCACGGCCCTGGACCTGGTGCTGGCCGAGGCGCTGCTGGCCGGGGAGTCAGCGGATGGGCAGCGAGGCAGCGGCGAGGAGCAACAGCCATGAGCGACATCCCCCTGGTGGGCATCGGAGTCGATGTGCATCCGTTCGCCGACCCGGTGGCGGGGCGTGCGCTCTGGTTGGCCTGCGTCGCCTGGCCGGGTGAGAACGGCCTGGCCGGGCACTCGGACGCCGACGTGGTGGCGCATGCGATCTGCGATGCACTGCTCTGCGCAGCCGGGCTGGGCGACCTCGGCTCCACCTTCGGCACGGCCGAGCCGCAGTGGGCCGGGGCGTCAGGTGCGGCCCTGCTCGGCGAGACACTGCACCGGGTCACTGCCGCGGGGTACGTGATCGGCAACGTGGCCGTGCAGGTGATCGGCAACCGCCCGCGGATCGGCCCGCGCCGTACCGAGGCGCAGGCTGCGCTGTCCGAGGCGCTGTCCGGGGCGATCGTCCGGCTCTCGGCGACCACCACCGACGGACTTGGCCTGACCGGCCGCGGCGAGGGCATCGCGGCGATCGCCACGGTCCTGCTGGTCCGCACTGACGGACCTGCCTCGCGCGGAGGCAGGGTCCTGGATCTGTAGGATTCCGGCGGGCTCGGAACGGGTCTGCGCGAAGGCGCACTGACGACGAAGGCGGCGCGATGGCATGAATCGACCACTCAGGTCGCGGATCCGCTCCGTCGTCGCGGCCGCTTCGGGCGCGATCGTGACCGCGCCAGCCGGTCCAGCGCTGGCTGCAGCACACGCCGATCCGAACCCGCTCGTCCCAAGCGCTTGGGAGGGGATGTGGAGTCTGCTGGTCCTCTTCTGGCTCGTCCTGACGATCGTGGCGCTGGTGGCACTGGTCCGGGCCCGTGTCCTCAGCCGCGCCGAGTCGCTCCTGTGGGCCCTGCTCATCGTGGTCGTTCCGGTGCTCGGCGCCGTGGGATGGCTGGTCGCGAACAGACGGTTCCGGCACGCGATGACCGCGTCGCATTAGCCGGCGCCCTACCCGGCGTGCAGGAAGCGCGCAGGAGCGGACACGAGCGGAAATCCGGGCGCCCGGTGAGGGCGCGATCGGCCGGTAGACTCCCCCGGTGACCCTGAGACTGCACGACACCGCCACGCGCAGCACGCGGGAGTTCGTCCCGCTGGAAGCCGGACGTGCGTCGATCTATGTCTGCGGGGCCACCGTGCAGGCCGCGCCGCACATCGGGCACATCCGCTCCGGGGTCAGCTTCGACATCCTGACCCGCTGGCTGTCCGAGTCCGGCTACGACGTCACCTTCGTGCGCAACGTGACCGACATCGACGACAAGATCCTGGCCCGTGCGGCGCAGGAGGAGCGGCCCTGGTGGGCTGTGGCCGCCCACTACGAGCGTGCCTTCGCCGAGGCCTACCGGATCTTGGGCTGCCTGGTGCCCACCATCGAGCCGCGGGCCACCGGGCACGTGCCGGCGATGATCACGCTCATGGCGCGACTGATCGACGCCGGGCACGCCTACGCTGCCGAGGGCGACGTGTACTTCGACGTCGCGTCCTTCCCGGCCTACGGCGCCTTGTCCGGCCAGCGGATCACCGAGATGCAGCCGGCAGCCGACACGGACCCGAACGTGCGCAAGCGTGATCCGCGCGACTTCGCCCTGTGGAAGGGCACCCGCGACGGCGGACCCGGCTGGGACACCCCCTGGGGGGTTGGCCGCCCGGGCTGGCACCTGGAGTGCTCGGCGATGGCGGGAATGTACCTCGGGGCTTCCTTCGACATCCACGGCGGCGGGCTGGACCTGATCTTTCCCCACCACGAGAACGAGATCGCCCAGTCGCACGCCGCCGGTGACGGGTTCGCGCAGTACTGGTTGCACAACGCGTGGGTGACCACCGCCGGGGAGAAGATGAGCAAGTCGCTGGGCAACTCGCTGCTGGTCACCGAGGTGGTCCGCCGGGTGCGCCCGGTTGAGCTGCGCTTCTACCTGGGGTCAGCGCACTACCGCTCGCACATCGAGTTCTCCGAGGAGGCGCTGACCGACGCCGCCGCGGGATACCGGCGCCTCGAGGGGTTCGTGCACCGGGCAGTCGAACGAGTCGGCGCCGGGGACCCGAGCGCTGCGCTGCCCACGGCGTTCGTCGCCGCGATGGACGACGACTTGAGCGTGCCCGCAGCGTTGGCCGTCCTGCACGAGACCGTGTCCGCGGGCAATCGGCTGCTCGCCGATCCGGGCAGCCCGGACGCGCCGCTGGTCGCCCTCCTGGGCGCCGCACGGCACATGCTCGCGGTGCTGGGGGCCGATCCGCTGGCCCCGATGTGGGCCACCGACGCCAGCGATTCGGACGCGGCGCACACCGCCCTGGACTCGCTGGTCGGCGAACGGCTGGCGGCACGCACAGCAGCGCGGGCCGCACGAGACTTCGCGGCCGCCGACGCGGTGCGCGACACATTGCGGGCAGCCGGAATCCTCATCGAGGACACCCCCGCTGGCCCGCGCTGGTCACTGGAGGCGTGATGGCAGGCAACTCACAACGGCGCGGCGCGATGCGCAGGCCGGGCACGAAGAAGGGGCAGGTCGTCGGTTCCGGCGGGCAGAAGAGCCAGAAGCTGGAGGGCAAAGGACCCACGCCGCGGGCCGAGGACCGGCCCGGGCACACCTCCTACCGCCGTGCGCGCTCGGCGGAGAAGCACGCCGGCAAGGGCTCGCGCGCTCGGTCCGGCTCCCGGCCCGGGCCCGGGCGGGCTGGGAAGAAGCCGGCCACCGAGGCGGTGGCCGGGCGCAACTCGGTGCTCGAGGCGCTGCAGGCCGGGATCCCCGCGTCTGCGTTGCACGTGCAGCAGTACCTCGACGCCGACGACCGGGTGCGCGAGGCGATGACGCTGGCCGTCGGCCGGGGGATCGCCCTGCTGGAGACCACCAAGACCGACCTCGATCGCCTGAGCGGTCGGGCGGTCCATCAGGGCATCGTCCTGCAGGTCCCGCCGTACGTGTACTCCGATGCCGGTCGCCTGATGGCCCGGGCGTTCGACGCCGGGCAGCAGCCGCTGCTGGTGGCCCTCGACGGGGTCACCGACCCGCGCAACCTCGGTGCCGTGGTGCGCTCGGCGGCCGCGTTCGGCGCCCATGGCGTGGTGATCCCGGAGCGCCGGGCGGCATCCATGACCGCCTCGGCGTGGAAGTCCTCCGCCGGGGCCGCCGCGCGGCTGCCCGTTGCCCAGGTGACCAACCTGGTGCGCTGGCTGGTCGCCGCGCAGAAGGAGGGCGCCACCGTGATCGGCCTGGCGATGGGCGGCGGGCTGGAGTTGCCCGACCTCGATCCGGACCTGGTCACCGGCCCCTTGGTCATCGTCGTGGGCAGCGAGGGCAAGGGTCTGGGGCACCTGGTGTCCCAGACGTGTGACCACCTCGTCGCGATCCCGATGGATGCCGCCACCGAGTCGCTGAACGCCGGGGTTGCGGCCGGCGTCGCGCTCTACTCGGTGTCCGTCGCACGCCGCTGACGCCTCGCCGCCGCACGCCCGCACGCCCGGCTGCTGCACGTCCGATCCATCCAAGTCTCGTCGCTCGTTGCCTCATCCCGCCACGTTCGGCGGGGGTCGGGGCCCGCGATGTTGAATCGATTGCGCGTGAGGCGGGCGCGTGGCCCGAGGTGCCCGACCGGTACTGGCTACCGTGCGACCACTGGGCGCACCAGGCATGCATGACTGGCCAGCGAACGGGCACCGGCGATCGACGACCTGCTCACGGGGCCACGGCACGGGATCGTGGTCGCTCTCAGCACCGGCCAGCCGTGCGGTCGATCACGGGGCTCCTTCGACCGCACGGGATGCAGGGTCGCCCAGGCGCCGACCCACTGCTGCGGACCCTGCCGGGCGGCGTGGTCGATCCCCCAGGTCACGAGGTTCGACCGGACCCCCCAGGCGCGTGACGAGTCAGTCTGTTGCGTTGGGCCCGTGCCGAGACCGGGTCACCCGCCGGCGTCCACGTCGGTGATCAGGTGCGCCTCGTCCACGGCCGGTCCGAGCACGGCCGCCTCATCGGCGGCATGGCGCAGATGGGCCTGCACGTAGTCGTCGGTGGCCCACTCCAGGCCGACATCCCGCCCGGCACGCTCGGAGGAGTACCAGCGGTGCTGGAGCACCTCGTGGACCAGTTCCGAGGGTTCCAGCCGACCCCGCAGGTCACGTGGGATGCGCAGGAGGACGGCCTCGAACACGTCGCTGACCCACTGATGGGCCACGATCTGCTCGTCCTCGTCGGCGCGGTCGACCAGCCGGTAGGAGTCCAGGTCGTTGAGCAGTCGGCGCGCCTGGTTCTCGCCCATGTCCAGGCCCGTGAGTTGGAGCATCCTTCGGCGGTGGTGCCCAGCCTCCACGACCTTGGGCTGCACGAGGATGGTGGCCCCACCGTCGGTGGCCTGCGCGGTCAACTGCGCGACGTCGAAGCCCAACCCGTTGAGCGTGCGCATCATCGCGTGGATGTGTCGTCGATCGGTGCCCGAGACGGTCACCGGCTCGGTGAGGGTCATCCAGAGGTGCTCGTACCGGCGGCGGAACTCCGGGCCGATCGCGGCCGGGTCGAACCGCTCGGGCACGAAGCCACCGGCCTGCAGATCCATCAGCTCGCCCATGATGTTGAGCTCCGCGGTGTCGATGTCGTAGCTGCGCTGACCGCGCGACAGCGCCTCGCGCAGCTCGCCGGTCTCGGCGTCGACCAGATAGGCAGAGAAGGCCCCGGCGTCGCGGCGGAACAGTGTGTTGGACAGCGAGCAGTCGTTCCACGCGAAGCCCAGCAGGTGCAGGCGCACGATGAGCAGCACCAGTGCATCGAGCAGGCGCTCCCCGGTCTGCCGGGTCAGCGTGGTCTGCACCAGGGCGCGGTAGGGCAGCGAGTAGGACAGGTGCTTGGTGATCAGCGCCGCCGGCAGCGGCTCGCCGTGCTCGTCAGCACGCCCCGCGATGACCCCCACGGGCTCGACGCACGGGGCACCGAGCCGGCCGAGGTCGACGAGCAGCTGGTACTCGCGGGTCGCGAAGGACTCCTCGATCTCCTTGACCGCGTACACCACCGCGTTGACCCGCACGAAGCGCACGGTGTGCCGGGAGATGCCGCGCGGCAGCGCGACGACGTCCGCCGCCGGCCAGTCCTCCAGCGCCGTGCCCCAAGGCAGGAACAGGAGGTCTGGCTCAGCGGCGGAGGCCGTCGCGCGCAGTGGCATGGCTCGCGGTGGCCGGGTCCCGGGTCAGACGGCGGGGGTGCTGGGCTGGCCCGGGTTCAGCCGCTCGCCGGTCTCGGAGTCGAACAGGTGCACGTGGTGGGGCACCGCCTCGATACCGAGCATGGAGCCGCGCGCGGGGTGGGTGCGCCCGTCGGTGCGCACGACGACCTGCTGCGTGGTTCCGTCGGGCAGGTCGACCTCGGTGTAGACGTACGCGTCGGCGCCCAGGCCCTCGACGATGAGGACCTTGACCGGCCAGGCCGCGTCGCTGTTGGTCACGCGCAGGTCCTCGGGGCGGAACCCGATGTACACGCTGCTGCGCCCCTTGGCGGTCAGCTTGGCGGCCGCGCCCTCGGGCAGGTCGACGGCCTTGCCGCCGAGGGTGACCTGGCCGTTGGCCACCGGGGCCTCGACGATGTTCATGGCCGGGGAGCCGATGAACCCGGCGACGAAGACGTTCGCGGGGGTGTCGTAGAGGTCCTGCGGGGTGCCGACCTGCATCAGGATGCCGTCCTTGAGCACCACGATCCGGTCGCCCATGGTCATGGCCTCGGTCTGGTCGTGGGTGACATAGACCGTGGTGACGCCCAGGTCGCGCTGCAGCTTGGCGATCTGGGTCCGGGTCTGGACCCGCAGCTTGGCATCCAGGTTCGACAGCGGCTCGTCCATCAGGAACACCTGCGGCTTGCGAACGATCGCCCGGCCCATGGCCACGCGCTGGCGCTGCCCACCGGACATGGCCTTGGGCTTGCGGTCCAGGTAGGGCACCAGGTCCAGGATGCCGGCGGCCTCCTGCACGCGAGCCTCGATCTCGTCCTTGGACTCGCCGGCGATCTTCAGCGCGAAGCCCATGTTCTCCCGCACGGTCATGTGCGGGTACAGGGCGTAGGACTGGAACACCATGGCGATGTCGCGGTCCTTGGGGGCCAGGTTGGTGACGTCGCGATCCCCGATGAAGATCTTGCCCGCGTTGACCTCCTCGAGGCCGGCGAGCATCCGCAGCGCGGTGGACTTGCCGCACCCGGACGGGCCGACGACGACGAGGAACTCGCCGTCCTGGACCTCGAGGTTCAACGAGTTGACCGCGGGCTTGGTGGAACCGGGGTAGATCCGTGTGGCGTCCTGGAAAGTGACGGTGGCCATGATCGGGATATCCCTTCACCGGCAGGTACGTGCCGGACGATCCGTGTGGAGGGTGCTGCGGACCGCGGGTGCGGTCCACCCAGCACAATAGGCGACCGGAGGACGTGAAGGGGGGCTGTGCGCCTGCTACTGCCCCGAGCCCACGGTGTCGGTGGCGGCCAGAGCGGCGAGCAGCTGGTCGGCCTCGGCCTGGCTCATCATCCCGTTGGCCACCGCGAGATCGAGCAGCTGGCCGAGGTCGGTGATGCCCAGCGCAGAGGCCAGGGACTTCAGCGAGTCCGGCAGAGGGAGCTCGGAGAGCGGGATGTCCTGGCCGGGCGCCGAGGTGTCGGGCACCGAGCTGTCCGGCTGACCGTCCCCCGGCTGATCGCTGTCCGGCGCCGCGTCACCGGGCAGCAGGTCGTCGAGGTTCAGGTCACCGGAGCCGGCGCCGGCGATGATGTCCGACGCGGAGCCGAACAGGGGATTGCTGGCCAACTGCCAGGTGGCCACCCCGAGGACCAGGGCGGCCACCGAGGTGAGTGCGGCCAACGCGACCGCGATGCGGGTGCGGGTGCGTTGGCGGGCGAACTTCTGCTGCCACGCGACAGCCTCGTGGTTGACCGGTGGGTACCCAGGGGCGTACCCGTGACCGGGCGGGTAGCCCGGTCCCCACCCGGAGTAGCCCTGCGGGTCCCGGGGCAGGGCGGTCGTGTCGTGCGCCCGCGGGTCGCCGCCCGCTCGGTCGGGCTGATCGTCTGTGCCGGGGGCGTAGGGCTGCTGGCTCATGGCCCCATTGTCACCCGCGCACGCGCTGGAGCGAACCTCGTGCGCGCCATGAGTTCAGCGTTGCGTTCGAGGCGGATCAGAGTGCGCCCGCTCCCGGGAGTCTGGGACCGGCGATCCCCTGCGAGCAGGCGAGGGCCCGGGAGCGCCAGCGCGCGCCCGGGCCCTCGACATGTGCGGCCAGTCAGCTGCGGATGGCCTCCGAGTCCTGCGGATCGAACAGGTGGACCCGCTCCATGTCCACCGAGATCTCCACGGTGTCGCCGTTGCGCACGCGCGAGCGCGGGGCGAACGAGGCAACCCACTTCACGCCCTCGCCGAGAGTGTTGAGCTCCTGCTCGCCGGACTCCTTGGCCAGCAGCTGGGTGTCGGCAGTCTCGACCCGCTCGGCGTCGAAGGTGAAGTGCACGATGATCTCCGAGCCCAGGGCCTCGGTGAGGGTGATCTTGGCCTGCAGGCGCTGGTCGGTCGGGCCCTCGCGCAGGCTGGAGTCCTCCATGTCCTCGGAGCGCACACCCATGACCACCTTCTTGCCGACGAAGCCGCGCAGCGCGGGCTTGCGCTCGAGCAGCGCAGGCGGGGCGGTCAGCTCGATCGCGCCCACCTTCAGCACGAGGCGATCGCCCTTGTCGAGCACGTCGGCCATGACCAGGTTCATCGGGGGCGAGCCGACGAACTGCGCGACGAAGATGTTGTTCGGGGAGTCGTAGCACTCACTCGGACTGCCGAGCTGGTTGAGCACGCCGGCCTTCATGACCGCCATCCGGTCGCCCATGGTCATGGCCTCGGTCTGGTCATGGGTGACGTAGAGCGTCGTGGTGTTCAGCGCGCGCACCACCGCGGAGATCTCGGCGCGCATCTGCACGCGCAGCTTCGCGTCGAGGTTGGACAGCGGCTCGTCCATGAGGAACACCTGGGGCTCGCGGACGATCGCCCGCCCCATCGCCACGCGCTGGCGCTGGCCGCCGGAGAGCTGCTTGGGCCGGCGCTCGAGTAGTGGCGTGAGCTCGAGCATGTCGGCGGCCTTCTGCACCCGCGCGGCGATGTCGTCCTTGGGCATCTTGCGCAGCTTCAGGCCGTAGGCCATGTTGTCGCCCACCGTCATGTGGGGATACAGGGCGTAGGACTGGAACACCATGGCGATGTCGCGGTCCTGGGGCTCGAGCTCGTTGACGCGCTTGCCCCCGATCCGCAACTCACCGCTGGAGATGTCCTCCAGGCCGGCGACCATTCGCAGGGCGGTCGACTTGCCGCAGCCCGAGGGCCCGACCAGTACGAGGAATTCGCCGTCAGCCACCTCGATCGACAGGTCCTGCACGGCGTGGAAGCCGTTGTCGTAGACCTTGTTGATCTTGTCAAGTTCGACGCTTGCCATCCCTGCTCCTGTTCATCGACCGGGACCACTCAGCCCCGGCAGCCGCCACATCTGCACCATCGGACCATCTCCTGGCAGTTCCGCCAGACCTGCTGCCTGCCGAAGGCTCGCACCTCCGTAGACGTTCTGCGCCTGTGTTCCGTCCCCCAGCCCGAGCAGGTCGGCAGCCAAGGCTATCGGAGGTCCGGACGCGCGAGCGAGCAGGACGAGCATGGACTCGTCGTGCGCCTCCCGCAGCCAGACCATTCGATCAGCATCCACGTGGACCCAGCGCAAGCCTCCCTGACGAAGGGCCGGGGAGTCGCGGCGAACAGCACAAAGTCGCCCGAACACGGACATCAGTTCGTGGTTCCACGACTCGGGTCGGTGCCACGGGAACGGCGCGCGGCCACCCTCCCCGGTCATCCCCTCGAGGCCGATCTCGTCGCCGGCCCAGATCATCGGCACGCCCGGGTGGGCGATCATCGCTGCGACGGCCACCTCGGTCAGCCGTGGATCGCCGGTGATCGTCGCGATGCGTGGGGTGTCGTGGCTGGACACCATCGTCAGGCTTGCCTGTCGCGCGGTCCACGGGATGGCGCTGAAGGCGCGCATGGTGGCGGCCACCGACGCACCGGGCAGCCGGGGCCAGTGCGGCACCGGAGCGCCCAGCCAGTCGCCGAAGGGGGAGTCCGGGCGGACCAGCCAGGTCCACATCGGGCGGGCCAGCCCCGAGTAGTTCATGATCCCGTGCCAGGTGGTCCCATCGACGTCGGGCAGGAAGTCGTGGAAGTGCTCGCCGACCAGGTACGCGTCGGTCGACACCTGGGCCATCGTGGCGCGCAGGGCGCGCGCGACGTCGTGGTTCAGGTCGGTCTGCTGGTAGCGCCCGGTCATGTTGGCCACGTCGATGCGCCAGCCGTCGAGGCCGAAGTCGAGCCAGCGCGCGGCGACGCTGTCGGGCCCGGCGACCATCCGCCGGGCCAGCTCCGCGCTGCGGTGGTCGAGCTTGGGCAGTGTCAGGTGCCCGAGCCAGCCGACGTAGCCGCGGGGGATCGCAGGATCCTCGCCGGCCGCCTCGAACAGGTAAAAGTCGGCCTCCGCAGCCCCGGCGTCCCCGTGCCCGGTGGTGAACCAGTCGTGCGTGCTGCCGGTGTGGTTGGTGGTCAGGTCGCCCAGGATCCGCATCCCGCGGGCGTGGGCTGCGTCGATCAGCGCCCGGTAGGCCGCGTTGCCGCCGAGCAGAGGGTCGACGTGGTCGAAACTGGTGGCGTTGTACCGGTGGCTGGAGCCGGCTGGGAAGACCGGGGTCAGGTACAGCGTGTTGGCGCCCACGGACTCGATGTGGTCCAGATGCTCGGCCACGCCGTAGAGGTCGCCGCCGTAGAGCTGGCGCGCCGAGGGTCGCCCCTCGGATTCCGGGGGATCGTCCCAGGCCGCCGGCACCGCCCAGTCCGGGACCGGCAGCCGGACCCGACCGCTTCGCGCGAACCGATCGGGGAACACCTGGTAGACGATCGCGTCGTCGAGCCACCGCGGTGGGCGATCAGCCACAGCGACCCGGAAGTCGGCCGAGTCGGGCAGGTCGGCCGCCACCGGGCCGGCGGCGGTCAGCCAGCGGTAGCCGGTGGCACCGCCGTCGAGCAGGAACCGGTAGCGCGAGACCGTGTTGTGCGCCCTGAGGTCCGCTCGCCACCACGTGCCCGTGGCGTCCTGGCGGTCGATGCGGGCCGGGGCGAACTCCGGCTCCCCGTCGAGCACCTGGCGCACGGCCACCGAACTGACCGGGTCGGCGTGCGAGGTGCGCAGCAGCACGGTGAACGAGTCACCGTGCTGCTGCGGCGGGTCCGGGCAGTAGCCGGGGGAGCCGTCGTGATGGGGCGCGCTCAGCAGCGAGCCCACCAACGCCGGTCCCGTGGCCATTGGCTCAGGTCAGCCCTTGACTGCGCCGGCGGTCAAGCCGGTGACCAGCTGCTTCTGGGCGAATGCGAACACCACGAGCACCGGGAGCGCTGCCATCAGCGCGCCTGCGGCGAACAGGCCCCACTCCTGGCGCAGCGGGTTGCTGACGTAGGAGTACAGGCCCACGGCCAGCGTAGTGTCGCGCTGGTCGGCCAGGACCACCGAGGCGATCGCGAGCTCGTTGAACATGCCCGTGAAGGTCACGAAGAACACGACCGTGAGGATCGGGGCGGCCAGGCGCAGGATCATGCCGAAGAAGATCCGCACGTGACTTGCGCCGTCGATGCGCGCCGACTCGTCGATCTCCACGGGGATCGTGTCGAAGAAGCCCTTCATCAGGTAGGTGTTCACCCCGAGCGTGCCGCCCAGGTACACCAGGACCAGGCCCCAGATCGTGCCCAGGCCGATCCCCGGGAACGTGTCGCGGATCGTCGAGAGCAGCAGGAAGATCGCGGTGATCGCCAGGATCGCGGGGAACATCTGGACCAGGACCAGCGAGGTCAGGCCGGCCCGGCGGCCCTTGAAGCGCATCCGGCTGAACGCGAACGCTGCCGCGGCACCCATGAACACAGACACGAACGACACGACAGTCGCGATGATCACGGTGTTCTGGAACCAGACCGGGAACGGACGTTGTGAGTTGTTCAGCACGTCGCTGAAGTTCTGCGTGTCGTACGGCGGCAGCGGCAGGATGCACTGGACGGTCTGGATGCCCGCCAGGTCCGACGGGCACGCCGAGGTCAGCGTGTTGCCCTGGCTGAAGGCCAGGTTGACGATGTAGGAGATCGGGAACAGGGCGAAGATCACCGCGAAGACCAGGATCAGGTGCCGCCACCCGACGGTCTTCATCCAGCGGCCGAACGGCATGCGCTCGACCTCGATCGGGGTGGCTGCGGGTTCGGTCGTGGTGGTGCTCATGCGCCGATCTCCTCGAGCTTCTTGGTGTACCGGAACGAGAACGCCGAGATGGTGCCCACGACGATGAAGATGATCAGGGCGATCGCCGAGGCCAGTCCGAGTCTCTGGTTGGTCTGGTTGAACGCCATGCGATAGGTCCAGTTGATCAACAGGTCCGTTGAGCCACCGTCACTGATCTGGCCAGGGAATGGACCACCGCCGGTGAGCATCTCGATCAACGTGTAGTTGTTGAAGTTGAACGTGAAGGAGGCGATCAGCAGCGGCGCGGTGGAGATCATCAGCAGCGGTAGGACGATGGTGCGGAACGCGTGCCAGCCACTGGCACCGTCGACGAACGCGGCCTCCTTGAGGTCCGCGGGGATCGCGGTCAGCGCGCCGGTGCAGATCAGGAAGAAGTACGGATAGGCGATCCAGAGGTTGACCACCAGCACCGACAGCCGGGCGAGGTTGGCCTCACCTAGCCAGTTGATGGCATCTCCGGGCAGCATCTGGTTGATCAGACCGAAGTCGGTGTTGAGCATCCCTCGCCACAGCGGCGCGGTCAGGAAGATCGGCATCGCATAGGGCAGGATCAACAGCACCCGGTAGTACTTCATGCCCTTCATCCGGCGATCGGTCATGACCACCGCGAGCAGCAGGCCCAGGGCGAACGTGGTGAACACGGTCATGAAGGCGAAGAAGAACGTCCAGATGGTGATCGGCAGGAACCGATCGCGGATCTGCGGATTCTGGAAGATCGAGGTGTAGTTCTCCATGCCGATGAAGACCTTCCAACCCGGCTGCAGGACCTGGCCGTCAGCGGACTCGAAGTTGCCGGTGTCATTGGGTGTGTAGAGGGTGCCGGTGTTGACGTCGGTGAGGGTGTCGGCTTCCGCGTCGTAGACGAAGCCGGCACGCACCTCTCGGGCCTCGGACACACCGGACTGGCTCAGGAACGTGCCGGTCTCCAGATTGAGCGGGACCCGCAGCTCGGACCATTGGGTGTTCAGGTCGGCGTTGCCGGTCAGGGTGCCCAGGTTCAGCGAGGTGTAGCCGTTGACGCCGGTGACCCGATCACCGGTGAGGACCAGGTCGGTCGGGGCAACTGGGGTCAGGCCGTCGATCGTGCCGATCGAGGTCGTGCCCGCTGTCGGGGTGCCCTCCGGGAAGGTGACGAGCATCGACACGGTCCCGCCGGACTCGATCGGGACGACGGGGTAGTCCGCTGACGTCTCGATCGGACGCTCGCCTCGGATCACCAGGGCGTTGATCGCCGACTCCTTGTCGCCGAGGTTGCCGGTGCCGTAGTTGGTCAGACTGGATTGGCCGGTGAGCACGATCGTGTACACCTGGAACACGAGCAGGAAGACCAGGCCCGGCAGCAGGTACTTCATGGGCAAGCCCTTGGTGAAGTACACGAGGTTCACTGCCAGGAGGGTCAGGACGAAGAACCCGACCGCGAGCGTCCACCCATCAGCGAGCGCCTGGGCCAGCATCCAGATCAGCAGCGCGTCGATGATGCCTACGAGGACCAACTTGATCGTCAGCCCGCCAGCAGTGACGGACTTCGACGACTTGGGTGCGGCCTCGGCCGCAGGTCGATCGGTGGTGATGCTCATGGTCGGGTTCTTCGTCCCTTCTTGATCAGTGTGTGATCAGCCCGCAGCGATCGCCGCGGTGATGGCGTCGCCGGCTTCGGTCATGGTCGTCGTCGGGTCATCGCCCGAGGCGACCTTGAACTGGGCCAGGCCCAGGGCCTCCCAGACCGAACCCATCTCGGGCACGGACGGCTGCGGGATGCCCTGCTTGCCGTAGTCGATGAACCCCTTGACGATCGGGTCGGCAGACACCTTGTCCGCGGATGCGGTCCACGCCGGCGGGCGCGGGTCGGCCTCGTACATGGCGTCCATGAACTCCGTGGTCATCACGTACTGGTTGAGGAACGTCTGAGCGATCAGTGCGTTCGCGGCCTTGGTCGGGATGAACATCGTCTGCACGCCGATGAAGGCCGAGGACGTCGAGGGGCCGTCCGGAACCGGGCAGACCACTGTGTCGGGGATTGCGGCAACTGCGTCGGAGACGTTCCACGGGCCGGTGATGAACCACGCCGACTTGCCGGAGGTGTAGGACTCCTTGGCGATGTCGCCGGTGACCGAGGCCTTGATCAGGCCGTCGTCAGCCATCTCCTGCAGCGACTCGGCGGCCACGATGGAGCCGGGTCCGCCGACGCCCATGTCCTCGACGTTGTAGGTGCCATCAGCGTTCTGGCCGAAGATGTACCCACCGTTGGCGGTGTACAGCGGCATCCAGTGGTAGGCATCGCCCTGGTCGCCGATCTGCAGCGCCAGCGGAAGCGAGGCCTCGCCGTCGTCCTTGAGCTTCTTGCCGGCGCTGACGAGGTCATCAAGGGTGGCCGGGCAGTCCGGGGACAGGGCGGGGTTGGTCAGCAGGGCGACGTTCTCCACCGCGTAGGGCACGCCGTAGGTCTTGCCGTCGTAGGTCACGGCCTGGACGGAGACGTCGCTGAAGCTGCCGGCATTCCCACCGAGGTCGAAGGGGCTCACGACACCGTTGGTGACCAGCTCGCCGAGCCAGTCGTGGGCGCCGATGAACAGGTCCGGCACATCGCCGGTCTGGTTGCCCTGGACAGCACGGCTGCGGATGTCGCCGAAGTCGATCTGCACGACGTCGCAGGTGATCCCGTTCTCCGCGGCGAACTTGTCGCACTCGGCCTTGATCGGAGGGGTCCGGATCTCGTCGGCCCAGATGGTGAAGGTGCCCGACGCGGCCGGGGGGGCCGCCGAGCCGTTGTCTGTTGCGGTCTCGCTGTCGCTGCCACAGGCGGCGAGCACGAGTGCGAGGCTTGCGGCTGCAGCCCCGACCTTGATAGTGCGGCGCATGAATGCTCCCGTTCTGGTGAGTGGATCCCGGAACCCGTCCACACTGGGCTCCGTCAGGGGCATCATGCCGTTTCGCTGGGGGCATCGCTCGGCGGGGGCGGGGCCTCTGGAGGCGACCGGCTACCCGTAACCAAACCGTGACCTATCGGGGTGACCCGGACTGCATCGAGTGCCCCCCGTGGGCGCCGGTGAGAGCAGGCCGATCCGCGTCCAGCTGCTCGGGGGCCGGCTCAGCCGGCGTCGATGGCGGCCTGGATCTCGCGCCCGGCGGTCTGCATCGTGGCAGACGGCTTCGCACCGGCCATGACGTCGAGTTGGGCCCGGCCCAGCCTCTGCCAGACGGCGTCAGCCTCGGCCAGGTTCGGGGTGGGAACCGACGCGTCTGCGTAGTCGCCGAAACCCTTGATCACCGGGTCAGCGGCTGCGGCCGTGGTGTAGGCCTCGGTCCAGGCCGGGCCCAGGCCGCGGGGGGCCGCCAGGGCGGTCATCGTCGCGGCGGTCATCAGGGTGCTGTTCAGGTACTGGCTGGCGCCGGGGGCGTTGCGGGCGAATGCCGACTGCATCAGCCCCAGTGAGCTGACCAGGGCCTGACTGCGCGACCCGGGCAACCCGTCGAAGCCCGGCACCGACTCGACGGTGAACGCGACCCCCGAGGCGCGCACCGGTTGCACGGCCGGTGGCCCGGCGATCAGGAAGGGTGACCTGCCGTCTGTGAAGGAACTGAGGGCCTCGTCCGCTGTCGTGTCCGGGCTCAGGGCGCCGTCCTCGGTCAGTGCGGCCAGCTGGGTGGCGGCCTCGATACTGCCGGGCTTGCCCACTTCGAGCTTGTCGGCGGTGTAGCCGCCCCGGGAGTCAAGGCCGAAGATCCGTCCCCCGCCGGCGCTGTAGAACGGGTACCAGTGGTAGGCATCTCCGGTTGGTCCGACCGGGAGCGCGATCGGCAGGACCCTTTTGTCCTTGTCCTCGAGCTCGAGTCCGTCGCGGGCCATCACGTCGATGGATTCCGGTGGTTCGGGGGCCAGATCGGTGTTGCGGAACAGGGCCAGGTTCTCGGTGGCGAACGGGACCCCGAGCGTTCGACCCTCGGATGTGAAGCCGTCGGTGGCGACCCGGCGGAAGTTGGCGCGCTGCGCGCTGAGGTCCACGGGCGCGAGCAGGCCAGCGTCGGCCAGGGTCCCCACCCACTCGCTGCGGCCCACGAACAGGTCGGGACCCTGACCCTGGGGTGCGAGGGTGACGAGGTCGTCGCGGATGGTGGCCAGGTCCTCGGTGCCGGTGATAGGGGTGCCGGTGGTGGGGCCCGTGCCGGTGCTGTCGTCGGCATCCGCGCCGATCGTTTCGACGATCACCTGGACCCCCGTCGTCTGCTGGTGCGCCGCCGCGGTGGCCTTCAGCGCGGCGGCGTGGTCGGGGTCCGACCAGATGAGGATCGAGGAGTTGGCGGCGCTGGTGGAGGGGTTGGGGTCGGTGCTGCCACTGGCTTGGCCGGGGCCGGGGTCGGCGCCAGAGCCGCACGCGGTCAGCAGCAGACCAGCGGCAAATGCGGCCACGATCGTGGCCGGCGGTCGCTTCATGGTCAACTCCTTTCCGCGGCCGTCGGTGTGGGGACGTCCGCTGCCGCGCATCATGCCCTGCGCGTCTTGGCTTGGGCCAAACGGCGCCCTCGTGTGCTTTACCCTTGTCGACGCACCTTCGGGTGTGTGCCGGCGTGGCGCAATTGGCAGCGCACCTGTCTTGTAAACAGGGGGTTCCCGGTTCGAGTCCGGGCGTCGGCTCTGTATCGTCGCAGGTCAGGGGCTGGTTAGGTGGCACTGACCGGCCTCTTCGTGGGTGCGATTTGTAACTACGTTGTCACTACGTCACCTCGTGTTGCGGAGTTGGGCGGAACTGCATGGACGTGGTGGACGGGTTGGACGGCTATGAACAGTTCCCTCCTGTCTGGCGATCAGGTGCGACGGTGTGGGTCCGGCGTGCGGGATGGCGGTGGGTCCGAGCACCGGGCGCGCGGCAACCTACCCCTGTGAGTCCTTCGCGGCGAAAGGAGGCGGGTCTCGGGTGGCGGTCAGGCCTTTGCTCGCCAACGGCCCGGCCACGGCCCAGGGCTCGACGTCGAGCGCCACATCCATCTGCTCGACCTGCGCAGGTTGCAGTGATTGGGATGGCGTCCTCGATCTCGCCGGTGACCTCGTGCTCCTTCTTCAACCATCGGCGGTACTCGTCGAGCAGCGTGAGCGGCGCGGAAGCGTTCGCGGCGTTGAGGGTGTGGAGGGCCTGGAGGACGGCGGACTTGCCGGCCTCGTTCTTTCCGACCAGGCAGGTCACGTCGTCGACGTCGACCTCGGTCGAGTCGAGCACGTTGCGAAACGTCTTGACGTGGAAGGAGACCAAGCGCAAGAGCAGGCCCGTCTCTTCGTGTGCTCCCCGAACGGGGTTTGAAGGTACAAGTCCCACCGTAACTCTATTTACGAAACAAACGAAAGCGCGTATGCTACTTTCGTAGAGAAGGAGTTGAGGACGATGACGACACAAGCACTTGAACAGCAGACATACCTCCCCGAGCCGACTGAGGAACTAGCCTCGGTGCTGAGCTTCATGGCTGCGCATGAGGATCGTTCGGGTGCGCGGCCAGAGCCTCGCTACTTCCTTGCAGGCGCAAGCGAGCATGACCAGGTGGAGATGCCGGCGTCGGCTCATCGGGTCCTGCTCCAGGTCCTGGAGGCGATGAAGGCCGGCAAGGCTGTCACGGTCGCGCCCCAGAGTCAGCGCCTCACGACCCAGCAGGCGGCAGATCTGCTCGGGGTGAGCCGACCAACGGTGGTGAAGCTGATAGACAGCGGCGAACTACCAGCAGAGACGCCAGGCGTCAGGCGTCGGATGGTGAAGCTTCATGACCTGCTGGCTTATCGCGAGCGGCGCCGGGACGCGCAGTACCGGGCGTTGCTGGAGACCTCAGGGGACTACGTGGAGGAGTCTGAGGACGCGGAAACGGCCGAAGAGCGGTTCCGTCGTATTCGCGCCGAGCTTGCAGCCGAGCGACGCGCACGCGCGGGAAAGTAGAGCCCTGGGAGCCTGCGGCTGAGAGGATGGCCGCGTGTTCGCCGCCGTCCTCGACACCTGCGTGGTCTGGCCCAGTGTCCAGCGCGACTTCCTGATGTCGATGGCCATCGAGGGCCTGTACCGACCGCTGTGGAGCGAGGCGATCCTCGAGGAGCTTCACCGCCATGAGCAGGTTAAGTTGCTCGACAGGGGAGAGGATCCAGCCGAGGCGCTGGTTCGGGCCGACAACCTGCTGGGCAACCTGCGGGCCCACTTCGACGACGCCCTGGTGGTTGGTTGGGAGCCCCTCGAGGGCTCTTATGGGCTGCCTGACGTCGATGACGAGCACGTCGTCGCGACCGCGGTCGTCGGTGGTGCGGGGGCGATCGTGACCGAGAACCTCAGGCACTTCCCGGCCGATCGTGTGCCGGCGAACATCCAGGTGCTGCCCGCGAAGGAGTTCGCGGCCAACACCGCTGACGTGAGCCCGGAGCGCGCTGCGAGGGCGATCTGCCAGATGTCGGCCAGGAGGACACGTCAGTCCCCGCAGGAGATAGTCGAGTTGCTGGTCTCGCGCTACAGCATGGACGAAGTCGCGGAGATCGTCCTGCCGGTCCTCGACGAAGTAGCCAGCCGCTTGTAGAACGGTTGCGCGAACGTCGAACCTGGCGCCAGGCAGCCATGGCGGCGTGGTTCGGGTGCAGAGGCGCCGCGTCATTCTGGGCGGTAGCGACACACGCCCGTTAGGCGGCGCAGTGACGCATCGAGCGCCGCGACACCGGGACGGTACGCGGCGCTGTGACGCGGGTCGGGTCTTGCGTCGAGCGCGGCGGCGGCCCTGCTCGACGCCAAGCGGGCAGCTTCACGGTAGGGCGAGAGTTTCGCTGGGTCGGCTGGGTGGGGGCATGCGGCGTCCTGGCTGGACTGGTTGACGATCAGCGGCTCCGCGAGGCGGTCTCCTCGATGAGCCCCTGTGGTCGAGGGCCCTGGCCCGTTGGTTAAGGTCTGCGGAAGTCGTCCGCCCCCGCTACCTGGGAAACGTGAACTGACCCTGGGCGCACACCGCACGATCGAGTCCGGGATCGGCGCCGTGGCGATGCGCGACTTGCCGGTGTGACTGTGGGGCCAGGGATCGACTCACGGCGCGACTACTGGCGCCGGCCCCGCCGCTAGTCTCGCGGTGTGCCCGAGTTCAGCTGGCGACCGGCCAACGAGGCGACGAGTGAGGACGTCGATGCCGTGTTCGACGCCGGCGGCGCCCGCAGGTGCCGCTGTCAGGCGCTCAAGGTCCCGGGCTGGATCTGGCGCGACACGATCCAGGAGGAGCGCGACGCCGCGCTCCTGGAGCAGGCCGGCTGCGGCACGAGCGGCCCCACGTCGGGCCTCGTTGGGTACGTCGACGGCGAGCCGGCTGGCTGGGTCGCGGTCGAGCCACGGGAGAACTACCCGAGGATCTGGGCCCGGCAGAAGTCGTGGATGCGGATGGATCCCGACCTCGAGGGTGTCTGGTCGGTCACCTGCTTCGTCGTGCGCAGGGGTTTCCGTCGACAGGGGCTGATGTACGAGCTCGCTGCCGCGACCGTCGAGTACGGCAGGCAGGTCGGCGCTCGGGTCCTCGAGGGCTACCCCACCGAGCCGCTGCCGGGGAAGATCGTGATCTGGGACGAGGCGTCGGTCGGGCTGCTCCAGGTTTTCCTCGACGCCGGCTACGAGGTCGAGGCGTCGCCCACCCTGCGCCGGAGGGTGGTGCGACACCGACTCGGCGCGTCGTCCTGACGGTTGGTTGCGCTCACCTGGGACGGCTCGTGAGCCGAGTACGCGCGACCACGTGGACGGCGTCCAAGCCCAGGCGGAGCAGCCGCATCGAGGGCCATGCCGATCTACAAGGCGCTATGGGGCGGGGCCACCTGCCGGGGGCCTATGGCCATGCAAGCGTTGATCAGGCCAACGGGTCGAAGTCGCGGGTGTCGGGCTGAGGTCTGTATTGGATTAGTCGACCAATGGCCAGGGGGAGAACGGCATTCCCGCTGTCGCGACTCCCTCAACGCACCCAGCTCCCCGGCGAGGTTTGGGCGCCGGGCTAGCCGATAAGCCCGACGGTCAGACCCGCGATGGTGCAGCCGACGAGGTGGTACCCGCCAGTAATGGCAGCAAACGCGTAGGGGTGCGGCGTGTGTGGGGTGAGGGCGTTGGTGAGCGAGGCCGCGGCGATCGCTAGACCGACTCCCGCACCGACCAAGGTGCCGGCGCCGGCGCCGGCGCCATCGACGGAGACGGCGGACTGTAGCCATGCGATGACCGCCGCGGTGACCAGCGATCCCGCAAGGGGAAGGACGTAGTAGCTGATGGGGAATCGTCCTGCTGTGCGCGTCCTATCGTGTCCGATGGATCGATCCCACGCCTGGCCGAACAGGGGCGTGAACCAGGCCGCGCCGAGCACGTAGTACAACAGGCCAGCGAGAGCGGCAGCCCACCACTCGCTCATCGTTTGCGGGACGAGCGCATCGCGGGCCTTTGTGTGACGTCCGGTCGTTGGGCGAGCTCGTCATACAGGTCAGTGCCGGCGGCGACCAGCGCGACTCGCCCTTCCTCGTCATGGTGGATGCCCCACCCGTAGCGCTTCGGGAGCGGAGATGCACGCAGGCAAGGCTGGTCCTTCGCGAAGAACCGCTCCCGTTCAGCGGCTCGATCACCCTCGGGGATCGCGGCGCGGTCTGCGTAGACAGCGAATATCACGTCGTCCGACGTCAGCTCGTGGGGCCGTTCATTCAGGAGGGCGTATTGACACCAGGCGACCGTGGGGTTGTCGCCCGCCGGCGGGACCTCCGCGGTGCTGGCCGGGCAGTCAGGAGCGATGGTGATGAACGTGGTGCGGTAGTTGGTCGTCATCGAGCCAGCCTGAGCACGAGGAGGCGGCGCGTATTGCAGAATTGCGCCAATGGCCACGGTGAGCACGCAGAAGGTTGGAGCGGCCGAACGGTCGGGCGTCCTGGATCCGTCGAACCTTGAACGGTTCGCGGCCCGCCGGTTCATTGCTGACGCCGAAGTCCGGGACGTCATCGATACCTACTGGACCGTCGAGTGGCAACTCGCGGAGGGAGAGACGATCGACCAGCAGATCATCGATCACCCGTCGATCACTCTGAGTATCGAGCGTGGCCACGTTCTGGCGCCATTCGTCGTGTCGGCGGTGAGGGCGAAGGCCTGGCGCCGAGTCATCAGCGGAAGCGGGGCCGTCTTCGCTCTCCGCCTCCGTCCTGCCGGGCTGGCAGTCCTCACCGACATGGATCCCTCCACGTTGACCGGTGAGCGGCCGATCACCGCGGCAGCAGACGGCCGCGCCTATCGCCTCCTCGAGGCGATCGCCGAGATGCCGAGCGCCACCAGCCGCGCCCAGCGAGCCGGCGAAATCATCCGAGATCACCTCCGCGAGCGGCCACTCACCGACCAGCAACGCCTCGCGAACGCTGCGCTGGACCTCCTGACAGAACAACCGCGAGTGCGACCAGTGTCGGACGTCGCCCAAGCGCTGCGGACCAGCCCACGCACTCTGCAACGTGCCATCGGGTCGACGCTGGGTCGCGGACCAGCTGAGGTCGCGCGTCGGGTCCGATTGCAGGAGGTGGTGCGCCGGTTGTCTTCTCAACACTCTTCCATCGCCAACATCGCCACTGACCTCGGCTACACCGATCAAGCCCATCTCACCAACGAGTTCCGCGCCGTGACTGGGATGACTCCCGGCAGCTACCTCGCTGGACTGCTCGCCGGGGAGCACTGACCCGGGGAACACTCGGCCGGCCCGCCGCCATGCGCAGACGCCGCACGCTAACTGGTACACGGCCGGTGAGCCTCCCGCGCCGTCGCCGCTGGGCTATGCCAGGCCCGGCTACGCCCAGACACCCTCCCAGCCCCCTGACGCGGTCGGTCCGATCGTAGGGGACGCCGTCAATGTCGGCCGACAGCCGGTGAACAGTCTGGACTCTCACCCAAGTCATCGACATCGCCCACCCCGACGACGACACCCGCGTCTACGGCGTCCTCGGCGAGCTGTGCTTCGCCTCCAGCAACGACCTCGTCTACCAGCTCGACTACGTCGGCGACCCCAAGAACGTGATCATCGACCTGTCCCAGTCCCACGTCTGGGACGCATCCACCGTCGCCGCCCTCGACGCCATCACCACCAAGTACAACAACAAGGGCAAGGACGTACGCATCATCGGACTCAACGACGAGAGCTTCGCCCGACTCGGCCGCCTCGCCGGACACCTCGGCAACAACCACTGCCCCACACGCCGCAGGGCAGAGCAACGACTGCCGCTGGCGAGTTGGTTCTGCCGATGGCGGTGGAGAACCACGTTGCCAGCTGTGCCTTGGTGGCAGGCACGGGCCATCAGCGGGCCTGCGCGCAGAGCCCGGGACGTTGAGCCTCGATGTACTGTGCACGCCCGCCTCCGCCTCGATCCGCTTCGCCGCCCCGGTGGTACTGCTGCTGGTAGGTGGGACCTCGCACCTCGGCATCGTCGAGGTGACCGGCGAGTACAAGCCGCAGGTTTGACGCCGCGTCCTTCTGGGCGCGAGGGGCGTCCTCTGGGGCCGGGTGATCTCGTTGTCGTCGCCGGCGTCCCGGCGGGACGGCTGCCCGCTACAGTCACGGGGTCCCGCTACACGTCGGCTACCGCGATACGGCCTTCCTGAGCACGATTCCAGGATTGGCACCCGTCGTGTAGCGGTGTAGCGGCAGAATCGGAAGCAAGCCTGGCCGCCAATCTGCCGGCGGCCAGGCCGCGACACCCGGCGGGGCGTTCGCTCGGGAAGGTTGTGTTCGAGGCTGCTTCGTGACTGTGGTGTTCGTCGGTGGATCTGTGTCTGATTCCTGCCAGCCGCTTGTAACCAACTTGTCACTACGTCCCTGAACGTCACGCGATCCAGTAGACGGTTTCGAACACTCCGGAGCACGATGTTCGAACGCAGAATGACGCGATCGATGCTTGTGAGCCGCCTTGTAAACAGGGGGTTCCCGGTTCGAGTCCGGGCGTCGGCTCTGTATCGTCGCAGGTCAGAGGGCGGGTTTCCATGCGCGGAGGGCGCTGCTCGGGCCGGGATTTGCCTACGGATTTGCCTGCGGTCGGCTCCGCGGGCGTTGTTCAGGCCACCTGCGCGCCGAACTACCGTACTTGGGCGCACGCTATGGACGCTCTGGATCGCAATGAACAGTGCGCTCGTGTTCCGCGATCAGGCGCGCTGTGGGGCGCCCGGGGGCGAGTGGCCTCGTGCGGATCGACGTGGTCACGACGTCGTACGCCGCGGCCTACTCGATTTTGCGGGTGGTGGGGGGCATCGCGGTAGCCCACGCGGCCGAGGCCGGCGGTGCAGTCGTGATCCCGTACTCGCTGCGAGAGGGAGCGCGCTGCAGAGGATCCGGCCACTGCTTGACAGTCATACGCGGCGAAGTGGGGGACCTTCTCGACCCTGGCCCGGATGAGCCGACCGGAGGCAGTGCTCGGCCGGGACCGCCGGGGAGGCGGCTGCTGCGCAGTCATCGAAGGTCGAGTTGTGGTCGGGGTGTGACCCTTGCAGCTGCGTTGCATCTGACACTGTGCACCCTCGGAACGAGCGATGGCCGCACGTTACCGAGCGCCGAGTCAGGCGCGGGCGTCGTTGAAGTTAGGGTCACGTTAGCCCTGAGCTTCTGTTGTCGTGCCCAGCTGTGCGGGTCGCGGTGGCGATGCCGGCCCGGCGGGGACTTCTCATCGGGCCAGGGTCGGGGCGTCGCTCAGCGGTTGTCGCGCTTGGCCTGTCGGCGTGCTCCCTTGGCCTGGCTGGAGGCGTTGCGCTTCGCCCGGCCGGGGCCCTTGGGGGTGCGGTCGGTCACCTGGGCAGCTGCCTGCTGGTCATCGCCTGCCTGGGCGGCACCTTGTGCGCCGGGCTAGGTTCCAGATGGGTTGGCTGCGACGAGCCGGTCTGCCTTGAGCTGCTCGGCGCTGGCTGCGGCCACCTCGGCGAGTTGTGCGCTGACGCGGTCCAGGGCGTCCTCGAACGCCTCTGACCGGCCGGCGTTGCGGGAGTTCTTCTCCTTGGCCAGCCCACGCCCTTCGCGCCGCGGCGTTGGTGGCCGCAGGTCCGAGACACCGTCCTACCCGTTCGGGCGGGAGGCGCTGGCCCCGCTGGTCGTTGCGGTCCAGGCGCTGGTGCTGGCCGGCACGTTCGGGTACGCGGCCGTGGAAGCGGTGGGCCTGATCCCGGGCGGTGGTGGTGAGGCCGAGGTGGGTTCCGCGCTGGTGTACTCGCTGCTCAGCCTGCTGGCGGCCGTCGTAGTGCGCCAGGTGCTGGTGAGGTGGCGGGCCGGTTCGGACCTCGTGGCCGCCGAGGTGGACCAGTGGAAGAAGGGGCGGTTCTCGGGGTGGCTATGGTGATCGGGTTCGCCCTCGCCGTGGCCCTGCAGGCAACCAGTTGGCTATCGCCTCGCGCTGTTCGTGGACCCGGTGCTGGACCTCGTGGCGGCCGGGCTGATCCTTCCGACCCCGGTGCGCATGTTGCGCAAGGCCTTCCGGGATCTCTTGGAGGGAGTGCCTGACCCGTCGGTCACCGAGCCGACACATGTCGCCATCGCCGATGTCCGAACCGGGTTCGGACTCCCGCAACCAACGACCCGGATCGGCAAGCTGGGCCGCAAGGAGTACCTGGAGCTGGACTTCGTCGTTGGGAACCGACGAGCGATTCGGGCTCAACCATGCTGACCTCGTGCGGCGGGCGCTCATCGAACAGCTAGCCGAACCCGGGCGACTGCTGTGGGTGAACGTCGAGCTGCATACCGACCCCGGCTGGGACGCGTGACCAGCGCGGTCCGTGAGCGTCACGCGGGCGCTGGTCGAGATTCTGGACCCCCTCGCCGGACTCCGCGGAACCAGATCGGGAATCGGGGCGCCGGCCAGCCGTCAGAGGTCGTTGCCGGCGTAGGACTGGTTGAAGCTCTTGTTGGTTAGGGGGAAGTCGGGGACGATCGTGTTGGTGAGGGCGACGGGCAGGGCCGGCCAGTTGAGGAAGGACGGGTCAAGCGTACGCACACGGGTGAGGGTGCCAGAGGTGTCGATCTCGACGCGGTGGCACAGGGTGCCGCGCCAGGCCTCGACGACGCCGAGCCCGGCGGCGGCCTCGATCGGGGTGGCGATGGGTACGCCGCTCGGCGCGGGTGACCAGGCAGCCGCCAGGGGGGCGAGGACCTCGATGATCTGCATCGCGGCGACGACCTCGCGGGCCCGGACGAGGAATCGGGCCAGTACGTCCCCGGTCTCCTCGACGACGGGCTGGAATCCGGGGATGTGGAGCATCGGGTGGTCGGCGCGGGCGTCGATGGCGACTCCGGAGGCGCGGGCGACGTAGCCGAGGGTCCCGATGTGCAGCGCCTGCTCCGGGGCGAGCGGGGAGGTCCCGGTGAGCCGGTCGGAGACCACGTTGTTCGCCAGGGTTATGTCCACGACCTCGGCGACCTCGGCAGTGACCCCACGCAACAGGTCGAGGTCCGGCTCGGCGTGCAGCTGCGCGCCGCCAATGGTGATGCCGTCGCGGAGCAGGCGGTGCCCGGTGAGGGCCTTGTTGTGGCGCAGGAGGGTCTCACGCAGCCGCTGGGTGTGGGCGTGGGCGATGCCGTAGCCGACGTCGTTGGCGATGCCGCCGAGGTCGCTGATGTGGTTGTAGAGCCGTTCGACCTCAAGCAGCAGGGCGCGGGTGGCGCGGACGCGATCGTCGACCTCGATGCCGAGGGCGTCCTCGACAGCCAGGGTGTAGGCAAGTGAGTGCCCGACGGCGGTGTCTCCGCTGATCCGTTCGGCCAGCTCGAGGCCTTGGGCGGGGGTCCGGCCCTCGAACAGCTTCTCGACGCCGCGGTGCAGGAACCACAGGCGAGCCTTGACCTGCAGGATGGTCTCGCCGACCACGGAGAAGCGGAAGTGCCCGGGTTCGATGAGCCCAGCATGGATGGGCCCCACGGGGATCTCGTACACCCCGTCGCCCTCGACAGGGATGAACGGGTAGGAGTCGGCGTCGGGGCCGAACCGTGGAGTGTGGCCGGCGTCGTGGCGCATCGGGTAGTAGCCCGCGGGCCAGTGGCCGTGCGTGGCGAGGCGCTGGGGGAGCGGATGCCCCTGCGGACGGATGCCGAACAGGTCGTGGACCTCCCGCTCGAACCGGCCGGCGGGGAACGAGGCGTGGGCCAGTGTGGGGATCCAGGCGTCGCTGCGGGGGACGTCGACGGTCAGCTCGACGCGGTGGCCGACCGGGCGCAGGAAGCAGTAGACGACACGAAGCTGGTCAGGGTCGTCGTGGGCTGCGACGAGGGCCAGGCGCCAGCCGTCGTCGAGCAGTTGACCTGCCACCACGGGCAGCCGCTCACGGCTGATGATCTCGGTCCTTGTGGGGTGCAGCCGGCTCATCGGGCACCCGCCAGGACTGATGCTGCCTCGCTGAGCAGGGCGGCCATGGGAATGACTAGGAGCCCGAGGACTGCGGCCGCCCCGAGGGCGATGAGCAGCGGTGCCTGACGGCCCGCGGCCACGTGCTCGGGCACACCTGCGGATGTGGCGGGGCCGGAGCCTGCGAGGTCCGCGGGGTCGTTCGGCGCGCCGTCCGGGCCGGCGGATCCACTGGTCGGCTCGCCCAGGGTCATGGCCGACACGTGGCGGGCCAGGCCCGCGAACACGACCAGGAGCAGGGCCAGGGCGATTCCCATGGCCCAGCCGAGCCCGACCTGCCAGCCGGCCACCACGATGGCGACCTCGGTGAAGAACAACACGAAGGGCGGGAAGCCGAGCAGGGCGGCCGTGCCGGCCAGCAGGGGTCGGGCGAGGTCGGGGCGGCGTGCGAGCAGGGCGGTGACGTCAGCGGTGCGGCTGCTGCCCTCGGCGGCGAGGATCCGCCCGGCGACGACGAAGCTGGCAGCCTTGACCAGCCCGTGGCCGAGCATGTGCAGCAGGACCGCGGCAGTGGCCAGCGGGCCGCCGACGGCTGCGCCGAGGGCCATGATCCCCATGTGCTCGATGCTGGAGTAGGCCAGCATCCGCTTGAAGTCGCGCTGGGCCAGGATCAGTGCAGCCGCCACGCCCAAGGACAGCAAGCCGCCGGCAACCAGTAGCCCGCGCAGGAACCCGGGGCCGAGGATGACGTCGCCGATCGCTTGGACCCGCAGGATCGCGTAGAGGGCCACAGAGAGCAGGACGCCGGACATCAGCCCGGATACGGGGGCCGGCGCTTGGGAGTGGGCGTCGGGAAGCCAGCTGTGCATGGGGGCCAGGCCGGCCTTGGTGGCGAACCCGAGGACGGCCAGGGCGACGGCGATCCGGGTCAGGTCGGGATCCAGGGCGATGGCCCCGCTGGCCAGCACCCGCCAGGACAGGGTCGGTGTTCCGGCGGCTGCCGCGGCGGCGTAGATCAGGACGATGCCGAGGAACGCGATCGCGACGCCGACCGAGCCCAGCACGACGTACTTCCACGCCGCCTCCAAGGAGCGTCGGGTGCGGTGGTGGCCGACAAGGAACGCGGTGGTGATGGTGGTGGCCTCGATGGCGACCCACAGGATGCCCAGGTTGTCGCTGAGGACGGCCAGGCTCATCGCGGCCAGGAACAGGCAGATCAGGGCGGAGTAGCGACCGTCCGGCTCGACCCGGGCGGCCCTGGTCGGCAGCCCACCCCACAGGGCGGTCACCGCGACCGCGCCGATGGTGAACAGCAGCCACGCCGACAACGAGTCGGCGCGCAACGCGCCGCCGCCGGCTACGACGGGGCCCTCGAGGTCCACGCCTGCCAGCAGGCCCATGCCGGATCCGAGCACCACCACTGCCACGGCAAGGTCAGCCGTGCGGGCCCATCCGCTGTCCCGGCGCCACCAGGAGACCAGCGCCGTGAGGAGCGGTACGAGCAGCGGGATCCACACCAGTGCGGTCATCAGTCGCGCAACTCCGTCAGGTCGTCGAGGTCGATGCCGCCATGGGCAGATTGGATCCGGCTGGTCAGCACCCGAAGGATCAGGACCACCAGCAGCACGTCCAGGGTGACGCCCAGCTCCACGACCAGGGGGACCCCCCCGGAGGTCAGGAACGCTGTGGTCGCGATGCCGTTGTCCAGGATCACGAAGCCGATCAGCTGGGACAGGGCGCTGCGGCGGGTGAGCATCACGAGGAACCCGATCAGCACCAGTGCCAGGCCCACGGGCACGGCACTGGCCCCGGGGACCTCGAGCACGGCGACGATCGGTAGACCCACCACGAAGGCCAGGACAGTCAGGGCGGTGGCCGCGAGCAGGCCCGCGGTGGGGTTGACCAATGGGGACTCCTCCCGGATCGCGCCTGTCGCAGAAGCGGTGCGTGACAGCGCCCACGGGATGGCCGCGGCCTTCATCCCCAGCACCAGGAGGGCCACGGCGAGGACCTCGGAGCTGCCCTCGCGGATCCCGAGGATGGCCACCAGGCCGGCCAGGGCGGCACCCTGCACCGCGAGCAGCCGGATCGACGCGGGAAGCGCCTGGCGCCAGACCTGCAGGATCGCGGTCACCAGCAGCAGCCCGGTGGTGGTTGCCAGCAGCTGGGTGAACAGGGCATCGTTCATCACGTGCCCCCGACGAGGTAGGAGGCGGTGACGGCCAGGAACGCCAGGACGAACGAGCCTGCGAGCAGCTCAGGGACCCGGAACAGGCGCAGTTTGGCGAGGAACACCTCCGCGGCGGCGACCAGGATGCCGGCGGCCAGGACCTTGACCAGGATCGCCACCACCCCGACCAGGATGGCCGGGACGCTCAGAGTGGTGGCTACGCCCCACGGGATGGCCAGGTTCACCACCAGCCCGAGCAGGGCGGTCAGCCGCAGCCAGGAGCCCACTTCCAGCCAGGCCAGGTCGCGCCCGGAGCTCTCCAGCACCATCGCCTCGTGGACCATGGTCAGCTCGAGGTGGGTCGAGGGGTTGTCCACCGGGAGCCGCCCGGTCTCGGCGAGCACGGCGATGCCCAGGGCGACGACGGCGAGCAGCCCGACAGGGGACACCACGCTGGCGGGGTCCTCGGCCCGTGCGGTCACGATCGCCGACAGCGCCGACGTGCCGACCGGGATGGACAGGGCGTAGACGGCGACCAGGACCGTCGGTTCGACCAGGGCTCCGATGGTCATGTGCCGGCTGGACCCCATCCCGCCGAACGCGGTCCCGGACTCAAGCCCCAGCAGGGCCAGGGCCACGGTGCCGAGCAGGAGCACCGAGACCACCACGAACAGGTCATCGGGCACCAGGGGCAGGGTCGGGGTGGCCACAAGGGGGACCAGGGCGCAGAGGACGAGGCTCGACATCATCATCAGTAGCGGGGTGGCCGACATGAGCGGGCCGGTCCCGGCTGCCTTGAGCGGCTCCTTGGCCAGCAGCTTGCGCACGTCGCGCCATGGTTGGGCCACGCCAGCGCCGACCCGGCCCTCGATGCGCGCGCGGGTCTGGCGCATCACCCCGACCAGCAGCGGCGTCAGGGCGACGGCGGCCGTGACCTGCAGGGCGATCAATCCGATGACCGATGCCGTGTTCACCAGGTCACCGCCACCAGGACCACGATCAGGGCGGTGAACGAGAAGCCCAGGTAGCGGTGGATGTTGCCGTTCTGAATCCTGCGGGCTGCCACCCCGAGGTACATGAAGACCCGGATGAGCGGCTCGTAGAGCCGGTCGGAGACCAGGTCGGTGACCCGTTGCCGGAACCGGACCCGGGACACCAGGTAGCGCGACTCGTCGGCGTGGGTGACCTGGACGTCCCGGCGGGGCTGCAGGGCGTCGTCGAACACCCGGACCAGCGGCTCTGCATAGGAGGTGGCCGTGTACTGCATGCGGGGGCTGACCCGGATGCCGCCGCAGCCCCAGGCCAGGTCGACGTCCCGGCGCGGGGCCCGCCGCGCCGAGAGGGCGTGCACTACCAGGACGGGCACCAGCACGACACCGGCCAACAGGGTCAGGGCCACTGGGTCCAGGAGGGCGTCGACGGCGGGCAGCGACACCCCCAGCAGCCCCACGACCTCGATGCCGGAGGCACCGACGGCGCCGGCCAGGGCGGCGGCCACCGGCCCCGGCGCCAGGCCGAGAAGAACGACGGCTGCGGTGCCCAGCAACATCGCGGCCCGCATCGTGGCCCCAGCCTCGTGTCCCTGCGCTGCAGCCTCGGACCGCGGTCTGGCCAGGAAGCCGATCCCGTAGGCCTTGACGAAGGTGAGCAGCGCCAGTCCCGCGGTGAGAGCCACCACTGCCACCGTGACCGGGAGCAGGACCGCCAGCAGAACGTCGTCCTGCCCGTCGCCGTGAATCAGGGACTGCAGGAGGACCCACTCGGCGGCGAACCCGGAGGTCACGGGCAGGGCGGCGGCGCCGAGGGCGGCGATACCGAACGTCAGCGACGTGGTCGGCATGACCCGGGCCAGTCCACCGAGTCGGTCCAGGTCACGCTCGCCGGTTCCGTGCAGCACGGACCCGACGCCCAGGAACAGCACCGTCTTGAACGCGGCGTGGCTCAGTGCGAGGAGCAGGGCTGCGACCAGGGCGACGTCGGCGACTGGCACCTGTCCGGCGCCCCGTAGCAGCAGCCCGACGGCCACCGCCACCATGATCAGACCCACGTTCTCTGTGGTCGAGTAGGCCAGGAGTCGCTTGAGGTCGGTGGCCACCGAGGCCTGCAGGATCCCGTACAGGGCCGAGGCCAGGGCCAGGGCGAGCAGCAGCACCGCCCACCACGCTGGCCCGAGGGGCAGCAGCCGCAGGGTTGCGAGCAGCACCCCGTACACCCCCATCTTCACCATCGCCGCGCTCATCGCCGCCGATACGTGGCTAGGGGCCTCCGGGTGCGCCCGCGGCAGCCACACGTGCACCGGGACCAGCCCCGCCTTGGTCGCGAACCCACCGAGCAGCAGGAGGAAGGCGACGCTGGCCGTGGTCCCGGTCACTCCGGCGGCGGCCAATGTGTCGAAGCTGGTGCCCCCAGCGTCGGCGACGAGGACGGAGAACCCGGCGAGCAGCATCAGGAAGCTGGCGTGGGTCATCACCGAGTACCACATGGAGGCGTTCACCACCTCGGGACGCCGGCGATGATCGGCCAGCAGCAGGACCGTCGACCCGATCGCCATGGTCTCCCACGCCAACAGGAAGGAGACCACGTCCGCGGCAGCCGGCACCAGTTGCATGCCCAGCAGGAAGACCGCGAACGCTGCCCACCCGGTTCGCGAGGCTGCTGGCCCGGTGGCATAACCGATCCCGTACAGCGCAGCCACCGCACCCACGGCCCCCGCCAGGGCCAGGAACACCCCACCGAGCTGGTCGGGGGCCAGAAGCAGCGGCTCCAGCGGCAGGTTCATGGGCAGGGCGATCGGGATCCGGAGCCCCGCGTCCGAGCCGTCGCCTGCCATCGCAGCCAGTCCGGTCACGACGCCGGCCACGCCGAGGGCAGCGCACATGCCCCCCGCCAGCAGCGAGCGGCGGCTGGTCGGCGCGGTCACCGCCACCAGGATGGCGACCGCGGCGAGCGCCAATTGCGCTGTCAGGCCGGTCGCGACGGTGCTCATCGACCGGTCACGCGGCGTAGCGCGGCTACGATCGCCTCGGGCTCCGGTGGGCAGCCAGGGACGGTCAGGTCCACGGATACCACGTCTGCCACCGACCCGACCACTCCGTACCCGCCGCGGAACACCCCGCCGTCAACCGCGCAGTCCCCGACGGCGACCACCACGTGGGGACGGGGCGTCGCCTCCACGGTGCGCCGCAGGGGCTCGTTCATGTTGTGGGTCACGACCCCGGTCACCAGCAGTACGTCGGCGTGGCGGGGTGAGGCCACTAGCCGTGCCCCGTACCGGTCGGCGTCATAGACCGGGCCGAACACCGCCCCGACCTCGACCTCGCAACCGTTGCACGACCCACAGTCGACATGGCGCACCTGGGCGCTGCCGGCCAGCGCCGGGTCGGGTCGAAACCCGTCCGGCGGGGACTCCGGGGCCGCAGGCGCAGGCTCGGCCACCCGCCCCGTCCTCCGGATCAGCCGCACCAGGCGAGTCGCGCTCACGAGGGTGCCCCCTCCGGATCGTGACCTGCCGCACCAGTCAGGGCACTGGGGTCCCACATCGTTGGCTGCAGCGCGCGCTCCAGCTCCGCCTGGTCGGCCAGCAGCTTGCGCAGGACCAGCCGGGCAGCGGCCAGCAGGTCACGGGTCTCGGGGACCACGATCGAGTACACCACCTCACCGCGCACCCGCTGCTGGCGCACCAGCCCGGTGCGCCGCAGGACGGCCAGCTGCTGGGACAGGCTGGAGGGCTCCATGGGGATCTCCGCGAGCAGCTCATGCACGGCGTGATCCCGATCGCTGAGCAGCTCCAGGACCCGGATCCTCGTGGGATGTGCCAATGCCCGGAACAGGTCGGCCTTCGCCTCGTACAGCGGAACCGGCACCTAGCTCTCCTTCAGAGATGTGTAGTTGCATCGTTACGCAAGTCAGCAGATTAGCACGAGGCGGGCGAGCCCGGCCGTCCCGAGGACGCTGTCGTGCCAATTTCGGCTGGCCACCATCAAGAGGACAATCGAGGTGACGGACCGTGAAGCCCAGGGACTGGCACAGCGGCATGCGCGATGGGCCTGCTGGCGACACCTAAGTCATGTCTCTGACAGATGTGTCGCAGCGTGATCGGGTCTACCTATCCACACACCAACAACGCCTTGCCCCACGCTCGGGAAGGTTGTGTTTCGAGGCTGGTTCGTGACTGTGGTGTTCGTCGGTGGATCTGTGTCCGATTCCTGCCAGCCGCTTGTAACCAACTTGTCTCTACGTCCCTGAACGTCACGCGATCCAGTAGACGGTTTCGAACACTCCGGAGCACGATGTTCGAACGCAGAACGACGCGATAGATGCTTGTGAGCCGCCTTGTAAATAGGGGGTTCCCGGTTCGAGTCCGGGCGTCGGCTCTCTATCGTCGCAGGTCGGGGGCTGGTTAGGGGTGCCTGACCTGCCCCTGCGCGGGTTTGACTTGTAACTACCTTGTCACTACGCAGCGTCGTGTAGCCGAGTCCTTCGGGACTGCATGGACGTGGTGGACGGGTTGGACGCCTATGAACAGTTGGCTCCTGTTCGACGATCAGGTGCGCCGTTATGGGACCGAGGTGCGGGAGGGCAGTGGATCCGAGCATCGGGGCGCCCGGCGGCCAATCGCTGTGCGTACTTCGCGGCGGAATGCAGCGCCGCTGACCGGGACGCCTGCGCGGCTACGCACCCGTGATGCTTTGACATCGCTACCCTCTGAGCGTGAATCATCCCGCGGTCGCGCCGACCGGCATGCCAATGCCGCCATATGTGCGGAGTCGCCTCGGGCGGCGGCAGGAATGCGTGCTCAAGCATGGATTCCATAACCCGAGCGTCGGACCGATTGGTGGAACACGCGCCTGAGTGCAGAGGGGCTGGGGCAACGCGTTCGCCTATATGACCACGGCGGGGCTGACCGTCTGACCCGGCAGGACCTCTTCGAGCTCGCCCGACGAGTCACGCCTTCGAGCACCGGCGACGACGTCCTGACTCTTCTGTGGCACGTGCTTGCCTGGGGCACCGGACGAAGCCAGCGTGGGAATCGCACCCGAATCCGAGCCTTCGTGGGCGAAGCCGACCGGCAGAGGAATGTCGGGCTGCTCAAAGTCGCCATTACGTTCGCTCGCAGTGGTGATGCCGGGAGCGCCTACGGGTTGCTGATTCGGCGCTGCGGCGGTCAGATGCCTGGGCTCGGGCCCGCCTTCTTCACCAAACTGCTCTACTTCTCTTCTGAAGGCAGTTACGGCACGCGATGCCTGATCTTGGATACGCGAGTGGCCCGGAGCTTGGCACAGGCGGGCTGGTCGGCACTGCCGCGGTCCGCACGCTCGGGCTTCAGCTACAACTGGTATACGGCTACCTACGCGAGCTACTGCGAACTCCTCGCCAGGTGGGCTGACGACGAGACTGCCCGACGGGGAGCTCTCGTGTGGCCTGACGAGATTGAGCTCGCCCTCGTTAGGGGAGACGTCGACCGGTAGTCGTTCGACGGCTGCTCCCGTCCCTCGCGCGGCGAAAGGACCGCATCCTGTCAGAGCAGCGATAGAGGGGCCTCGTACACGAACCAGGCAAATGCCACGCAGTTGGCGATGACCGTGACCCAGAAGATGGCGCGGAATGGTTGCTTGGTCGTCTTGTGTCGGAAGACCTGTCGCGCGACCAGCGCACCTGGCCAGCCACCCAGCAGGTCGAGGGTGTGGAGGGTGGACTCAGGCGTGCGCCACCTGCACTGCTCTGCTGCGGACTTGTCAGCGCGATACGCAAGGAACGCAACTCCGCTGAGCAGGCCGTAGGCGGCCAGCAGCATGACGGGCAACTCGTCCAGCACGACGAGACCGACCAAGAGGGTGAAGAACAGCGTCGCGGTGGCGAGCGCCGGGGTTACCCCGTTGGCGCTTGCTCGGCTGACCGGGGAGGGTGCCAGGTACCGCACCTCCCATGCGCGCGGCCGGTTGCGCTCGTCGCGAAGCTCGGTGTAGGTGACCTGGCTTCCGCTGACTGGCCGCTTACCCCGCGGGAACGCACTGACATGGGCGAATACTCGTGCACCTCCGGCGGACGGCGTGATGAAGCCGAAGCCTCGGTCGTCGTTCCAGTCCACCAGGACTCCCCGCTGGCGCCCGATGCGGTCGTCTGAAGGCACGTCGTCGGCTCCTTGGCTGGGATATGGCCAGGCTGGACAGCCTGGGTCGCGGTACAGGTATCGGCATTGAGCGATGCTCGATTTCGCGACAGGTCGTTCTGCGAGAGGCAGCGCGCGATACGCGGTAAGACACAACTCGGTCGCCGAGGTTCCGTCCGAGTCGGCTGTGCCGATGCCATGCAGACGATGATCGTCGCGTGAACGCCAACGAGGTGATCCTCTACGTCGCCGATCAGCGCCGGGCTGCGAAGTTCTACGCCGCGCTGCTCGGGCTAGAACCGTCCCTCGACGTGCCCGGCATGACCGAGTTCGACCTCGACGGCCTCACTCTCGGCCTCATGTCCGGCAGGGACATGACCGAGCTGGTTCCCGACATCGTCATCGGGACCGGCCAGCGATGCGAGCTCTACCTCCGCCGCCGCGACGCAACGGACGTCCTCGAGCGTGTCACGCCCGCGGGGGGTCACATCCTCGCCCCGGTGGCACGGCGCCCCTGGGGAGAGAACGTTGGTCACGCCCTCGACCCCGACGGCCACGTGCTGGCCCTCGCCGTCATCTGAACGCGGAACCCGGACGGCGACGAAATGCTGCACCGCTCGAGGGTGGTGCGCGACAGGCGGCGATAGGGGTTACCGCACCGGTGTGGTGAGGGCTGGCCCCGAAGTGGATGGCCGGCCTGAGCGGACTCGCCCCGCTGCGCCCTCCGGATCCTGGGGTTGCCGTGCACAGCCTCTGCCACACTGGGGCCATCACTTCCGCGCTCCCCTGGAGCAGGGAAGCCAACCGAGAAGCGGGAGCGTCATGGCCAACCTGGACACGGACGGGACACCGGACAAGCGCGGAATGGGCGCGGGGGCGATTGCCTCGCTGACAGGCTTGGGCGTCCTGCTCATCTTCGTTCTGCAGAACACCCAACAGGTCGACTTCACGTTCCTCTTCTGGAGCTTCACATGGCCCCTGTGGCTCTACACGATCATTGTGGCCCTCTTCGGCGCCATCGTGTGGTTCGGCCTCGGCGTCATGCGACGCCATCGCCGGCGCAAGAACCGTCGCGACTGAGTCCTGTCGGGCCGGTCGCAAAGTCCGGCCGCCCGCTGTCAGGCAACTGCCGGGCGAGCAACGAGACATGGACGCCGAAGACCCGGCAAAGGCGCCGGCATGCCGCGCCCGGTTCGCGGCGCTGTGATGCGCCTGATGGACGGTCCTAGTCAGGCGGTACGTCGACGGCACCAGACGGCTTGTGGCCGATGACGATGTCCATCTCGTCTCCTCCGAGCAGGCGAAGCACGGACTTCACGACCCTGCGTTCTCCTGCGATGGACGCCCAGGTAACGATCACCGGATCGAAACCTTTCAACTCGACCATGCGTCTGGCTGTTGCCTCGCTGATCGCGGTGTAGGTCCCTGCGACACCGCGGGCTTGGCGGGACTCGACTCCCTCGGGCAGCCGATGGGCCGCGAACGAGACCACGGCCCGCCCTCCGGGCCGTGGGACGCGGAAGAACTCGCCCAGGACAGCTTGCGGGTCTGGGAAGTAGGGGAAGGCGTCCATGCACTTCACGGCGGTGAAGCTGCTGTCCGGCCAGGGCAGCCGGGCCGCGTCGGCCACGGCTATCTCGGCGGTTCCGTTCTCGATCCGGTCGGCCAGTCGTTTGCGGGCCAACTCCCCGATCACGCTGGTGGGCAGCCGCGAAGAGAGCGTCCCGCCGAGCACCTGGACCGAGTCTGGCCAGACACCGGCCCTACCCACGATCGTCAAGTAGCCGCGTAGCGGGGCGCCCTCAGGGGCCGGGCGGGCTCCTCGCCGGCCGCCGGGTAGGCGTGGCGGCCCGCTACAGCGAGTCAGTGCCGCTACGCATCACATCCCGGGATCCGGCTGTCTTGAGCACGATTCCGGGGCTGGGCGGTTCTCGTGTAGCGGTGTAGCGGCAGTTCCGGGGAGGCGACGAGCCCGGTCGGACGCTGGTGCTGGCGGTCACTTGGCTTCCCGTGGGCTGGCGGATCTTGATGTGGGCGTATACGCTCACATCATGACGATGGGTGCGGTGGTGCTGCGGGAGGCTCGGGAGAGGGCGGGTTTGTCGGTGCGTGGGCTGGCGGCGTCGGCGGGGGTGGCGTATTCGACGGTGGCGCGCATCGAGTCGGGTCGGTTGGATCCCACGACTGGGATGCTGGCGCGGCTGCTGGAGGCGGCGGGGTGCCGCTTGGAGTTGGTCGCTGTCCGGGTGCCGGTGCCGAGGCAGGCGGACCTGGTCGACGCGTGGGCCGTGGATCCGCTCGGGCAGGACCGCCCGGACTGGACCCGGCTCCGCGGTTTCCTGGACTACCTGGCCGAGCATCCACGCCAGGTCGGGGTGGCGCTGGCCGCCCCGCCACCGCAGTCGGGGTCGGGGTTCATGGATGCGCTGCTGGCGGGGATCGCGGAGAAAGCCTGCGATTACGCCGGCGTGCCCAGGCCGGGGTGGGCGCGCCGGGTTCCGGGGCTGCCGATGCCGTGGATCAGCCCGGGCACCCCGCGGATGCAGGCCGCGGCCCGGGCGGGGACGCCGCCGCAACTGGCGGCGCGCAACATCTTCATTCGCGCGGACAGCCTGTGGCGCGATGCCGCAGCGGTTGGGGCGTGATCAGGCATGGAACTGGCCGGTCACACGATCCGCGCGCTGTTGGGCGAGGTCGCTGGTCGACTCCCACCCGAGGGTACGCAGCATCTGGTGGTCCTGGCCGGCGGGTCGTTGCTGGCCTGGCACGGGCTGCGCGAGTCGACCCGCGACGTCGACTCGCTGCGTCCCCTGGACCTGGAACTGGCCCGCGCGGCCGACGAGGTCGGCGCCACGCACGGCCTGGCCGCCGGGTGGCTCAACGCCCGCGCCGCTACGTTCATCCCACGGACGCTGCACGTCGCGGACTGCGCGATCCTGCTCGATCACCCGCTCCTGCGGGTCCTCGGTGCGCCGCTGGACCAGGTGTTCCTGATGAAGCTGTACGCCGCCCGGGACCGCGACCTGGACGACCTGCGCGCCCTGTGGCCACTAACCGGATTCGGCTCCCCGCAGCAGGCCGCCGAGCAGTTCTGGCAGGCCTACCCGCACGCCCCGGACGACCCCTACCTCGCCAACTTCATCGCCGGCATCGCCGAGACCACCGAACCAGGCAGCGGTCAGGACGACCAGGAGCAGCTGGGACCCGCCCGCTGATCTGGAGTGCGGATCCGGCCCCTTCGCAGGTAACTACCAGGTAACTACGTCCATGAACGCACCGACACCAGATGGACGTTCTCGAACACTGCCGAGCACGACGTTCGAACGCCAAATGACGCCGCAGACGGAGTGAGACTGCCTTGTAAACAGGGGGTTCCCGGTTCGAGTCCGGGCGTCGGCTCGGTATCTTCGCAGGTCAGATCATGTTGTTGCGGTCCTCCGGGCTGTGATTCTCGGGTCTGGTCACAGATTGGTCGATTGGTCACATGTGCACGGAGGGAGTGCGGCGGGGCAGGCGGGATTGCGCACCGACCTGGCCGCTCGCCCCATGCAGAATAGTGTGCTTGACAGTCCTTCGCGGCGGAGGAACACCCGGCAATGGCAGCTGCTGCGGCACGGCCATGGGACGGGTGCCGGTCGAGGTGGCCACGAGCCATAGCGGTGCGCCAAGTCTCTCGAGATGGCCGGAACCTCTGGCGAACGAGTGCCGTTTTCAGGAGACCGGAAGCTCCGGCTCCGGCGCGCGTCGGAGGCGCCTTGACGACGTGATCGGCGGGATTCGCCGCCTTCTGCGACCGCGTGATGACCCCGCGCAGGGACAGTTACCAGGACTACCTGGGGCTGCTTGTTATGCAGGTCGGAGAGCCTGAGCCCTTTGAAGTCCTGGCGCGGGACATGGGGCACACGTACCACCGATCGCATCCAAGTCCTGCCGACCCCACGCGTCGGTCCTGGCGGTCACCTGCAAAACGCGGTTCCTCGTCCACGGCAGTGGACACGTCGACCCGGATGGGCGAGACCTCAGCCGCGTGACGGTAGGCGACGAGTTGCCGTTGCGGCACGAGCCGGAGAACCCATTTCGCGCAATCGCCGTTCTCGTTCTTCGCATGGGGGAGGAGGACCGGCTGGGCTACACCCAAGGCCGCTCGCGAGCTGCGACCCGCAGCGGCACGAGCGGCCGCCGATGCTGCCGGCTGCAGGAGTACCGGAAAGCGCCCAGCACCGCCCCTTTCCGGGGCTTGGCGAGCGAGCACCGCGCAGTGGCGGCGCGTCAGGAGTCCTCGATGTGTCCGGTCCGGGTGTCGTCTGGATCTCCGGCTGACTCGGGTTCGCGCTGGCGCTCGTACAGGGGTGGCGCCTCGATGATCTGGAAGATGTCGGCGGCGAGCCAGTACTGGCGTCGGCCCCTGACCTCGAGGGGGCGAACCCATCCGCGGCCCTCGGCGTCCCGGATCAGGTTGCGAGCGCCCTGGTTGGTGACGCCCAGGCTGCGTTCGACCCGCTTGACCGTGATGAAGGGGTTCGCGAAGACGAGGGGCACGAGTTCGCCGACCCTCGAACGTGACTTCGTCGCGTGGTCGTGTAGGTCCGCCGGAGGGCGACTAGCTTGCCGGCGCGGTCGACTCCGTCCTCCGCCTGACGCCTGACCGCGGTGAGGAAGAACAGCAGCCACTGCTGCACCTCACCGCGCTCACGGACGGCCTGAAGACGCTCGTAGTACTCGCGCCGATGCGTCTCGAGGTACCCCGAGAGGTAGAGCACCGGCGTGGTGAGCCGGCCTTCCTGGTGGAGGAGCAGCCCGATGAGCAGGCGGCCGATGCGCCCGTTGCCGTCGAGGAACGGGTGGATCGTCTCGAACTGGAAATGCATCATCGCCGCCCGCACGAGTGTTGGGATTGGGGCGGGTTCGTTGACGTACCGCTCCCAGTCCGCGAGCAGGTGACCGAGACCCTCGGGCAGAGGTGGGACGAACGTGGCGGTGTCCGGGCTGTCGGAGGGGAGCCGATCCACACATGGCTACGGCGTAGTGTCCCGGGTTGGCGCTCCTGGCCGCGGACCCCGGCAAGCAGTTCCCGGTGGACGTCGAGCGCAAGTCGTTGGGTCAAGGGCAGCGTCTGGATCATGTCGAGGCCGCGGTACGTCGCCCGGACGTACGCCTGGACCTCGGCGATGTCCTCCACGTTCGCGCGAGGCTCTTCCCCCTCCTCAGCGCCGGTCTGGAGGACCTCGGCCAGCGAAGCCTGGGTTCCCTCGATGCGAGTGCTGGCCAGCGCCCAACGTTGACCGAGCCAGATGCAGGCGTGGAGGTCGGGCGAGCTCAGCGGAGGACATAGCGATGCCATCGCGCAAAGTAACATCCTGATGGCGTAGCGTGGCCAGGGAGGCCGAACCCCCGGTTCCGCTCGTGGACCGGGGGGCCTCGCCAATGCAGACCGGGGAAGTGCTGGTCCGGGTTGGGCGCGCGCATCTACCGCGTCAAGAATGGCTGCTGCAACCTGGCCACGGAGGCAGCGTGATTGGTTCACCCAGGCGCACGAAGGACGATTTCGTGCTCCTGCCAGGCCTGCCGATGAATGGGTGGCTCACCGGATCAAGTGCGACAGCCGACCGGGGCGACGAGTCAGCGCACGACCGAGTAGCGCGCGCACGCAAAGTCGTTGTTGCGCGCCAGGTCGTCAAGCCGGAGCTCGATCTGTCGGGGCAGCAAAGGCGCACCCGCGCCGAGGGCCACCGGCGCCCACTGCACCCACAGTTCGTCGAGCAGCCCCGCGTCCGCGAACTGCCCCGCGAGGTCTCCTCCCCCACACACCCACACATCTCGCCCATCAGCCGCAGCCGCCAGCTCCGCGTGGACCTCGCACACGTCGGCGTCCGTGAAGTGGACCGCGCCACCGGCGCCGTACCTCTGCATCTCGCGGGTCGTGAACACCCACGTCGGCTGCTCATACTCCCAACCGCCGCCACCGTGGTCGCGGATCCACTCGTAGGTGTGCGACCCCATCGCGATGGCGCCGACGTTCGCGATGAAGCTCGGGTAGTTCATCGCGCCGGACCTGTCGATGTCACGCGACAGGAGCCACTCCAAGGAGTGGTCCGGTGCAGCGATGAAGCCGTCGACCGTGGACGCGGTGTAGTAGATCGTCGCCATCTGACCAGTCTGGGCCCAGGTGTCGAGTGCAACAAGGCTCGGCCTGCCCCGCGAGAGTCCCGCGGGACACTTCTGGCGCGCTCTCACTTCCTTGCGCCCGAGGCACACCGGTGAAGCCTCCATCCAACCCGGGCGAGCATCGGGGCGGTGTCGGGGGTGGACACCGTCGCGATCTGGATGTTCAGCCCGCGGACCCGGCCGTAGCCGTAGGCGGCGGCCTGTATGGCGTAGCCGTGGACCTTGCGGATCGTGTCGTCCACGTCGAGGAACGCGACCCCGTCAGCCCCGCCGCGGGCCAGCAAGTCGGGGACCCGCATGGCCAGACCGGCCAGCAGCCGAGCCCCGACCGCGCCGAACTGCTGGACGTGCCCATGCGTGGATGCGCGCAGGAAGGTGTCGACGTCACCCGTCACACACACCGGGTGACCTGGTCAGCTGACGCGATCAGTACGTCGACACCTGCGTGGAGTTGCCCGCACTGCCCTGGCTCGCCGACACCCGGGAGGACGCACTGGGCGGGCTGCACGATCTCGTCGCCGAAGTCGTCGGGGACCTGACCGACACCGGCGAGGCCGTGCCCGAACCGCTGTCCTCGCGGGCCACGGCCACTGCTGGGGCCCCACAATCGGGCCACGCCCACTGCTGGGGCCCCACCACCGGGCCACGCCGCTGGCTTAGCCCCCGAAGCAGCCCCTACCGGCGGATGGGACGGTCGACGGGCGGCGGTGCGACGCGGTGTCTTACCGAGGGGCGAAAGCCAGTTTCCGACGCTTCGGCAGGTTGCGGCGAGACGTTCGCCGGGTCTAGATACGGCCGGTCTCGTGGGCCCACATGGCGACCTCAACGCGGTTGCGGGCGCCAAGTTTCCTCATGAGGCTGGCCAGGTGGGCTTTGACGGTGCTGGGGGTGATGAACAGCTCGCTGGCGATCTCGTTGTTGGTGCGTCCCTGAGCCACCGGCACGAGGACTTCCTCCTCGCGGGCGGTGAGGGGCTCTATCGGCTGCCGGGGCAGTGCGGTCGGTGTACGCGCGAACGCTGCGAGCAGTCTGACGGTGACGCTGGGTGCGATCAGCGCGTCTCCGTCGGCGGCGGCGTGGATCGCCTGGGTCAGCAGGGCGGGTCCGGCGTCCTTGAGAAGGAAGCCGCGGGCGCCGGCCTTGAGGGCGCCATGGACGTACTCGTCGAGGTCGAAGGTGGTGATGACCACTATCGGCAGGGGGTCGGTGACGTCGGGGCCGGCGAGGCGGCGGGTGGCTTCGATGCCGTCCATGAGCGGCATGCGGATGTCGAACAGGCCCACGTCGGGGCGCAGCTGAAGCGCCAGGCGGACTGCCTCGCGCCCATCGGCAGCCGCGCCGATCACTTCGATGTCGGGTTGGGCGTCGAGCAGCATCGTCAGCCCGGACCGCACGATGGGCTGGTCGTCGGCGATGAGGACCCTGATGCTCATTGTGGCGTCCCGGTCCGGGGCAGAACTGCCTCCACCCGCCAACCCTGGTCGGCGGTGGGGCCTGCGCGGAACGTTCCGCCAAGCAGTGCGGCGCGCTCGCGCATGCCCACCAATCCGTAGCCGGCCGTGCCGCGACCGGCCGTGCCGATCAAGCCGTCGTCGTCAACGGTCAGTCGCACCTGATCAGGGTCACCGGTGACGGCCACGGTGACGCGGGTGGCGTGGCGGGCGTGGCGTCGGGCATTGGTGATGGACTCCTGGACCAGACGGTAGATCGCGGCCCCGACCGCCGGGCTGAGGTCGTCGAACTCGCCGAACAGCCTCACCTCGACGCCGGGACGAGTCTGGCCATCGGTGGCGAGCTGCTCGACCTCGGCCATGCCGGGCTGCGGCGCGAACCCGGTGTCCTGGGAGGCGCGCAGGACGCCGACGATGGCGCGCAGCTCGGTGAGGGTGCGGGTCGCTGCGTCCTCGATGATGGCCAGGACCTCGAGGGCACGCTCGGGGTGAGAGGCCGCGATGGCACGGCCTGCTTGAGCCTGGATGGCGATACCCGAGACATGGTGGGCGACGGCATCGTGAAGTTCACGCGCGAGCTGTTCGCGCTCTCGGGCCTTGGCCTCGTCGATGTCGCGGATGCGGATCTTCTCGCGATAGCGGGCTGCGGCGCCGAGCGCTGCGGCGAACAGGAAGAACGCGTACGCCGCGACCGTCTCGGCCAGGCTGGTGGGGTCGGCGACGGTGGTGATGGGCAACCAGACCAGGATCACGCCCAGCCCGCCCGCAGCCTGGCGACCGGAGCCCCACCGGTACAGCGCGTAGGTGAGCACCAGGGTGGCCGAGACGCTCGAGGGCAGGGCGCCTTGCGATCCGGTGCGGATCCTGACGATGTCGACGACCGTCAACGTGCCGAAGGCCACCGCGGCCGCGACGAGCGGGTGCGCGCGTCGCCACGGCAGGGCAGCGAGCACCGCGAGCGCAGCGATGAGAAGCAGCGGGAGCGGCGCCATGCCCTGGCGAACCACCGCTTCGATCACGGACCAGCAGCTGAGTACTGCGACCATGAGCCAGTCCCGGGGCAGAGGTCCGGGGGGGTTCGCGAGTCGCGGTTCGGCCCACAGCGAGCGCAGTGCGTCGGGGACCATGCGCTCAGCCTAGGCACCCCGCGTGGTCGGCGTATCGGCCGAAAGTACACCAGGGCGACTGTGCCAGCGGCCAGGTCGAATCAGGCCCCGGGGCCGATGTGCCCACCACCGCGGGGCAGCGATGCTGGGAAGCACCACCCCACTGAGACAACGGAGCACATGATGAGAGCACGTCGAGACAACACCCCGGAGCTGGACGACACGCGCCTCCCAGTGCAGGCCAAACTCGCAGCAGCGTGGACGAGCGTCATGTTCCTCTACGTCTACGTGGACATCCTCGGCTTCTTCGTGCCGGGCAAGATCGACGACATCCTGGCCGGCGTCGTATTCGAGTTCGACATCAGCCAAACCTTCGTCGTCACAGCGCTCACGCTCATGGCCATCCCGATCCTCATGATCCTGCTCTCCACGATGCTGCCGGCCCGCGCGAACCGGATCACGAACCTCGTTGTGGCATCGGTCCAGGTCCCCTACGCGATGTTCAACGCGGCGGGCGAGTCCTGGACGTACTACTACGGCCTGGGAGTCGTGCTGGAAGTGATCCTGCTCGCCGTCATCCTTCGGCTGGCCTGGACCTGGCCGCGGCGCACCACATCACCGACGGCCACGGCAACCAGCTTGGCCGCAGAGCCACTCCCCATGCAGCGCCAGGGGTGACTCCCGTTTCCGCGCCCGACCAACTTCTCACCCGCGCCCCATCTGGGCGTTCGCTGCGGGCGCCCAGACCGCCCCGCTCATCCCCCAGGAAGGTCTTCGGTCATGATCGAGGCCCATGAGCTCACCAATCGTTGCAGCGACACCACTGCCGTGCACTGCCTGAGCTTTACGATCCCGCCCGGAACCGTCACCGGGTTCCTCGGCCCGAACGGCGTCGGCAAGTCCACGACCATGCCGATGATCATGGGACTGGACCGGCCGACCTCAGGCCCGGCATCCTCAGCACTACTCACCAGCGGAGCAGTCGACGACACGGGCGGTCACCTATCCATCCGGGCGAGCCTGATCGTGATGCCGCCTACGCACTCGTCCCCCTGATGGCCGCCGGCGTCACGCTGCACCGGCGCGACGCCTGACCCTTCTCCACCCCCAACGCCAGGAGCTGAAGGCTCCGATCGTGCGAGGGGAAGTTGTCGCGAGCCACGAACTGACGTCTCCCTCTTGAGGGCCACGTCGGCTGGGCGCCGGTCGTGACCTGTGGTTTGCGCCCCTACCAGGCAGTCTGCGCAGGTCGTACGGTTGGGCATGACGACGGATGCCTTGCCCCCCGTGAATCCCGGAGATTGGGAGGCTGTGCGTCTTGCCCTGGCGGAGCGGGGTACGAGCGGTCGCTTCTGCGGGACCGTGCTCGTGATGGGGCGGGACGGACCGCTGCTGGAGGTGTCGCACGGGTTGGCCGACCGTTCCTCAGGGACTCCGATCCATGCCGGTACCCGGTTCGCCCTGGCCTCCCTGTCGAAAATGTTCACGGCCGCAGCGGTCCTGTCCGCGGTGC
>JBAVKQ010000062.1:0-1716 GCA_049688395.1 Candidatus Nanopelagicales bacterium
CGAGCGACTGAACCGGGGGTGCGGTGAACTGCGCCTGCGGTAGGCGGTGCTCTCGGTGTGCCAGAGCCCGCGCCGCCGTGGGGTCAGAAACGCCCGTCGCCGCTGCGTCGCGCGCGGGTGCGTCCACCGCCGAAGCTGCCGGGCCCACGGCTGCCCGCGGCGCCACCGCCCCGGGTTCCACCTCCCGAGGGCCCATGACCGCGGCGCAGCATCGAGCTCACCACGATCCCGCCCAGCACCAGGTCCCCGACATCCAGCCCGCCGCCGCGCTGCTGCGTGGTGCGGAAACCCGCCTCGTCGCCTTGGGCCAGGGCCAGGGCCTCGTCGGCCAGCCGATCGGCGGACTGCATCGCCGTCAGCGCGGACGCGGGGTCATCGCCCACCGCCGCGGGTGACTCGAACTCGCGCTGGGCTGCGGCCAGCCGAGTGCGCGCCTCGGCCCCGATCCCGCCGCGGCGCGTGCGGATGAAGTCGTCGGCGGCCTGGATCGAGGCACGCGCGGCCTCGGTCTGGCTGGCCAGCAGGGTCTGAGCCCGCGTGCGCATCACCGCGGCATCCCGGGCCGGCCCGAGCGCCTTCTCCAGGGCGCCGTCGGACTCCGCGAGCGCCTGGCGCACGACCATCGGGTCGTAGTTGCCGGATTCGACCGACGCGCGTGCCGAGGCCAGGGTCTCCGCGGCGTAGCGCACCGGCCCGGCCAGGTCCGCGGACGCCTCGAAAGTCCTGGCCTCGGCAATGTCCTTCTCGGTCTCGATGATCAGGCCGGCGACGGCTTCGCGCGCCGATTCGAGGTCTGCTGGCGCGCGTTGCACGGCAGCCACCAGGGTCCGCGCCTGAGCGATCGCCTCCTCGGCCGCCCGTGCGCATGCCACCGCACCGTTGCGGTCGGACTCCGTGAGCAGTCCGATGCCCATGCGCACCGACTCGGCGGCGAAGTCGACCCGCTGGCGGGCCTCCTCGAGGTTCGCGCCGATCGTCGCGAGCAATTCGGGTGCGTTGGCGGCCTGCAACCCCTGGACGATCTGCGCTGCGGATGCGAGGTCCGTACGCAGCGAGGACACCTGCGTGCCCAGGGCGGGCAGGGTCTGGTCGATGTGGCTGTCCAGGTCGCGCAACTCGTCGAAGTCCGCCACCTGTTCGTCCAAGCGGTCCTCGGCCGACCGGCACAGAGCCGTGATCTGCTCCAGGGTCGCGATCTCGGCGGGGGTGCCGCCCTGCTGCTTCGCCTCGTGGGCCAGCGCGAACGCGCGGGCGACCTCCATCTTGGACTCGGCGAGGGCAGCAGTGAACAGCGCGGCGGGCTCCGCGCCGAACTGGGCGATCGCGAAGCCGAGTTCCTGCTCGGAGGTCTTGATCGAGTCGTCGGCCTCGATCAAGGCTGTTGCGCAGGCGGTGCGGACGTCCTCGAGGGAGGCTTCCCGTGGCGCCGGGTCGGCCACCGGGATCGACGTTCTCGTGGGATCGCTGCGGCTGCCCGCACCGGGGCCGGGCCGCCGGCGGGCCAGCACGAACGCGCCAGCCCCGAGCCCCGCGAGCACTGCGATGGCGGCGACCCAGGGCCAGGGGAGCCCACCAGCGGTGGTGCTGGCGGCGGCGTCGGTCCCGGTGCCGCCGCTGCCGAGCGCGGCGGCGGTGTCGGTGATCTGCTCGACCAGGCGTGCCGGCGGATCGGCGAGCGCGCTGGTGGGTACCAGCACGCTGAGCGCGATCAGGGCC
>JBAVKQ010000063.1:0-2051 GCA_049688395.1 Candidatus Nanopelagicales bacterium
CACGCGGGGTATTGAACGTGATGGCAGGGTCAACACCGCTTCGGCGCGAGGGTGCCCCTGCTCGGATAGCAACGTGGACAACCCTCCGGCGCAGGTCATTGACTACTCGAGCTCTGCGCGCCCGCCAGCCGGCACAGCAACCTTGACCCGGGCCTCGACACCCCAACACACCCTGACCAACGCGAACACCGCCACATCCATCAACTCGGCTCCACCCGCGCCGTGGATGCGGCTGCGCCGCACACCTGCATGGCTGGGTAGCCATATGCGATCCGGCGGGGACGATGCTTCGCTGCAGTTCTCGTGAGTCTCTTCGGAGCCCTTGGCCGGGAGCGTCTGGCGGTTCTAGGGTGAGCCCATGCCAGGGAGGTTCCGTCTCAGCGCAGAGCCCCTGACTCGAGCCGAACGCAGGTTGCTGACCCACGATCTCGACACACTCGGTGCGGACGTCGGCGTCCTTGACCTCTACGCGGCCACGTTGTCGTGTAGCAGTCGGCTGACTCGGCCCCGCATGCTCCGGATGCACGACGGCGACCGGCTGGTTGGTACGGCACTGGTGGTGCTGTGCAGAGACACGATGAGATCCCTGTTCACGCAGCCAGCGGTGCGTCGGATGGGCCGCCTTGGCCCGCCCACTTGGTACTGGGAGCGCACCGGAGTCGGGACCGATTCGGTGGCGTGCCCCGGCCTCGTCACCGAGGGGGTCGACCGTGAGGGGTTCGCCCGGGCGGGGGTTGCATGGCTGTCCCGACGCCACGCGTCGGGCGTTGTGATGCAGCCTGCGGGGTCGCGAACCGACCAGCCGCACGTGGTCTGGCCATGGATAGGGGTGACCAGTCTCAACGTGGACGCGGGGACCCGGGTCAGGATTCTCGATGAGCATCGCAACCTGGCCCGCAAGGTGCGCCGCTTCACCGCGCGCGGTGGGCGGATCGAGCGAGTCCACGGACCGATGCCTGGGCGCCTGCGCCCTGCCATGCTTTCTGGTTACGCCCTGAACCGACCGCCCGATCCCTCCTTTCGCGAACTGTATGAGGCCATGGTGGCCGCACACTGGTCGATCCCCTCCAACGACTTGGTGCACCTGGTTGCCTACGTGGGAGAGGTCCCCGTCGGCTACCACTCATTCCTGCGTTCGGGGCGACTTCTGTGCTTGCTGTCCGGTGTCTTTGACCGGCCCACGGTCGGCACGCACCACGCCTACGAGAACGTGCTGCTGGGCAGCATCGACCTGGCCATCGACTTGGGATGCAGCCGGATCGAGTACGGCGCGGCCATCAACGCGGTGAAGTCCTCCCTGCTCGACGTCCAGCCGACCGAGATCCACTTCGTCAGCCGAATCCCCGGCGTCGTCGCCGGCATCCGGGCCATGCTTCCCAGGACCCTGCTGGCCGTTCCGGGGCGCTCGGAGTAGCCCATCAGGGGGGGTCGCATGCCCTCGCCGACGCGTGTGCCCTCTCATCAGCAACGACAGTCAGTTTGGTGACGCGGAGATCCTGACGGCCTGCCGCTACCGGCCGAACCTGACCTGAAAAGACGTTGTCACCTTCTCAAGTGCACCGAGCAGGCCGACCCGCCGGCGCTGCACGACCCGGCGCGCTCATGCAGCGCGGGATCCGCACCGCCATGGCCAACGGTGGGACCAGCCACATCCGCTCACCCCGAGCTCCGCGCTCAGCGAGAAGCGCGCAACTTCGGACCGGGAATCTGCCGACCCTCAAGGGGCACTTCGTCTGGTTACCTCTCTTGACCAGCGGCCCGGCCCTGTACCGGCCGGTAGGCGCACGTCGTACCGTTGGGCATGGCGACCGAGTCCTTGCCCCCCGTGAGTCCCGGAGATTGGGAGGCCGTGGGTCTGGCTCTAGCGGATCGGGCAACGAGCGGGCGCTTCAGCGGGACCGTGCTGGTGATGGGGCGGGCCGGTCCGCTGCTGGAGGTGTCGCACGGGTTGGCCGACCGTTCCTCAGGGACTCCGATCCATGCCGGTACCCGGTTCGCCCTGGCCTCCCTGTCGAAAATGTTCACGGCCGCAGCGGTCCTGTCCGCGGTGC
>JBAVKQ010000064.1:0-1728 GCA_049688395.1 Candidatus Nanopelagicales bacterium
CGCTACCGCGCCCGCGACGCTGCGCACCGACACGACCAGCCCCGCCGAGGCCCGCAGGGTCGACCGGGTCCGGGCGCCCCGGCCGGACTGGTTCGACTGCTCCCCGCTGTTCGGCGAGCGCACCGAGTGCGCGACCGTGAAACTGCCACTGGACTACGACCAGCCCAGAGGCGCCCAGACCGAGGTCGCCGTCCTGCGGATCAAGGCCGCGAACCAGAAGCGCAAGCTCGGCACCCTGTTCCTCAACCCGGGCGGTCCGGGCGGGTCCGGCGTGGAGATCGCCGCCGCGGCGCCGTTCTTCCTGTCACCTTCGTTGCTCGCCCGGTTCGATGTCGTCGGGATGGACCCCCGCGGCACCAATTACAGCGCCAACGTCCGGTGCTGGCCCAACGTCGGGGCGCAGGCCGCGGCGCTGTCCGGGCTGAACGTGGCCTTCCCGTTCCTGGCCGCCGAGAAGCGCGCCTACATCGCCTCCGCCCAGAAGTTCGGGCGCGCCTGCTCCACCACCGGCAAGCCCCTGACCGCGCACATGTCCACCGCGAACGTCGCCCGCGACATGGACGTCCTGCGTCGCACCTTCGGCGACACGAAGCTCAGCTACCTGGGGTTCTCCTACGGCTCCTACCTCGGAAACGTCTACGCCAACCTCTTCCCCGACCGGGTCCGCGCCGTGGCCATCGACGGGGTGCTCGACCCGATCGCCTGGGCCGGGACCCTGGGCAACGCCGACGTGCCGCAGACCGCACGGCTGCGCTCAGGTGAGGGCGCGGCGAAGGCACTCGACGAGATCCTGCGGCGCTGCACGCAGGCCGGACCGGACTACTGCATGCTCGCCGGCACCGGCAACCCGCGAGGCACCTACGCCCGCATCGTCGCGGCCCTGAAGAAGCAGCCGCTGGCGATCACCGATGAGGAGACCGGGGAGGTCTTCTTCGAGATCACCTACGCGATCCTCGTGAGTTTCCTGCTCAGCGACCTGTACTCCCCGGACGGCTACTCCGCCGTCGACTTCGACCTGTCCTTCATCTGGGCACTGCTCCAGGACCGGGCGGACCCGGGCAGCGTGAAGTCCGCCGAGCGGGCGCGGGCCACCCGCGCCCTCGTGGGCAAGTTCGAGGACGCGCGCGCCGCCGAGAAGGCCGCCAAGACGCGGGCCGCGCAGGGACGCGCGGCGGTGGGCGGGTTCGCCTTCCCGTACTTCAACGGCCCCGAGGCGTTCCAGAGCGTGCTGTGCACCGACGGCCGCAACCCGGCCGACGCCAACCGCTGGCCCACCTACGCCGACCGGGCGAACGCCACCGCCCCCGGCTTCGGCCCGCTGTGGACCTGGGCGTCGGCACCGTGCGCGTCGAACACCTGGACGGTGCGCGACACGGACGCCTATGCCGGGCCGTTCACCCGCCGCACGTCGGCACCGGTGCTCGTCGTGGGCAACTACTGGGACCCCGCGACGAACTACCAGGGCGCGGTGAGCGCTGCCTCGCTCCTGCCCAACAGTCGCCTGGTGTCCAGCGACAGCTGGGGGCACACGGCCTACGGCACATCGGCGTGCGTCACCGGCTCCGTCGACCGCTACCTGCTCACCGGCGCCGTCCCGAAGCCGGGCACCAAGTGCACCGGCGACGTCGCGCCCTTCACCGAGCCGCTCGAGCCGCCGGAGGGCCCGGAGAGCCCGGAGAGCCGCCGGGCCGCTCCGCCGTCGCGGCCGCTTCCGCCGGTCGTCCCACC
>JBAVKQ010000065.1:0-3784 GCA_049688395.1 Candidatus Nanopelagicales bacterium
GACCGGGATCCAGCGGGCCCACGTCGAGCTCTACATCCATGGGCTCGGCGACTCGGGGCTGATGGACTCCTCGATCGTGACGATGATGCACGGCGTCCGGGGGTACTTCCGGTTCGCCCACATCGACCGACTGATCACCGCCGACCGTCAATGCCCGCATACTGGGGCACAGCGCACTTGGGTTGAGTAGAGTGCATGTCTGGGTAGAGATGACCGCATCTCGACACGCACCAGTGGCCCACGACCGCATCGCCGCAGTCGCCTCGGCAGCGTCGAACGCGTCCGGGTCGTACCCCTCGGGCAACCGCTGGTCAACTGCTGGGCCAATGCCATCTGCTCGCCCCGCTCAAGCTCTCGACCCACGCCTTGAGGGCAGCCGGATCCGATGGCACCGGAGGCAACTCGGTCATGGAGCAAGTGAACCAGCCGAACCGATCCGGACCACGCAGCCCTGCCGCATCCACTCGCGGCTGCCGGAAAGCAGCGCCGCCGACCGGGACGGTACGCGGCAATGTGCAGCGCTGTGCTCGCGTTCCCCGATCTACTCGAGACGACGTGCGCGTCCGGGCTCGGCTCGGCCATCGACTGCAAGGTCCCTTGATGGCTCGTTCGGTGCGGGTGTGGGCTCACGGCCCTTCTCAGGGCTGGTCTCGGTCGACGTACTCGAGCAAGTCGCCTGGCTGGCAGTCGAGTTCTCGGCAGATGGCCTCGAGTGTCGCGAGCCGTACCGCTTTGGCTTTGCCCGTCTTGAGGATCGACAGGTTGGCTACCGTGATGCCAACCCGGTCGGCCAGCTCCGTGAGGGTCATCTTGCGCTCGACCAGCATCCGGTCGAGCCTGATCACGATCGCCATCACACCGTCAACCGGCGCTCAGCCTCAATGTCCGCACCATGGCGGAACACCTCAGCAAGGAGAAGCGCCAGTCCACCCAGGGTGAGCTGCCAGAGATTCACACCATCCGGGTAGCCGCCAGAGCAGGAGCAACATGCCGCTGAGCACGCCGAGGCCGATCACGACACTGGTGACCTGCGCCGCGACGAGTGGGCTCCACCCGCCCGTCGTGGCGAGTTCGACGTCTCCTGTGAGCGTCGCGGCGAGCGGCTGGACATCGGCGTCCTGGCTGCGAACCGCGCCCCATGCGCCGTTGTCGTCGTGGACGAAGAATCTGAAGCAGTCGAGTGGGCTGTCGTCCTGCGTGAGGTCGATTGTTTGGCACACGTCCGCGGCGAGGGCAACCGGCATCGAGGCCGTGACGTGAACGGAGAACGGCCCGATGCCCATGTCCACGGGGTACGTGACCTTTCCGATGAGCGCCAAGCAGCCGATCACCGCAAAGGTCGCTGCGGCAACCGCGGCCAGGGCTCCGCCGACGAGGGCGATCCAGCCGCCGATCCGGAAGGCACGTCGAGTCATCGGGCAGTCCCCCATGTTGCCTTGCGATGCGGACACATCGCGGGACAGCTATGAGATATCGCGAGACGATATGTCAAGGCGCTCCGCCACACCCCGCCCGGCGAGCCTCCAGGTCGCCGCGAAACGCGCGCTGAGGCCTGCCCACCGTGCCCGACTGGCGGCGGGAAGGGAGCGGGTCGGCTGCCTCGCCCTGGCCGGCCGCCTGGCCCGAGCCTCCGCCCGGACCCGCCGGGAGGGCCCCCGCTGGGAGGTCCCCCCGCCGACAGTGCAGGGAGGATCACACCTGGCCCGGCCACCTGTCCCGATGCGGCGCGAAGGCCTCAGCCCACCTGGCCTGCTCGGCCCGGGGCAGTGGTCCCGCGCCGATGCGATCCACGGCCGTGGCCAGGTTCGCCAGCGAGGCGGTGCCGACGATCGCGCTGGACACCCCGGGGGCGAACGCGCTGAAGCGAAGTGCCGATCCGACCCAGTCGCCATCCGCGGGTTCGAGGCCCATCTGCGACAGCCGCTCCCAGTAGGGCTCGGCGTAGTCGCCCACGGGCCGATCCGCGAATCTCCAGGCCGCATTGGCCACGGGGCGCTTGGCGATCACGCCGAGTCCCCGCGCATGGGCATCAGGCAGCAGGTTGACCATCGACCCCTGGTCGGCGAGATTCACCGAGGTCTGGATCGCGCCGAAGGCTCCCGACTCGATCGCCCAACGCAGCGCCGATCCCTCGCCGCTGTAACCGCAGACCCGGACCTTCCCAGCCGCCTGCGCCGCGTGCAGCTCAGCGATGACGTCCCCAGCGAGCAGCACCGGCAGGTCGCACGAGTGCAGGAAGCAGACGTCGATGAGGTCAGTCCCCAGACGATCGAGTGCACGATCGATCCCGAGGCGGACGGCCGCGCGAGTCCAATCGACCTCGCCGGGTACGTCATAGCCCACCTTGGTCGACAGGACGAACTCGGCACGGCGGTGCGACAGGGCCCGACCGACCCGTCCCTCGCTGAGCCCGTAGCCTCGCGCTGTGTCGATCAGGTTGATCCCGGCATCCAGGACCGCGTTCAGGAGCCGATCGGCGTGTTCCTCGGCCATCCGAGGCGAGCCTATGTGCCCTGCGCCGAACCCGAGGGCCGACACCTCCACGCCAGTCCTGCCGAACGGACGCATCAGCATTCGTGCACAGTACTGGGACCAGTGCCTGGTGTCAGGTCCTTCCCCGGGCTCACGCCAGCCACGTGACGCCTGACCAACCCCTACCCTGACCAGCGGGCGCGCCGGTTGGTACCCGGACGCGGCTCTCCCGGGACAGCCGTGCTGGCGGCCGGGGCCGGCTGGACATGCCACATCCGCCAGGGGACGTGGTCCGCGAGATCGCCCGGGTCGACTCCGAGGTAGACGACCTGGCCGTCCAGGGCGCCAAAGTGCCAAGCACCCTTGACACCGCCCACACCATGGGCCTACCGTGAATATGCCAAGGAGACTTGACACTGCGTACGACGAGGAGCCGGGCATGCACAACGACGTGCGCGATCTGAGGCTGGCTGCGGGTCTGTCCCAACGTGAACTCGGGGCGCTGCTCGGCGTCTCCCGGCAGACGGTCAACTCCATCGAGACGGGCCGCTACGACCCGTCCCTACCCCTGGCGATCGCCATCGCTCGGCACTTCCATCGCACAGTTGAGGAGATGTTCCATGTCGACGCGTAGGCCCACACCGGTTCAACCTCAATCCGTGATGTGACCCTCTGATTGGGGTCCTGTCTGGCTATCGGGGCACTGGTGGTTGGGCGGGGGCTGTTCGGCGGTTTGGGGTGCGTGAGTCCGGCCGGTCGAGTCCGGCTTCTCCGGGGGTCCTTGGGTCGTGGGCGGACGGGGCTATCGGCGGGTCAGGTGGTCATGACTGCTGTCCACAGGTTCAGCCAGGGGGTGGCCCAGGGCCATCGGGTGGGTAGGTGCAGTCTCTGTCGGCGGGCGGAGTGGGAGACCCGGGCCGGGGTGTTGATGATCTTGCTGCGCACGGTGGCGGTCTCTGCCTTGGTGAACTGGCCGCCGGCGGTGATGCCGATGGCGCGGGTGATGTTGAACGCGATCGCCGCGGCGACCAGCCAGGCTGCGTTGGCTGGGTGGGACTTGCACGGCAGTGCGGCCAGGGCGCTGGCCTTGAGATCGGCGATCACGTTCTCCACGATCGCGTGGGCGCGGTGGGTCTTCTCCGCGGTGACCAGCGGGGCTGGGTTGTCCGTGAACACGGCGTGGTAGCGCCAGACCTCGAACAGGCCCTGCTGCCCGGCGGCCTGGATCTTCTGGGTGTTGCGTTCCGGGACCCGGCGCACGATCAGCCGGGCGGTGACCTGCTTGTTCTTCGGCTTCGAGGTGAACGCCGTG
>JBAVKQ010000066.1:0-6682 GCA_049688395.1 Candidatus Nanopelagicales bacterium
GCCCGCAGCGACCGCGGCACTGCCGGGGCCGCCGTGCGCCACTGCGCTGCCGACCGGATCAGGAACCACAGGCAGCAGGGTAATGGGCCTAGCCTGTGGGGCATTCACGCCTGGGCAGGAGGGTCGATGGGCATCACGTTCCACGGGTCCGACGCGCACACCCTCGGGGTCGAGCTGGAGATGGGCATCGTCGACGACATCAGCGACGCGCTGGAGTGCGCCGCGCCCGACGTACTGGCCGAGGCGGGAGCTCGGCACCCGGGCGGCGAGCACCCGAAGATCCACCACGAGCTGTTCCAGTCCACCCTCGAACTGGTGACCGGGATCTGCGCGACGCCGACTGCAGCGCACGCCGACCTCGCGGCCACGGTCGCCGAGCTCGACCCGATCCTGCGCCGCCGGCACCTGGCCCTGATCGGCACCGGGGTCCACCCCTTCTCCGACTGGAACGACCTGCGCCTGACCGACGACGACCGCTACGCCCGCCTGGTCGAGCGCATCGCCTGGCCCGCGCGACGGATGATGATCCACGGCGTGCACTTCCACGTCGCAGTGCCCTCGGGGGACCACGCCGTGGCGGTCACCAACGCGCTGACCGGGCTGCTGCCGCATTTCGTGGCGCTGTCCGCGTCGAGCCCGTACTGGTTCGGCGACGACACCGGCCTGGCCTCCATGCGCACGAAGGTCTTCGAGTCGATGCCCTCGGCGAGCCTGCCGCCCGCGCTGGCCGACTGGGCCGACTTCGAGGCGCTGGCCGCCGTGCTTGTTCGCGCCGGGACCATCGAGACGGTCAAGGAGCTGTGGTGGGACATCCGGCCCAGCCCGGGCTGGGGCACCGTCGAGCTGCGGATGTGCGATGGGATGGCCACCCTGACCGAACTGTGCGCCCTGGCAGCCCTGGCCCAGGCCGCGGTGGCCCACCTGTGCCGCGCCTTCGACGCCGGCCGGCTCCCGGCGCGGGAGCCCGACTGGGTGCTGCAGGAGAACAAGTGGCGGGCGGCTCGGTACGGGATCGACGCGCAGCTGGTGCACGGCGACGGCCGGGTGACTTCGCTGGCCGACGAGGTGCACGAGTGGGTCGCACTCCTGCGGCCCGAAGCGGTGGCCCTGGGTGCCGCCGACGACCTGGACCGGGTGCTGGGTATCCTCGACCACGGGCCGAGCTACGCCCGGCAGCGGGCGGTCATCACCGCAGGTGGAACCCTGCGCGATGTGGTGGAGCTGCTGCGCCGCGAGTTCGCCAACGACCGGGTCGGAGGCTGAGAGCAGATGGGCATCGATGTGGACCGCTTCCCGGTGGAGGCGCTCGGGGACCTGCCCGACATGCGCATCGACCCCGACCTGCTCCACGTCGCGAGGGCCATGGTGGAGCACCGTTCCGGCGAGCTGATCTACACCCGGCGGTGGCTGCACGCCCGGCCCGAGGTGAGCCGCGCCGAGCACGAGACCACCGCCGCGCTGCGGGAGCGCCTGATGGTCGAGGGACTCAAGCCGCGGGTGCTCTCGGTCGGCACCGGCCTGATCTGCGACATCGGCGAGGCAGGTCCGATGGTCGCGCTGCGGGCCGACATCGACGCCCTGGCGATGGACGACGCCAAGGACGTGCCGTACGCCTCGCTCAATGCGGGCGTGTGCCACGCCTGCGGGCACGACGTGCACACGGCCGTGGTGCTCGGGGCCGGGCTGGTGCTGCACCAGTTGATCGGCTCGGGGCGGGTGCCCGGCCGGGTGCGCCTGATCTTCGAACCGTCCGAGGAGTCCCTGCCCGGCGGTGCGCTGGACGTGATCAAGGACGGCGGGCTCGACAGTGTGGACGCCATCTTCGGGGTGCACTGCGACCCGAAGATCGACGCCGGGCACCTCGGTTTCCGGATCGGCGCGCTGACCTCGGCCTCGCACCACATGGCGATCTCGATGTTCGGCCCCGGCGGGCACACGGCCCGGCCGGCGCTGACGGTCAACCTCGCCGACGAGGTGGCCCGGGTGGTCCGCGAACTGCCCGGGGCGGTCCAGGCCGAGGCCGACGCGCTGTCCGGGGGTGACGCCGAGCGCGGCGAGGTGCGGGTCGTGTTCGGCACGATCCACACCGGATCGGCTTCCAACGTGATCCCGGCCGAGGCCGAGCTGACCGGATCGGTGCGCACCCCGGACGCGCACGTGTCCGATGCCCTGCTCACGATCCTGCCCCGCGTGCTGGCCCGGCTGCTGGGCACCGACCTGCGCCCGGAGGCCGATGGCCATCGAGGTTCCCGGCCCGACGGCCTGGCCTGGGTGCTGAGCCACCAGCCGGGCGTGACCCCGGTGCGCAACGACCCCGAGGCCACCCGCACATTCGCCCGCGCCGCTCTGCTGGCCGGCGGCCCGGACGCCGCCTGCGACACCCCGCACTCCTGGGGCGGGGACACGTTCGGCTGGTACCAGGACCACGTCCCGGGGTGCTACGCCCGGCTGGGCACGCACTGGCCGGGCCGCCGGGACCACCTCGACCTGCACCGGCCCACGTTCGACGTCGACGAGGCATCCATCCCGTTCGGCACCACGGCACTGGTCCTGGCCGCCATCGGCTGGCTGACGCGCACGGCCTGACGCGCACGGCCTGACGCGCACGGCCTGACGCGTACGACCTGACGCGCACGGCCTGACGCGCGCAGCCGGACATGGCACAATCCGCCCATGGCTGACCCTGGCATCACCGTCTACGGCGCCGACTGGTGCCCGGACTGCCGCCGCTCCAAGCGCCTGCTCGACCGGCTCGACGTCCCCTACACCTACCTGGATGTCGATGCCGACCCCGAGGCGCTGACCGCGATGCTGACCCGTACCGGCGGACGCCAGTCCATCCCGGTGGTGGTGTTCCCCGACGATCACCACCTGACCGAGCCCTCCGATCCGGCGCTGCGCGCCGACCTCGAGGCGGCCGGGCTGCTGCCGCAGTAGGGCTACTCGGAGCTCGGTGACCCGCGACGCGAAATCCGAGGTCTCCGATTGCGCATGCAGATCCCCGACCAGTGGGTATCCTCGCGCCCTGACCACTCAACTGGCTGAAAGGCTACTGTCATGTCCCGCAAGCTCGGCGCCGAGTTCGTCGGCACCTTCCTGCTCGTCTTCCTGGCCGTGGGTGCCGCGGTGTTCGGCATCGGCGGCGGCGTCGGTGCTGACGGCGCCGGCCCGTCGTCGGGCACCGTCGGCGTGGCCCTGGCCTTCGGCCTGACCGTGCTGATGCTGGCCTACGCGTTCGGACCCATCTCGGGCACGCACGTGAACCCGGCCGTCACCCTTGGCGTGTTCCTGGCCAAGCGGATGTCCGCCGCGGAGGCCGGCCTCTACGTGGCCGCCCAGTTCGCCGGAGCGATCGTCGGCGGCGCGGTGCTCAAGCTGTTCGTCTCCTCCTTCGGCGTCACCGATCGGACCGGTGGTCTGGGCACCAACTCCTACGACAACGGCGCGATCAACCTGCAGGGCGCATTCGTGCTCGAGGTCCTGCTGACCGCGGCGTTCGTGCTGGTGATCCTGCTGGTCACCGAGAAGGTCGCGGCCCCCGGCTTCGCGGGCCTGGCGATCGGCCTGGCCCTGACCACCGTGCATCTGGTGGGCATCCCGCTGACCGGCACCTCGGTCAACCCGGCCCGCTCGTTCGGACCGGCGCTGTTCGCCGGGGGCGACGCCCTGGGCCAGGTCTGGCTGTTCATCCTGGCCCCATTGGTCGGCTCAGTGCTGGCCTGGGTGGCGTGGAAGTTCCTGAGCGTGGACTCGCTGGCCGACCAGAACGCCAACGAGGCCGCCGAGTCGGCCTCGGCCATCAAGGACGCGCTGAGCTGACGTCCCCCGATCGGGCAGGACCTGTGGCCCTGGCCCCGGACGACACCTCGTCTGGGGCCAGGGCCACAATCGCATCCATGGTGCACACCCGTCCCGGCTGGGACGACTACTTCCTCGGGATCGCCGCTGCGGTCGCCGCCCGCGCGGATTGCCGCCGCCGGCAGGTCGGCGCGGTGCTGGTGACCAACAACCGGATCGTGGCCACCGGCTACAACGGCGCCCCCTCGGGCGGGCCGTCCTGCCTTGCCGGGCAGTGCCCGCGCGGGCTGGAGGACAACCAGACGGTGGCCCCGGGCAGCTCCTACGACACCGGGGCGGGGGCGTGTGTGGCGCTGCACGCCGAGCAGAACTGCCTGCTCTACGCCGACCGCAGCCGCTCGGAGTCGGCCACGATCTACGTGACCCACGAGCCCTGCGAAGGGTGCCGGCGGATGATCGCGGGCTCCGGGGTCACCCGGGCGGTCTGGCCCGAGGGCCAGTGGCTGGTCCGCGAACCCTGACCTGCCGCCCGCCCGCCGTGCCGCCCGCCCCTGGCCGCCGGCGCTTGAGTTTCGGGGTGCTCCTCGAATCCGCGAAGCCCCTTGTCCGGAGGGAAGCGTTTGCCAGAAGGTGGGGCGTGCGGCACGGAGATCAGGACTGGGACAGGGACAGGGTCATGCGCCCCGCCCAGGTGCCCCCAGCAGCCAGCGCGACCGGTTCCACCACGGCAGGTTCGATGCAGACGAAGTGCGCCTCGTCGCCCGGCGCCACGTCGGGCAGCCCGTGTCCGGCGCCCGGGTTCCACACGATCCGGTTGGCGAAACCCTCGGCAGTGATGCGCACCGAACCCCGAGCAGCATCGTGGAGCACCACCTGCGCCGCGGGGCCGGTCATCACCCGGTCCTGGGTGTCCAGCGCCCGGATCGGTCCCTCGATCGGCTCGGTGAAATGCGGCGACTGCGTCGAGGCGCCGTCCCAACAACGACAGCCCGCCAGGCCGGAGATCGTGGCCTGCGGGTCGGCCACCGCAAGGTAGGTGTGCAGCCCCCCGGTGAAGTGGGCGGTCTCGGCGCCCACATTGGTCACCGTGAGCGCCATGGCCACGGTGTCGGCGCTGGCCTCGATGGCCAGCCGTGCGTGGAACTCGTGCGGCCAGACCGCGCGGGTCTCGGGGGTGTCGGTGAGCTCGAAGGACAGCTCAGCGCTCTGCGCGGTGCTGGTCACTGGCAGCGGGGTCCACTGCGCGGTGCGCGCGAACCCGTGCTTGGCCAGCGGTCCGAAGGTTCCGAACTGGGGGAACAGCACCGGCACCCCACCCCGGATGGCGCTCGCGCCGCCGCACCCTGAGAGCGGCGACATCCACAGCCGCTCCACTCCGTGCGTCGTCCACGTCATCAGGTGCGCGCCCCGGTTGCACGCGGTGATCCGGACCCCCGGCGCTTCGGCAGTGACGAGATCGGCGCTACTCACGCTCCCGAGCGTAGCCTCGGCGGCCCCTGCTTGGCGTTGGTGTGCACGATATCGACAATCGGCTGGTCGATTCCGTGCACACCGACGAAGCCGGCGCGGGGCTTGCGCGGCGCTGCGGGGTCAGTTGCCCGTGAAGTGGGCGTCGCGGCGCTCCACGAACGAGCGCACACCCTCGGCGGCGTCCTGGCTGGCCAGGATGTCGGGCAGGACCTCGCGCAGGTGCGCCACCGCAGCCGCGGGGCCGTGGTCGCGAGCCATGTGCGCGTTGGCCAGCGTGCCCGCCACCGCCAGGGGTGCCTGCGCGGCGATCAGCTCGGCGATCTCGATGGCCCGCCCCAGTTGCGCGCCCGGCTCGACGATTTCCTGGACCAACCCGATCCGCAGCGCCTCGGACGCCCCGAACTCCTGTCCGGTGAGCAGGAAGCGCATCGCATTGCCCCAGCCGAGGCTGGCCTGCGCACGGAAGGTGGCGCCGCCGAACGGCATGATCCCGCGGCCCACCTCGAGCTGGCGGAAGCGCACGTCCGAGGCGGCCACGACGATGTCGGCGGCCAGGGCGAGCTCGATGCTCAGCGTGTAGGCGATGCCCTGCGCGGCCAGCACCACAGGCTTGCCGACCGGCGGCCCCCACACCCCGAACGGGTCGACGCCATGATCCCCGGACAGGGCGCCGGGGCCCTGCGCGGCGACCGCTGGGCCTACCTCGGCCAAGTCCAGGCCCGCGGAGAAGTGCTCCCCGACCCCGTGCACGACCCCGACCCGCAGGTCCGGGTCGGCGGCGAGTTGCGCGTAGGCCGCAGCGACGGCATCGATCGTGGCCAGGTTCCAGGCGTTGCGCTTCTCGGGACGGTCGACCCCGATCAGCAGCAGGTGGCCGCGGCGCTCGACCAGCACGGGGCTCCTGGGCTGCGGTGCGGGCTGAGGTGCGGGCTGCGGTGCGGGCTGGGCGGTGTCTGCGTCGGTCATCCCCCGATGATGCCAGCCCCGCCCACCGCAATCGCCACTCCCAGCAGCCCGACCGCGACCGCGACGCTGTCGAGCCATCGCCAGCGGACCGGACGTGCGACCGTGCGCGGCCCGGCGGCCAGCCCACGTGCGTCCAGAGCCACCGCCAGCCGGCCGCCGCGGCGCAACGCCGCCACCAGCAGCCGGAACGTCATCGAGGCGAACTGCCGTGCGTGCGCCCGAACGCCGCTGCCCGCGAGCCCACGGGCCCGGTTGGCGCGGCCCAGCACCGCCCACTCCTCGCCCAGCAGCGGGAGCAGCCTCAGCCCGGCCAGCACTGCATAGGCGGCGCGCGCCGGCACCCGCAACCGGACGACCAACGCATCGGCCAGGCGGGTCGGATCCACCGCGACCGCGGCCACCAGCCCGGGCAGCGCCACCGCGAGCACGCGACTGGCAGGTAGGGAAG
>JBAVKQ010000067.1:0-9082 GCA_049688395.1 Candidatus Nanopelagicales bacterium
CACGGCGTTCACCTCGAAGCCGAAGAACAAGCAGGTCACCGCCCGGCTGATCGTGCGCCGGGTCCCGGAACGCAACACCCAGAAGATCCAGGCCGCCGGGCAGCAGGGCCTGTTCGAGGTCTGGCGCCACCATGCGCTGTTCACGAACAATCCGGCCCCGTTGGTCACCGCGGAGAAGACCCACCGCGGCCACGCCATCGTGGAAGCCGTGATCGCTGACCTGAAGGCCAGCGCCCTCGCGGCGCTGCCCTGCAAGTCTCACCCCGCCAACGCAGCTTGGCCCGTGGCCGCCGCGATCGCGTTCAACATCACCCGCGCCACCGGGATCACCGCCGGCGGCCAGTTCACCAAGGCCGAGACCGTCACCATCCGCGACAAGATCATCAACACCCCGGCACGGGTCTCCCACTCCGCCCGCCGCCAGAGACTGCACCTACCCACCCGATGGCCCTGGGCCACCCCCTGGCTGAACCTATGGACAGCAGTCATGACCGTCTGACCCGCCGACAACCCCATCCGCCCACGACCCGAGGACCCTGGAGAAGCCGGACAGCCCGGCAGGACTCACGCACCCCAAAGCGCCGACCCAACCCCTGCCCGACCGCCAGAGCCCGATACCCAGACAAGACCCCGATCAGAGGGTCACATCACGGATTGAGGCTTAGGCTGACCCAATCAGCTGTCGAAGTGGGCCCCCGGCCGTCGGTTCTAATGTCTATGTCCACGTGAACACCTCGCCACCGAGACTCCGGCCGAGGATCGTCGATCGTCGGACGAGCTTGGGGGTCGATGCGCTGGTCGGGCTCGACCTCCCACCTACTCGACCGCGACGCCTTCGATGGGGAACAAGAGCACGTTTGGTGTGTCTAGGTCAGGGTGCGGTCTGGGGTGGCTCGAGAAGCTCAGCACCATGCTCGACCAACGGGGCGAAGCTGTTCGCCCAGACCACGTCCGTCCCAAGTTCAGCATGTGCGGCTTGTACCCCGGCGTCCGCGTGGGCGATCATGTGGTCGCCATGCCGAACTTGACGCTGACTCACGACGACGTCGGAGGCGACTACGCCACCCTCCTCGCCCGAGTGAGGGTGCGATGATCCGCACGGTCGTCCTGGTCCACCTCAACAGCCTCGACATCGGTGGCACCCAGTTGTGCGCACTGGACCTCGCCGAGGCGTTGGTCCCCTACGGCTACGACTCGCACCTGATCGGCCCGCTGCCCGAGGTGGGTGGCCCAAGCCTGCTGGACGTGGCCCGCGAGCGCGGATTGATGGTATATCCCTACCGTGAGCCACCGACGGTGCTGACGCACGCTCGGATCCTCGCGCAGCGCGCCGACGAGATCGGGGCGGACCTGGTGCACGCCTACGGCACCTGGGGCGCGCCTCGGCCAATCTACTGGGGACCGAGCATATTTGGTCGCCGGCCGTGGGTACTCACGATGTACGAGATGTCGCTGCACCACTCGGTACACCGGCACATGCCGATGGTGGTGGGCACCGAGTACATCCTCGAGGAGTGCCACGACCGGCCCGGGCACACCGTGCTGATTAGCCCACCGGTCGACCTGCTCAATGACCGGCCGCCGGCCGAGGAGCCGTCTGGTCCTGGAGTGGGCATCGTGATCGTGTCCCGCCTTGAGGACAACATGAAGTCGACCGCGGTCGAAGCGGCGATCGGCGCCGTCGGGATCCTCGCCGACCCCGACGTCACCCTGACCGTCGTGGGCGGAGGGCCGGCCGAGGTGCGTCTACGGGCTATGGGCGAGCGGGTCAACGTCCGGCTCGGCCGCACGGGCGTGCGGTTCACCGGGTCGATGGCCGACCCGCGCGCCGCCTACGCCGGGGCGGACATCGTGCTCGGCATGGGCGGTTCGGCAGCCCGGGGGCTGGCGCACGGCCGAACGTTAGTGGTGCAGGGCGAGAACGGGTGGAGCGAGCTCTTTACGCCCCAGACCGCGCCGATACTGGCCCGCAATAGTTTCTGGAGCCCGGACCACGTCGAGGAAGCCGACGCCCTGCTCGCCGAGAAGTTGCGCAGTGTGATCTCCGATCCGCAGCTGCGTCGCGCGTTAGGAGCGTTTGGCCGGCAGTTCGCCGAGCAGCGGTTCGGGCTGGAGGCGATGACGCGCAAGCTCGCGGCAGTCTACAACCGTGCCCCGGCGGACTACACCGCCCGATCCTGGTTTGCCGACCTGCCCGTGGAGGCCCGCCGGGTCCCCGCCAAGCTCGGCCGGATGGTCAGGCGGGCAGGCGGGACAGGCGCTTGAGCCGCGCGCGCAGCGAGTCCGGCAGTGGGCCGATTTCGAGGGTGTCGCGGAAGGTCTGCGGCATCATCAGGCGCAGCAGCAGCAGGTGCACGCCCACCGTCGCGATCCCGACTAAACTCGCCTGCACGAGCAGCGGTCCCGACGCGGCGGTCAGCACCAGCAGGCCCGCCCCCGCCGAGCCCGCGGCGCAAAGCGCGACCGACGCGAACGACCTGGCGAGCTCGCCGACGCTGGTGTCTATCTGGCGGCTTACGAGGACCCAGCGCGCGACCGTGGCTCCGGCCGCCACCCCGACGAAAGCCCAGGCGACCGCGGTAAGACCATGGGACACGACCACGGCGGTGGTGCCTACGGTGACGAGGTCGGTGATGATCGCGTAGACCAGCCAGGTGCCCGGCCGCGACATCGCGTAGAAGAGCCCGTGGTCGACGAAGGCGCCAATGGTGAGGAGGCCCGCGACCGCCAGGCCACGGGTGACCGGGATGCTCTCGTCCCACTGCGACCCGAACAGCATCGGGATCACCACGGGGGCTGCCACCGCGAGGTAGACCATCAGGGGGGTCACCGCGCCGTAGGTGAGCAGCGACGCCTTGCGGTAGGCCCGGCCCAGGCGCTCTGGGGCCTCGCGGACCTTGGCGAATACGACCACCGAGACAGGCGCGACCGCCGCGCCGCCCAGCTCAGCGGCCACCTGGACAAGTCGTTGTGCGATCGTCAAGTAGCCCAACGCCGAGGGCCCCAGGGCGTTGGCGATGATCGCGGTCTCGCCCCAGCTGCGCAGCACAGCGACGAGCTCGACCGCGACGACCTTGTAGCCGAAGCGGGCCATCCGGACGAACTCCTGGGTGGAGAACAGCCAGGATGGGAGCCAGCGTGCCGTGATCCAGGCCGCGGTGGTGATGATCAGAGTCGTAGAGATCGCCTGACCGACGAGGGCCCAGGCGCCGCCACCAGCGACCGCGATGACTATGGCCACCACCTGCGCGACGCCGGCAGCCAGGGTGCCCTGGAAGGCGATGAGCTTGAACTGCATCCGCCGGCGCATAAGGGCCATGGGGACAGCCCCGGCCACAACGAGCGGGACGGAGATCAGCAGCACCCGAAGCACGGGAGCCGCTTGGGGAACGCCCAAGATCGCAACCATGACGGGCACGAACGCGAACATTGCCCCGCCGAGGACGAACGCAGCGGTGAGCGAGAACCAGAAGCCAGTGCTGAGGGCGTGCTGGTCGGGGTCCTTGGCCTGGACGAGGTAGGTGGATAGGCCAAGGTCGGACAGCAGCAGGACGAAGGGCAGCACGGCCGAGGCCGCGGCCACCACTCCGAACTCATCCGGCGAGACAAGCCTCGCCAGGATCGCGATCGTCACGAGCCCGGAAAGCCGCACGACCCATTTCTGCGCGGTCAGCCAGGCGGCGCCGGCGGCGGCCGAGCGCCCGAGCGCCTGAGCGGGCTCGGTGCCGGAGGATGGGGCAGGGGGCTCCGCGACGGCGGAGGGCTGCGCGGATTCCTCGCCGGGGTGGTCGGCCGGGCTCTCCGGGTCCAGCTCCGTCATCGTGAGTCCCGGGCGCGGGCGTCGCGCACCTCGCGGACGACGCGGGCGTGCCCGGTGACCATTTCGTCGTAGCTGTGATCGGCAGCGGACTGCCCCGCAGGGCCTCCGGCCACTTCGTGGGCGAGCCCCGCGATTGCCGTGGCCAGAGCCTCGCGGTTGATCTGGTGGGGGGCCCGGCGACGCGCGGCGCGTGCCCGGACGTCGGTGACGGCGGCCGCCGGTCCTGTCGGGTTCCCCACCAGCCGGGAACCATGTGGAGCCCGGGCGACGAGCTCCGCCGCGCCTCCGGTCTCGCTCACCACCACGGGAAGCCCGGCTGCTACCGCTTCGGTGGTCGCCAGCGGCCAGCCCTCGAAGAACGAGTCGAGCACGAACGCGTCCGACGCGACAAGTAGGGTCGCCGCATCTGAGTTGCCCAACAGGTGGACCCGGTCCCCGTGGCGATGAGCCCGCCGGAGGGCGTCGGCGCGTTTGACTTCCAGCCAGTCCGACGGGTCCCCAGCAGCGACCAGCCGGACTGGCACCTCGCTGCGGTCGGCCGCGGCCAGAAAGGCCACGACGGTACCGGCGAGGTTCTTCTGAGAGTCGTAGCGCGCCAGGCAGGCGAACACGACCTCGCCGTCCAGATCGATGCCCAGCACCCGGGACAGCTGGGCCCGCGCCCGGGCCCGGACCTCGGGCGTCGCGGCCAGCATCGGCAAGGCGCCGTTGGGGACGACGACGATCTTGTCGCCCACCGCAGCGGGCAGGCGGGCGCGGTGGAAGCTGCGGACGAGCTCGCTGACGGCGATCACGGCGTCCGCGCGCTCGAAGAGCTGGGTGATCGACCGCCACTGGGGTCGCTGGTAGTGGATCTCGGTGTTGTGCAGTACCGGCACCACGGGGGCGCCAGTGTCCAGTGCCGCGGCTAGGAGCGGGGCGGGCGCGCTGTGCACCTGTAGGACGTCCAGTGCGGCATCGCGCAGCGCCGCCCTGGCGGACCTGGCGTGGGCGATCACGACCTCGAAGCCGAGGTCGTGCAGCCGCCCCACCCGGGCGCCGACAGCCGGGACTATCACGACCGGCTCGACGCCCGCCCCGCGGAATCCCTCGGTCAGCATCTCCACGACCCGGCCGATCCCGCCGACGTCGAGATGGTCGGCGACCAGCCCGCACCTTAGGTCGGTCGGCCCCGCCGACTGCACGTGCTTGGGTGCCGCGAACGCCGCTCCCTCGACCGGGGTCAGCGCGTTCAGAGGTCGCTGCAACAGGCGGCGGGTCGCCGGGTGCACGTACCCGTAGCGAATTCCGGGCGGCGTGAGGTCGGCCAGCCCGACGGCGGCGCCCCACATCGCGCTGCGAGTCCGGTCAACGACCCGGCGCGGCGCACCGACAGGCGCGGTTTCTCGGCCGTCGCTCCCCTCCACCTCGCTCCCCTCCACCTCGCCTACCGCTCGGATCCGGTTGTTACGACGTCGCCCTTGGGTCCACGCAACGCGAACGGCGCGGTCCGGCGGGAGTTGCGCATGTCGTCTAGGGCCGCGACCTCGTCGTGGACGAGTACCCAGGCCCCCGTGTCGCGCAGCACGCCGACCAGAAACGGCGCGTCGCGCAGCGCGGGCGCGAGGCGCTCGAGCGTACGGGCGTCGACCCCGGTGATCAGGACGGCTTCGTCGCCCTCGCGCCCGCGAATCGCAGCGACGGCGTCGTCGACGTCTGCGACCGCGGCGGAGGCCTCGCGGTCGCCGCGTGGCAGGGCGTCCGCCGCCCACTCGGCCGCCGGCTGGGGCACCGGTTCGAGGTTTCGGATCGTCAGTCGCCCAGCGTCGAGCGTAGCGAGGGCGTCGTCGATTTCCAAGCGAATGTCGGCGAGCACCACGTCGGTCAGGGGGAAGCGACCGGCGCGGGCGAGCTGCGTCGCGGTTCCCGACTCTCTCAGCCACGCCATCGCGCCGCGGCGACGTCGCAGGAGCGCGCGCCAGCGCGAGGTGCCACCGTGGGCACCGACCACACCGCAGGTGGTCTGCAGCGGGACGACGGACGGGTACAGCAGGGCGACGTGCGCGTGCGCCTCGGTGAGGCGGGCGAGGTTGGTGGTCATGCTGTTGTGCGTCAGCGGGAGGTCGGCCGCCACGACCCGCAGGCCGAGGGTCTGCATGCGTGCGCCGTACTCCACCCCGTAGGCGTGCCAGGCCAGGTCGGGGTCCACGCTGAGTGGCTCCCGCAGCGCGTGGACCCGCGTGATCATGAGGAGCACCTCGTCGAGGCTGTCGACGGTCTCCCCGGTGCCGGCCGGTTCACCGATCATCACGACGCGATCGCGCACCACGCCCGACACCCCGCCCGAGTGGGTGATGCCGACGGCCCCAGCAAGACCGATGCCGGGGTCGTCGAGCAGGACGCCGGCCATGGTCTCGAGGGCGGCGAGCGAGTGCAGGTACACGTCCTGGTGCACGAGGACCACGACGTCGTTTCTCGCGCTGCGGATTCCGTGGTTCAGCGCAGCGCCCGCGGAGGCGAACTGGTGGGCGGTGTTGTCTACGGGCAGGTACTCGGTCTCTGGCGCCTGGGGGCGGCCGGCCTCGACGGACCGGTCTAAACAGCGCGCACGGACGTCCGGGTCGTTGAAGACACACACGATCGAGACGGGCACCCGCCGCAGTGAGCTGGGTATCAAGAGTCCTCCTGAGGGCGCCTGGAGATCCGCCACGTGAGACATCGAGAATAGGCGACCGCCCTCGGCCTCGTCTGCGCGGGGTCGGGGGTTCACCCGTCGGGGGAACCTCCTCAGACTCGGTCTGCCGCAACGCGTGTGCCCGAACCTTGCCGGCGCGTTCGGCCTCCTCCACCCAGTGCGCGGCGTCGCCGGGTTGACGTCCTGACTACGACACCCGGGCAACTGAGCCACATCGTCCCTGCTCGGATGGCACTTGATCCTTCAGTCACGCCGCACCCAGAAAGTGATAGAGTAGACCCGGGCTAATCAGGTTCGTAGTATCGGGTCGTGGCGAACGTGCGGACGGTCAAGACCGCGGCGGGGGCGATGGTGGTGCAGATCGTGCACTCCTCCGACCGCGGGTCGAAGGGCGTTGAGCTCCTGGGCTCGGCGCACGACGAGGAGGAGCTGGCCGCGCTAAAGGCAGCGGCAGCCCGAGGTCCGGCTCGCCGAGGGTCAGGCCGAGCCGGACCTCGGGCTCAGCGTCGCCCAAGCGGCCGCGTCGTGCCGGCCGTTGGAGATTGTCTCCTCCTGGCTGGGGTACCTGCGGGACGCCCTGGTCGCCGCGTACGAGACCCTCGGTTTCGACGCCGAGACCGGGGGGAGTCGAGGTGTTCCGGGATTTGGTGCTGGCCCGGATCATCGAGCATACGAGCAAGTCCACTGCCGCCCAGGTGCTGGAGGAGGAGGGCATTGAGCCGATGTCGCACCGGACGCTCAAGCGACGCCTGCCGGTGTAAGCCCAGGACTCGTTCCGGCTGGGCATGGCGGCCGCGTGGGCCGCGCACCCGCGGAACCTGGGCCGGTCGTTCGGGTTGCGCCGCACGATGGACACGATCCGCGCGACGATCGGGCCAGGGACGGCGAGAACCGCAGCTACGACCGGATGCCCGGCTGGACGACGATACGATCCTCCATGGGTTCCCGCGCGACGACGAGCCGACGGTGACCGACGTCTGGTCCCTCGACGTTGTCTACGGGGCGCTGCCGGCCGTGTTCATCCACGAGGCCTGGTCCCCCTAGGTGGTGCGCTGAGGTGGGCACTGTGCTGGGGATGCCTCAGGTGCTGGTCTACGCGCCGTACTCATTCAGCGGCCGCGGACCGGCCGAGAGCTGCGCGCGCATCGCCGGCGGCATGGTGGCTAGCGGTGTTCGGCCGGTAGTCTTCGCTGGTCGCCGGCGCACGCCTTTGCCCGAGGGGGTCGCGGTCCGCCTGCCCTTCGTCGGGATGACCGGGCTCCTGCCCTGGCGCGGCGCAGTGGAGACGGTCGCACTGGCCCGCCTGGAGCAGCAGTTCCGCCGTGCGCTGACCCGCTGCGACCCGCGGACCACCGTCGCGCACTTCTGGCCGGGCACCCCGACGCGGCTCGTGGAGGCGACCCACGAGGCCGGCGTGACCACCGTGCGCGAGATGGTGAACTCGGCGCTCGCGACGGCTGGCCCGATCCTGGACGAGGCGTACGCGCGGCTCGGTCTGCCCGCCACCCACGGCATCACGGCCTCCGCGATCGCCGACGAGACCCACGAGCTGACCCGGTACGATTACGTGTTCGCGTCCAACCCCGAGGTCGAGACCAGTCTGCGGGCGCTGGGCGTGAGCGACGACCGGATCCTCGCGACCACCTTTGGCTGGTTGCCGGAGCGCTACGCCGGCGCGGATCCGGCCGAGCGAGACGCCCGCTTCCGTGCGGTCTTCGTGGGCCGGATCGGGGTGCGCAAGGGCATCCCGGAGCTCCTGGACGGCTGGTCTCGCACCGACGTCGACGGCGAGCTGGTGCTGGTGGGTTCGGTCGACCCCGAGATCGCCGATCTCGTCGAGGAGCGGGTTCGCGGTGGCCGGGTCCGGCTCTGGGGTTACGCACAGAACCCAGGTGCCCTGTACGCGAGCTCCGACGTCTTCGTGTTCCCGACCCTCGAGGAGGGCGGCCCCCAGGTGACCTATGAGGCGGCCGGCTTCGGCCTACCGGTGGTCACTACCCCGATGGGTGCCGCACGCTTGGTGGAAGACGGCCGGACCGGCCTCGTGGTGCCGCCCGCGTCCCCCGAGCGGATCGCGGCCGCGCTGCAGAGCCTTGCCGACGACCCCGAGCGTTGCGGGTCCCTCGGCTCAGCCGCGGCAGCCGCGGCCGAGTCCTTCAGCTACGACAAGGTCGGGGCGAGCCGCGCGCAGCTTCTGCGCGCTGTGCTCGCCGACCGGTGACACCTTGTCGTCCTCTCGCTTCTGAGCCTCAACCTGTCTACCGATGGGCGTGGTGGGGGTCGGGTGATAGGGCTGGCCGCGGGGGTGGACGGTGCGATCGCGTCGAGTTGCCGGACGTGGCCAAAGGTGAACGCCCGCAGAAACCACAACTCAACTTCGCCGGGCGTGGGCCCCCGCCCGGCGCGTGGCCAGGCGGGGGCCTCGGGGGCCTCGGGTTCAGGCTGGCTGGCCGGCTTTCGGGCCGTCGTGCCAGACGTTGCCCTGCATTGTCACCGCGGCTGAGCCGACGGAGGTGAACGGACCGTAGGCACCGCCGTTCGGGTAGACCGATGTGGTGATTCGGTTGTCGGTGATCAGGATGTCGCTG
>JBAVKQ010000068.1:0-10768 GCA_049688395.1 Candidatus Nanopelagicales bacterium
TCAGGACCAAGGTGGGATCCGCATCCCCAGCAGCCGGATCGACCCACGCGGCGGGCGCTCCCGGCTCGCTGCGGCCGAACCCGGGTGAGCCGAGGCGGTGCAGCGCGTCGCGCAGGTCCCCACCGCGTGCCAGCCACACCCCGAGCGTGGCCAGTCCGCCGACCGTGACGAGCATGCCGGTCACGTACACCAGTGGGCTGAGGTCATCCAGCGCCCCCACGTACCCGAGCGTCCCCAGTCCCAGCCACCCAAACCCGAAGAGCAGCACGAACCCGACGGTCAGCTTCGCCAGGGTGCCCAGTGGCCCGCCCCAGGCGAGGAACCGGCGGGCCAGGCTGGCGGCGTCGGGTTGCGGGATCAGCATCCAGCCGAGCAGATACGCCGCGATCGTGCCGGCCGAGATCAGCCACAGCAACTGGGTGACCGGGACCGTCCAGTACAGACCAAGGGCGACCTGCCCCACGGAGGCGACCATCGCCGCCAGCAGCGGTGATGCGGCCAGCACCCGCACCAACAGCGGGTCCACTTCCCAGAACTCGGCGAACCCTCCGGCGACCCCGCCGAGGAGGCGGGAGCGGGAGCGCCGCAGGCCGGCGAACCAGCGGGGCCGTGTTGGGGCAGCAGCATGCATCGTGTCCATACCGACATTCCACCCCGCAGAGTCGCGCGTCGGTATCCGGGACGAACCCGGAGAAAACCCGGAGATCCCGGCACCAGCATTCCAACCACGCCGACGCGGCGGGGACAATGGCGGGGTGGGGATGCAGCGCCAACCGGACCGGGCACACCTGGCTGGTGTGTGCGCCGGGGTGGCCGACGAGCTCGGCACCCCGGTGCTGGCGGTGCGTGCCGGGTTCACCCTCGCCGCGTTGGCCGGCGGCATCGGGCTGGTTGCCTACCTGCTGCTGTGGCTTCTGACCCCGGCCGCCGAGCCCGACCCGGACGCCCCACCGCGCTCCCCGTGGCCCCCGCTGGCGTTCGGCCTGCTGGCCACCGGTGCGATCGCCCTGGTGCTGGGTCCTGTCCCGGCGTTGATCGGGGCGGCTGCCGCCGGTGGTGCGGCCCTGGTCTGGTGGGCCCCGGCACGTGGGGGCGCTGAGGATGAGCCGGGCGGGGGGCTGCTGCGCCGAAGTGCTGGGATCGGGCTGCTCGCCGCCGCGGCGGTGGTGTTCATCGCCCGGCAGGTCGGGCTGTCCTCGCTGACCGCCGCGATCGGCGCCGTCGCCGTGATCCTCGGCGGGGCCGCCCTGGTGGCCAGCCCGTTCATCGTGCGGCTGGTCCGCGACCGGGACCGGGAGCGCGCCGAGCGGCTCGCGGTGCGCCAACGCGCCGAGATCGCCGCGCACCTGCACGACTCCGTGCTGCAGACCCTGGCGCTGATCCAACGCGAGCACGCCGACCCCGACACCGTGCTGCGCCTGGCCCGGGCCGAGGAACGCGGCCTGCGCACCTGGCTCTACGCCCAGCAGCCCGACCCCGGGCAACCCGCAGGGCTGGCCGACCAGCTGCAGGACGCCGCTGCCGGCGTCGAGCAGGCGCAAGCCGCCCTCATCGAAGTCGTGACAGTCGGGGACCTGACCGCCCACACCCCCGCCACCGACGCGGCAGTGGCCGCCGCCCGGGAGGCCATGCTCAACGCCGCCCGGCACTCCGGCGACCCCCAGCCGATCCAGGTGTTCGCTCGCATCTCCCCCGCTGAGGTCGCGGTGTTCATCCGCGACCGTGGATGCGGGTTCGATCCCGAGGCCCTGCCCACAGACCGGGGTGGGGTGCGCGACTCGATCATTGGGAGGATCGCCCGCGCCGGCGGCACCACCACCATCCGATCAAACCCAGGCGCTGGCACCGAGGTCCAGATCCGGATGCCGCTATGACCAACCCCACCCACCCCGCACCCGCCGCGGCCGGTCAGGTACGGGTGCTGATCGTCGACGACCACGCCCTCGTGCGCTCCGGCGTACGCGCCCAACTCGACAGGCACATCACCGTCGTCGGGGAAGCCGACGACGTCGCCCCCGCCGTCGACGCTGTCGTGGCCACCCAGCCCAACGTCGTACTTCTCGACGTCCACCTGCCCTCCGGCACCGGAGCCGACGTGATCACGGCTATCGGGGATCGCGCGCCCGGGACCCGGTGGCTGGCCCTGTCCATCTCCGATGCCCCCGAGGACGTCGTGACCGTTATCCGCGCTGGGGCCAACGGCTACCTCACCAAGTCCGTCAGCGCCGAAGGCCTCGTCGATGCCGTGCACCGGGTCGCCGACGGCGACGCCGTGTTCTCACCCCGGCTGGCCGGATTCGTCCTGGACTCCTTCCGCGCCGACACCCACCCCACCCCCTCCCCCGATACCGAGCTGGACGTGCTCACCGCCCGCGAGGTCGAGGTCCTGACCCTGATCGCCCGCGGCTACACCTACCGCGAAGCCGCCACCGAACTGTTCGTCTCCACCCGCACCATCGAGACCCACGTCAGCGCCGTCCTGCGCAAGCTCCAACTGTCCAACCGCCGCGAACTCGCCCGCTGGGCCCACGCCCGCGACCTGCACTGACCGGCCAGCAGCCATGTCAGGGCCGAGACGGAGGGTGCGCGAGCGGGTGAACCCGGACCCCGACGGCGCTTCTTGTGACGTGGCCAAACTCAAGCGGTAACCCCCAACCCGACCACCAAGAGCCGCGTCCTACTGGGCGAAGCGACGCTGGCCCTCGGCACTCGGGAGTTCGTTGGCCGAGTCCACGCCGAGCAGCAACTCAGGGTCGGTCCCGAGCGAGTGGGGCTACCGCCGCACACCCACCGTGACGGCCTTCCTGACCCAGCGAACGGACCTCGCGACGCCCTGGGTCAACCACCCCTGACGGATCTGGGTCACGATGACCGGCCGTGCTGACTACTGGGGCGGGGGCCGTCAGAGGGACAGCGGCACACTCAGCGGCCTGCGCGGGCCCGGGATGCCCTCAGGCCAGCGAGTGCCCCCGTCGGCGTCGATCTCGCGCAGGTCGGCCGTCGCCATCCGCGCCCCGGTCAGATCAGCCCCGCACACCACCGCCCGGCGCAGGGTCGCAGCTTCGAGGGTGGCCCGACGCAGGTCGGCGCCGGTCAGGTCGGCCGCGCGCAGGTCCGCTCCGAAGAGGTTGGCTCCCACCAGCCGCGCGCCGGTCAGATCGGCCGCGCGCAGGTCGGCCCCGGACAGGTCCGCAGAGGTGAGGTCCGCAGCGCGCAGGAACGTGCCCGCGAGGTCGGCGCGGACCACCCGGGCGGCGGCGAACGATGCTCGGCTCGCCCGTGCTCCGCGCAGCGCAGCCTGGCGCAGGTTGGCCGAGTCGAATCGGGTGCCGGTGAGGTCCGCGCCGCGGAGGTCGACGCCGACCAGTCGTCGGCCGGTGAGGTCGGCGCCGGCCAGTGAGTCGGCTCGGGAGTCGTCCAGTGAGTCGGCTCGGGAGTCGGCTCGGATCGGTGCGGAGGTGCGGGAGGGCCACTTGATCGCCATGTCCCCCAGCGTGCGCCGGCCGGGTGACCCCGCTGGGGCAGCGGGGGGTCCGGGATGCGACGGCTCGGTGAACGTCGCCTGTCGACAGCGGCGGCTCGATGCCGAACGGCTGCCGGTGCCGGCGCGACGAGGACCGCTCAGGACCAGGCGCGGCGGGCTACCGTGTAGGTCTGATGGAACTTCGCGTCGACGTGCACGGAATCGACCACTCGATGGTCCATGCCGTGCACAGCACGGTTGAATGTGACCATGCCGAGCCAGCCACCGTTCCGTTTCGAGGTGGCCGACCGGACCGGCCTGGCCCGCACCGGGGTGATCAGCACCCCGCACGGGCAGATCCGCACGCCCGCGTTCATCCCGGTCGGGACGAAGGCCACCGTCAAGGCCGTGCTGCCCGAGGCGACCGCGGACCTGGGCGCCCAGGCGGTGCTGGCCAACGCCTACCACCTGTACCTGCAGCCCGGCGCGGACGTCGTGGACTCCGCCGGCGGCCTGGGCGCGTTCATGAACTGGCCCGGGCCCACGTACACCGACTCGGGCGGTTTCCAGGTGCTCAGCCTGGGTGCGGGGTTCAAGAAGGTGCTGTCGATGACTGCCGACTCGGTCCACGCCGACGACGTGATCGCCCCGGGCAAGGACCGGATGGCCCACGTGGACGACGACGGGGTGTCGTTCGTCTCGCATCTGGACGGCTCGCGGCACCGGTTCACCCCGGAGACGTCGATGGCCGTGCAGCACCAACTCGGCGCGGACATCATCTTCGCCTTCGACGAGTGCACGACCCTGCTGAACACCCGCGGCTACCAGGAGCGCTCCGTGGCCCGCACCGCCGCGTGGGCGCGCCGCTGCCTGACCGCGCACGCCGAGCTCACCGAGCGCCGCGCCGACAAGCCCTACCAGGCGCTGTTCGGCGTCGTCCAGGGCGCGCAGTTCGAGGACCTGCGCCGGGCTGCCGCCGCCGACCTGGGCGGCCTGCCCTTCGACGGGTACGGCATCGGCGGTGCGCTGGAGAAGTCCGCGCTCGAGACGATCGTGGGCTGGGTCAGCCAGGAGCTGCCCGAGGACCGCCCACGGCACCTGCTGGGGATCGGCGAACCCGACGACCTGTTCGCCGGCGTCGCCGCCGGCGCGGACACCTTCGACTGCGTGATGCCCTCGCGGGTCGCGCGCAACGCCGCGATCCTGTCCGCCGACGGGCGCTACAACGTGAGCACGGCGGCCAACCGCCGCGCCTTCGAGCCGCTGGACCCGCAGTGCGCCTGCTACACCTGCGGCAACTACACCCGGGCTTACCTGCACCACCTGGTCAAGAGCGACGAGATCGCCGGGCCCACCCTGGCCACGATCCACAACGTGGCCTTCCTGGTCGACCTGGTCGACCGGATGCGCGCGACCCTGGTCAGCGGCGAGTTCGAGGCGTTCCGGGTGGAGTTCCTGGGCCGGTACTACGCGCGCTCGCGCGCCAGGGCCCCGGCTCCTCGGGGGGCGCCCCGTAGGTCGGCTCCCGGCGCTTGACCGCGGCGATCACCCGATAGGTGATCGGCAGCACCAGCACCTCGACGCCGACCTTCCACAGGTACCCGGTGATCACGTAGTTGACGAACGTCGCCCCGGTGATGACCCCGTAGAACGCGATCGTGCAGAACACCAGCGTGTCGGCCAACTCGCCGACTGCGGTGGAACCGAGCAGGCGCAGCCACAGCCTCGACTCGAGCGTCCGCTGCTTGATCCGCACCAGCACCCAGGCGTTGAGCAACTGGCCGACCAGGAACCCGGCGAGGCTGGCCAGCACGATGCGCGGCACGAACCCGAGCACCGCCTCGAACGCTTCCTGGTGCGGCCAGTCCGCGGCCGGCGGGGCGGCGCCGACCACGAGGAACGTGCCCGCGGCCAGGGCCGACATCCCGAACGCCAGCCAGATCGCGCGCCGGGTGGCCCGCCAGCCGTACACCTCGGAGAGCAGGTCGCCCAGCACGTACACCAGCGGGAAGAGGAACGCTCCGCCGTCGGTGATCAACGGCCCGACGGCTATCAGCTTGGTCGCCGCGACATTCGAGATGACCATCAGCCCGACGAACACCGCGACCACGCTGGCGTAGTGCCCGCTGGTGTGGGCGAAGGCGGCCCGGCCCGGCGCACTGCGCACTCGACCTGCACGGCCGGCGTCAGCCGGATCCGCGTGGGGGTCCTGTGATGTCGGGCTCATGGGGCGGTCATTGAACCACCGACGCGCAGTGCTGCCCAAACATGGCGGACACTGATCCCGTGACGCGGGTCCTGTATGCGCTGGGGCGCTGGTGCGCCGACCACGCCGTGCTGGTGCTCGTCGTCTGGTTGGTCCTGCTCGGCGGCGTCCGCCTGGCCGACCGAGCGCTGCCCCCGCCCGCGCTGGACCCGTTCGTGCTGGCCGGCACCGACAGTGCGTCGGCTCAGACCCTGCTCAACCGGGCGTTTCCCGGGGCCGCCTCCGAGCCGGTTCCCCTGGTCCTGACCGACGACACCGACCTGGGCTCCGGGCCCGGCGCCGACACCGTCGACGCGGTGCGCACGGCCGTGGCTGCGGTGCCCGGCGTGAACGCCGTCCGCGGCGCGGCGGACAACCCGGACCTGTTCGCCGCGGATGGTCGGGCCACGATCCTGCAGCTGGTCATGGCCGAGCAGTCCGCGGGAGACATCGCCACCGGAAACCACATCCTCGACGCGGCAACGACCGCGGCCGAGCAGGCCTCGCCCACTGCCCGCGTGGCCATCGGCGGCTACCTGGGTGCGCAGATCTCGCGGACCGACACCCGGACCTCCGAGGCCCTGGGCCTCATGCTGGCCGTGGTCGTACTGCTGTTCACGCTGCGCCGGGGCTGGCCGGTGGCGATCCCGCTGGCCACCGCGCTCGTGGCGGTCGGGATCGGTTTGGCGATCATCGGCCTGCTGGGCAGGCTGGTCTACATCCCCGAGGAGGCGCCCACGCTGGGCACCATGCTCGGTCTGGGCGTGGGCATCGACTACGCCCTGTTCCTGGTGACCCGGCACCGGACGCTGCTGCGCCGCGGCTTCGACGTACCTGACGCGGTGGGACGCACCGCGGGCACGGCCGGCGCGGGGATGGTCTTCGCCGGGGCCACATTGCTGGCCGCGGTCACCGGCCTGGCGCTGACCGGCATCTCGTTCCTGGCCTGGCTGGGCTACGCGGCTGCGGTCGTGGTGGCCCTGGCGCTGGTGGCCGCACTCACGCTGGTCCCGGCCATGTTGAGCCTGATGAGCCTGCGCGTCCTTCCCAGGCACGCCCAGCGGGAGGTGGCCGCGGGGAACTACGCCCACGAGGACTCCGACGAGCACCTCGACCGCGGGATGTGGGCGCGGATCGCCAACGCCGTGACCAGCCACCCCTGGCCGTGGGCGATCGGGGCCACCGCGCTGCTGCTGAGCATGGCTGCCCCCATGCTCTCGATGCAGTTCCAGCAGGTGGACGCCTCCGCGCTGCCCGACGAGACCACCGCCCACCAGGCCGGCGCGATGATCACCGAGTCGTTCGGCCCCGGCTGGTCGGGTCCGCTGGCGATCGTGGCCCAGATGCACCGGGCCGCGGTACCCACCGCCACCGACGATCCCGGCGACCCGCGCACCCGCGACCCACGACTGGTCGCGATCACCGAGGAGCTGCGCGCCACCGACGGGATCTCCGAGGTGACCGACCCGGTGGTCAGCCCGGACGGCGGCGTGGTCATCTGGCGGGCGGTGCCGAGCACGGGCCCCTCGGACAAGGCCACCGAGGCGCTGGTGACCCGGATGCGCGGCGACGTGCTGCCGGCGGCCACCGCGGATGCCGACCTGACCGCGTACGTCGGCGGGGTCACCGCGGCGCGCACCGACCTGTCGCTGCGGATCGCCGACCGGCTGCTGCCGTTCATCCTCGGGGTGGCGACCCTGAGCTTCGTGCTGCTGATGGTCGCCTACCGCTCCCTGGTCATCCCGGCCAAGGCCGCGGCCGTGAACCTGCTGTCGATCTCGGCCGCCTACGGGGTGGTGGTCGCGGTCTTCCAATGGGGCTGGGGGTCGCAGCTGATCGGCCTGGACGGGCCGGTGCCCATCGAGGCCTACGTGCCGATGATGATGTTCGCCATCCTGTTCGGCCTGTCGATGGACTACGAGGTGTTCCTGCTCACGGCGTTCAGCGAGCACTACCAGCGCAGCGCGAGCATCGTCACCGCGGTCCGCCGCGCCCTGGCCGACACCGGCCAGCTGATCACCGCAGCCGCGCTGATCATGGTGGTCGTGTTCGCCTCGTTCATCCTGCCGGACAACTCGGTGGTCAAGATGTTCGGCGTCGGGCTGGCCACAGCGGTGCTGGTCGATGCCACCGTCGTGCGTTGCGTGCTGGTCCCGAGCCTGATGGTGCTGGCCGCGAGGTGGACCTGGTGGCTGCCCGGCTGGCTGGATCGGGCCCTGCCGCACCTGCACGTCGAGGGGGACCCGGCGGCGCTGGCCAGCGTGGGCACGCCCCGCACGCCGGACCCGGCCGACCAGCGACCGGCCACCGGCCGCGTGGCGCTGCTGCTCGGCATCCTGGTGGCCTGGGTGCTGGGCACCGCACTGGTCGACCAGCCCATGGGGACCGCGGGGGCCGCGATCGCCCTGTCCGCAGCCGGCGGTGCCGCGCTGGCCCACCTGCCGCGAGCAACCCGCGGCGGCGGAGGTCCGCTCGGGCTGCGCCTGGTGCTGCTGCTGCTCGGGGCGCTGATCGCCGCGGCCAGCTTCACCCTGGTCGGCGGGCTGACCCCGGCCACGACGGCGAACACCGCGTTCCAAGCCGGCCTGGCCATCCTGGTGCCCGCACTGGTGGTCACCGTGACCCCGCTGCGCCACGGCGCACTGCCACTGCTGCTCGGGTCAGTGGTGAGCGTGGGCGCATTGAGCGGCGCTGCGGCCGCGACCATGACCGACGTAATCCTGACCGCCCTTCTCGCCGCCCTGATCACCCGGCTGGCCGGGGCGCTGGGACGCGGGCGCCAGCCGACCGAGGGCGCGGTGGGCGCCTCGATCGCCGCGACTGCGCCAACAGGTGCCGAAGGACCGGAAGGTGCGCGCACCGATCCACCCCGCCCGGTCGACTCGGCTGCCCCCGTCGAACACGCGACCCCGGTCGCCCTGGGCTCGGTGCACCGATGACCCGGCCTGCGGTGGCCCTGCTCGCCGGCGCCGCCGTCCTGCTCGGCGCAGTCGCGGCTCCCTCTGCCGGACTCACCCGGGGCACTGCCGGCGTCCCTGCCGCGGCTGCGGCCGGGCTGTCCCCGGCAACCAGCGCCGCCGAGCCGGCCGACACCGCCCGCCCGGAGGTCGTCAACGACGAGGTGGTCCTGGCCCAGCTCGACCCGACCGGACTGCCCGAGCGCGCGGTGCTGGTCAGCCGGGTCACCGTGCAGGGCGATACCCGCGAGGTGATCGACCCGAGCAGCGGCACGAACGTGCGCTACCTGGACCGGTTGGGCCGACCCGACGTCGGACCAGACGGAGTCGTGCTGACCGTGGGCGGCGAGCGGCCGATGGCACTCACCGAGGCGCGCTTCGACAAGCCGCTACCGGTGGCCCTGCACGCCGAGTACGCGGTGGACGGTGCGGTATCCCCCGCCGCAGACGTGCCCGGCGCCAGCGGCGAGATCCGCATCGGCTACACCGTCACCAACACGACCTCGGAGCAGACCGAGCTGACCTACCCCGACGCCGCCGGGGCGCGGCAGACCGAGACCCGACCCGTGTTCGTGCCGCTGCAGGGCGCACTGACGGTCACCCTGCCCGAGGGCGCGGACCTCGTCGAGGCCCCGGACGCGATGCTGGCCACCGACGAGCAGGGGCGAACGGTGGCCCGCTGGAACCTCTCGCTGTTCCCGCCGATCAGCACACCGATCCAGCAGGTGGCGCTGACGATGCGCGGCGATCGGGTCGGCGTGCCCGGCGCCGAGGTCGTGCTGACCCCGACCGGGCAGGATCAGGACCCGGCCACCGGGTTCTCCAGCGACCTGCTCGCGGGATCGACCTCGGGCAGCGCCACCCTCTACGAGGGCCTGTCCGCGCTGGACAGTGCCGCGGGGACGCTGGCCCAGGGGGCTGACGAGCTGGCGCTCGGCCTGGCCGGCCTGACCTCCGGTGCGCAGGGTGCGGCCTCGGCGTCGGGCACGCTTGCGGCCGGGGTGGACGACCTCGCGGCGGGCAGCGATCGGGCGGCCGACGCCTCCGCAGCTCTCGCCGACGGCGTGGGCTCGATCGCCCGGGGTGCCGATCGCTCCGCAGGCGCCGCGTCCGACCTCGCCGACGGCGTGGACCGGGTGGCTTCCGGGGCCGACACCGTCGCTGGTGGCAGCCGGCAGCTCGCCGGGGCGCTGGGCAGCGCGGCGACCGGGGCGCAGGACCTCGCGGACGCGACCGCAGCGCTCGCCGCGGCAACGGCCGGCTCATCGGCTGACCAGCTCGACCCCCTGCTCGCTGGCGGCCAAGTCATCGAGGGCGGCCTGCTTCGGGCCGCGGCCGGCATCGGCTCCCCCAGCGATCCGGTCCTGGACCTCACCAGGCCGCTGCCCCCGGATGGCGACAACGTGTGCCCACCCGGCGGCCGGGCGCCACCCGACGACGACTGCGTGACCATCTATCAGGGCGTGCGTGCGCTGCGCGACGGACTGGCAGCCGTGGATGACGTGGCCGGCCAGCTCGAGCCCCACCTCGAGGACCTGCGCGCGGCGGTCAAGGAGCTGATCGCCGGGCTGGCGACGATCGGTCAGGACGCCACCGACGCCGCCCAAGGGGCTGAAGACCTGGTCGCCTCGCTGTGCGGCCCGGCCGCACCGGTCCTGGACCAGGGCTCCTGCGACCAGTTGCAGGCTGTGGCCGACGCGGCCGCGGACGCCGCCGCCGGAGCCGCCGAGGCCGCGCCGATCATCAAGGAGTTGGTCGCCGCCCTGGCGGTGATCGACGGCCAGATCAGCGAGCTGTTGCAGGCCCTGGACACCGCCCTGGCCAGCACCGAGCGGCTGCTGGTCGGGGTGCAGGAGATCGGGCTTGCGGTCGGCACCGGGACCGCGGACCAACCCGGCCTGGCGACCGCAATGGCGCAGCTGAACGCCGGCCTGGCCCGGTTGGCCCAGGAGCTGACCACCAGCCAGCAGGAGCTCAACAGGGCGCTGACCTCAGTGGCCTCCGGATCGGCGGACCTGGCCACCGGCATCGACGGCGCCTCGAACGGTGCCGACGGGCTGGCGTCCGGCGCGCAGGGGCTGGCTGACGGCGCGGGCGGTGCGG
>JBAVKQ010000069.1:0-6490 GCA_049688395.1 Candidatus Nanopelagicales bacterium
CGCAGCCGGTCGGCCAGTCCGCGCAGGATCAGCGACAGGTTACCGGCGACCGCGACCTCGACCGTGGCCGGGCGTCGCGGGTCCGGGGCGTCGGTCAGGTGGATGACCTTCGCCGGCGCGGCGGGGCTGCCGAACGTGCCGTAGCCCAGGCGGAAGTCCAGGGTGGCCCCGACCACGACCACCACATCCGCGCCGGCGAACGCGGCCGCCCGCGCGCGGGTGACCAGGTTCGGGTGGCCCGGGGGCAGCAGCCCGCGACCCAGTCCGTTGGGGATCGTGGGCAGGTCGAACTCGGCGACCAGGTCGGCGGCCGCGGCCTCGGCATGGTCGGCCCAGACCCCGCTGGAGAGCACCAGGACCGGTGCGGACGCCCCGGCCAACAGGGCGGCGGCGCGGTCGAGGGCGTCGGAATCGGGGGTGCGCTCGGCCGGCGCAGCGGGGACCGGCGCCGGTGTGGTCGCCGGGAAGTAGAACCGGTCCATGGGGATGTCGAGGAACACCGGACCGCGGTGCGGGGTGTCGGCCAGGTCGAAGGCCGCCGAGGTTCGCGCGCCCACCTGGGTCGGGTCCTTCTCGGTCCAGGCGGCCTTGGTCACCGCGCCCACGAGGGCGGGATGGTCGAACTCCTGCAGCGAGCCCGACCCCCAGCGAGCTTCGGGGGCCCGTCCCCCGATCACCACCATGGGCGCGTTGTTGAACAGCCCCGAAGCCAGTGCGGAGACCGAGTTGGTGACCCCGGGCCCGGCGGTGACCGCGGCGAAGCCCGGGGTCCGGGTCAGCCGACCGGTGGCCTCCGCGGCGAAGACGGCCGTCGCCTCGTGGCGGACGTCGATGAGGCGCAGCGCCCCGTCGCGGGCGGCAGCCATGGCGTCGGGCGCGGCGGCGAACCCCTCCCGACCGCCGACGGCCGCGTCGTAGACCGGGAAGATGTGCGCCCCGGAGAGCGTGAACAGCGTGTGGGCGCCGTGCGCCCGGGCGGCGGCGACGACATGGTGGCCCCCGTGGCCGGAGATCTCGGAGTGCGTCATGGCCCGATGCTCGCATCACCGGCGGCGTGGGCGCCTGCCGGGGCCGCACCCCACCTCGTGCTCCGACTTCGGGCAGATGCTCCACACAACGGTGGAGCATCTGCCACGCAACGGAGCACGAACGCCCGCGGGAGTCAGCCGACCGGGTCGGCGCCGATCCGCCAGAGCAGGCCCCACCCGGTCTCCTCGGCCGCCTCGACAGGGCGCTGCTCGCGGCCGATGAGCCGGTAACCGCACCGTGCCGGGATCGCGGCGCTGCGACTGTTGGCCTCGTCGTGGCGGATCTCCACGTGCGTGATCCCGGGCAGCGCCAGCAGCGCGGAGGTCAGCACGCCGACGACAGTGGTGATGGTCCCGCGCCCCTGCTCGTCGGCCCGCAGCCAGTAGCCGATCTCCAGGCCATCGGGGCCGCTGCGCCGGTGCGCACCGGTGCCGCCGACCACCCGGCCGTCGCGCCAGATCCCGTACACCGCGTCGCCGCCGGCCAGGCGTTTGGCCTCCCAGTCGGCGACCAGCGCAGACCGGGCGTCGGTGTTCAGCGGCTCGTGGGCGATCCAGGGCAGGAACGGGCGCAGGTGCTCGATGCTCGCGGCGATCGCCTCGGCCATGTCGGGCACGTCGTGCTGGGCCCAGGTGCGCACCTCGATACCGCTGCCGGGCACCGCGATCGACCCCGGCAGCGGGCCGGCGCCGCCACCGTTGCCCGGCGGCGGCGTTGTGTCCTCGATCTGGCCCTTTTTCTGCTGGATCGATGACACCGGGCGCTGAGAGCTCATCGCAGCCCGGTCCCCCGGCGCAGCGCGTCGCAGATCAGGTGATCGACCAGCTCCGGATACGTCATGCCGCTGGCCTGCCACATCCGCGGGAACATCGAGATGGAGGTGAACCCCGGCATCGTGTTGACCTCGTTGACGATCGCCCGGCCCGCCGGGGTCACGAAGAAGTCCACGCGGGCCAGCCCCTCGCAGGTCAGCGCCTCGAAGGCGGCCACCGACTGGGCCTGTACCGAGGCCACCACCTCCGCGGGGAGGTCGGCAGGCACGATCAGGTCCACGGCATCGTCGAGGTACTTGGCGTCGAAGTCGTAGAAGTCGTGCCCGTCGCGGACCACGATCTCGGCCGGCACGCTGGCCCGCGGTCCGGCGGCGTCGTCGAGGACGCCGCACTCGATCTCGCGCACCCCGAGCAGCCCGGCCTCCACGATGACCCGCGGATCGTGGACCCGGGCCGCCTCGATCGCGTGCGGCAGGTCCGCCGGGTCGCTCACCCGGGAGATCCCGACGCTGGAACCGGCCCGCGCCGGCTTGACGAACACCGGCAGCCCCAGCGAGCCCAGCCGGGCCAGGACCGCGTCGGGGTCGGCGTCCCACTGGGCGGAGGTGACCATCTGATAGGGCCCGACCTCGAGGCCACCGGCGGCCAAGACCGCCTTCATGTGCCCCTTGTCCATGGCTGCCGCGGAGGCGAACACGCCCGAGCCGACGTACGGGATGCCCGCGAGCTCGAGCAGGCCCTGGATCGTGCCGTCCTCGCCCCACGGGCCGTGCAGCACCGGGAACACCACGTCCACGTCGTGCAGCACGTGCGCCGCCTGATCCGCCGGCCGCACCTCCCCCGCGGGGTGCGTGGGGTCACCCGGCAGCACCACGTGCGACCCGGAGGTGTCGACGGCGGGCAGGCGGCCGTCGGTGATCCGCAACCGCGCCGGCTCGTCGCGCTCGATGACCCAGCGCCCCTCGGGCGTGATCCCGATCGGGACCACCTCGTAGCGGTCGCGATCCATCGCACTGAGCACGCTCCCGGCGCTGATGCAGGAGATCGCGTGCTCACTGCTGCGCCCACCGAACACCACCGCCACCCGGACCCGCCGCTGCTCATCCACGGCCCCGACCCTAGCCGCGCGGCGCCGGTAGGCTGCGCTGACATGGCCGACGACGACGCCCCGACACCCCCGGACGAGTCGTCTGCGCACCCCCTGGCCGGCTCGGCCCCGAGTGGGTCGGCCCCGGGTGGGTCGTCCCCGGGTGGCTCCTCCCCGCGTGGCTCGTCCCCGGGTGAGTCATCCCCGAGTGGGTCCACCCCGGATGGCTCCTCCCCGGATCGCTCCTCCCCGGATCGCTCCTCCCCGGATCGCTCCTCCCCGACCAGCCTGTCCCCGGCCAGCCTCGCCGTGGCTGTCGGGCGACCGGCCCGCGCGCCCGGGGCGCCGCTGAACACCCCACCGGTGTTCAGCTCGACCTTCGCCGCGGGTGGCGAGATCGCCTACGCCCGGGTCGGCAACCCGACGTGGACCGCGCTGGAGGAGGTCCTGGCCGCGTTGGAGGGCCCCGGGTGCCGTGCGCTGAGCTTCGCCAGCGGCATGGCCGCGATCACCGCGGTGGCCGACCTGGCCCCGGTCGGCGCGACGGTCGTGGGCCAGACGGTGGCCTACAGCGGCACGCGCAGCCAGTTGGCGCGCTGGTCGGCCTCGGGTCGGATCGCCCTGCGGGAGGTGCCGGCGCGCACCGAGGACCTGGTCGGCGCCGCGGCGGGCGCGGGGATGGTCTGGGTGGAGACCCCCACCAACCCGACCTTGGCCGTGGTCGACATCGCGGCCGTCGCACGAGCCACCGCGCAGGCCGGCGCGCTGCTGGTCGTCGATTCCACGTTCGCCACGCCGCTGGGCCAGCACCCGCTGGACCTGGGTGCCGACGTCGTCGTGCACAGTGCCACGAAGTACCTGTCCGGGCACTCCGACGTGCTGCTCGGCGCCGTGGTCGTGCGCGACGCCGACCTGGCCGAGCGGATCCGGGTGCACCGGACCCTCGGCGGCGGGATCCCCGGGCCGATGGAGGCCTGGATCGCGCTGCGCGGGTTGCGCACGTTCCCGCTGCGCTGGGAGCGCGCCTGCGCCACGGCCGCCGAGCTGGCCCGACGGTGCACCGACCACCCGGCGGTGGCGCGGGTGCGCTACCTGGGCCTGACCGAGGACCCCGGGCACTCACTGGCCAGCGCGCAGATGAGCGCCTTCGGCGCGATCGTCAGCCTGGAGCTGCGCGGGGGGGCTGCGGCCGCCGAGGCCGTCGCGGGCGGCACCTCGCTGTGGGTGCATGCGACCAGCCTCGGTGGCGTGGAGTCGACGCTGGAACGCCGGCGCCGATGGCCCGAGGAGAGCGCGGACGTCCCCGAGACGCTGCTGCGCCTGTCCGTGGGCATCGAGGACGTCGAGGACCTGTGGGCCGACCTGCGGGCCGCACTGGACTCGGCACGCTGACCAGGCTTCACGGCCCGCACTGGACTGGACTCGGCACGCTGACCAGGCTTCGGGGTCCGCGGCTCCCGGGAACTCGCTCGACGCGCCGCACCCACCACGAATTGTCTGATCCGGACAGCTCCCGGCCGCCCGCGGACACAGGTGTCCGAATCAGACCCTCGTCTGTCCGGATCAGAGAATCGGCGAGCCTCCGCCCGGCAGTGGCGGCACGCCTGGCTAGACCGCGCCCATCTCCGGCTTGGTCTGGCGGCCCATCAACGCCCCGACCATGTCGGCCGGTGACATCCCGTTGTGCACCACCTCGACCACCTGCTCGGTGATCGGCATCTCCACACCGTGCGATCGGCCGAGTTCGAGGATCGGCAGGCAGGACTTCACGCCCTCGCAGGTCTGCTTGGTGACCTCGATCGTCTCGTCCACGGTCAGGCCCTTGCCGAGGTTCTCGCCGAAGGTACGGTTGCGCGACAGCGGCGAGGAGCAGGTGGCGATCAAGTCCCCCATACCGGCCAGGCCCAGGAACGTCATCGGGTTGGCGCCCAGGGCCACGCCCAGCCGCGACATCTCGGCCAGCCCACGGGTGATCAGCGACGCCTGCGAGTTGGCGCCATAGCCCAGGCCGACGGCCATCCCGTTGGCCAGCGCGATGACGTTCTTCACCGAGCCACCGATCTCCGCGCCGACCACGTCGGTGGTCCAGTAGGGCCGGAAGTAGTTGGTGGTGCACGCGTCCTGCAGGCGCTTGGCCGAGGCCTCGTCGGGGCAGGCCACCGTGGTGGCCGCCGGGGCCCTCTGGGCGATCTCCCGGGCAAGGTTCGGCCCGGAGACGACCGCGACCCGCTCGGCCGGGATGCCGCCGTCCTGGGACATGATCTGGCTCATGCGGCGCATGGTGCCCAACTCGATGCCCTTCATCAGCGACACGACCACCGCGTCGGGCTCCATCAACTCGCGCCAGGCCGTCAGGTTCACGGCCAGGGTCTGGGCGGGGATCGCCAGGATCACCAGCGAGGCACCGGCAAGGGCCTCGGCCGGGTCTCCGGTGGCCCGCATCTGGTCGGGCAGCGCGATCCCCGGATGGAACATCTCGTTGGTGTGGCTGGTGTTGATCGACTCCTGGACCTCGGGCTCGCGCGCCCACAGGACCACATCGCCACCGGCATCGCACAGGACCATCCCGAATCCGGTGCCCCATGATCCCGCGCCCATGACTGCCACTCGTGCCATCAGTTCTCCTCCTCGGTTGCCCGGGTCCGGTTCCGCTGCGCGGCGGCCCAGTCCAGTCGTTGCGCAGGGGGACGCTCCCCCCGGATGTCGGCCAGCAGCGCGGCGATCGCGTCCAGCAGCCGGTCGGTGCCCTGCTCGAGCAGGGACTTGGTGATCGGTCGATCGCGCAGGTCGTCGATGTCCAGCGGCGCGCCCGCCGTGACCTGCATGAGCGTGCGCGGCAGCAGGCGAATCTGCTTCGAGTACGGCGCCATCACCTCGTGGGCACCCCACTGCGCCACGGGGATCAGCGGGGCCCCGGTCTCCAGAGCCAGGCGCAGCGCACCGGTCCGCCCGCTCATCGGCCAGATGTCGGGGTCCCGGGTGATCGTGCCCTCCGGGTACATCACCACGCTCTCGCCGGCTCGGATCGCGGCCTCCGCGGCGGCCAGTGCCTTGTGCGGGTCCTTGTCGCGGGTGACCGGGATCTGGCCGGCGCCGCGCAGGATCCGCCCGACCACCGGCACGTCGAAGACCGCCTGCTTGCCCATGAACCGAGGCGGCCGGCCGCTGTCGTGCAGGAAGTGCGCCATGACCAGCGGGTCGAAGAACGAGATGTGGTTCGGGGCCACCACTAGACCCTCGCCGTGGCCGCCGAGGTGTTCCTGGCCGCGCCAGTCGCGGCGGGTCAGTGCCATCATCCACGGCCACAGCAGGGCCTCGGCCGTGCGGTAACCGACGCCCAGGGGCAGGGCGAGCGTCTTGGTACCCACGTCCACCTCTCTCGCCCTGGTCGGAAGCCGCCACCGTATACCGCTCGGGTGGGCCAGCGCCGGATCACGGGAGCGGACCGCCCGGGGATCGGCCGCGCTCCGCGTGCGAGCCGACGGGGCCCGGCTGCCCCTGCGCATGAGCCGACGGGGACCGGCTGCCCCTGCGCATGAGCCGACGGGGACCGGCTGCCCCTGCGCATGAGCCGACGGGGACCGGCTGCCCCGGCATGGGC
>JBAVKQ010000070.1:0-2374 GCA_049688395.1 Candidatus Nanopelagicales bacterium
CCACCGGGCTGGGCGCCGCGTTCGCCGACGCCGACCTGGGCGGGGGGCTGTGGGCCCCGGGTGCCTGGGCATCCTCGCGCTCGGCGGCCCACGAACCGTTGGGCAGCCGCCGATAGAGGGTCGAGCCGGTCACCGGCACATGATGCCACGCGATCCGGGCAGCCGGGCGCGTTCGGCACGCAGGTGGCGGTGTCTGCCTGCTGCGCTCACCGCGCCCCAGCCGGCCGACCTCAATACGCTGGCCCGAGGCAGCGACCGGCTGTCGCACCGCACGAATGTCCCGCAGAGCCCTTGAGGAGATGCCATGACCCACGAGCGCGCCGGGCAGCCCGCCCAGGACAGCGACCTCGTCGACGTTGCCAAGCTGATCACCGCGTACTACGCGCAGCAGCCCGATCCCCAGGACATCGACCAGAGGGTCAGCTTCGGCACCTCGGGCCATCGGGGGTCGAGCCTGAAGACCTCGTTCAACGAGTTCCACATCCTGGCCACCACCCAGGCGATCGTGGAGTACCGCCAGGCGCAGGGCACCGACGGTCCACTGTTCCTGGTCAAGGACACCCACGGCCTGTCCGAACCGGCCTGGACCTCCGCGTTGGAGGTGCTGGCCGCCAACGACGTGACCGTGCGCATCGACGCCCGCGACGGGTACACGCCCACCCCCGCGCTGAGCCACGCGATCCTGGCCCACAACCGCGACCGCACCCGCGGGCTCGCCGACGGGATCGTGGTGACCCCCTCGCACAACCCGCCCCCGGACGGCGGGTTCAAGTACAACCCGACCGACGGCGGGCCGGCCAGCAGCGAGGCCACCGGCTGGATCCAGGACCGGGCCAACGCGATCATCGCTGCGGGGATGTCCGGGGTGAAGCGGATCCCGCTGCGCGCCGCGCTGGCCCGGGGCACCACCGGCAGCTATGACTATCTCGACGCCTACGCCAAGGACCTGCCCAACGTGCTGGACCTCGAGGCCGTGCGTGCGGCCGGCGTGCGGATGGGTGCCGACCCGATGGGCGGGGCAGCGGTGGACTACTACGCCTACATCGCCGAGATGCACGGTCTGGACCTCACCGTGGTCAACCCCCGGGTCGACCCGACCTGGCGGTTCATGACCCTGGACTGGGACGGCAAGATCCGCATGGACTGCTCCTCGCCGTTCGCGATGGCCAGCCTGGTCGACCTCAAGGACCAGTTCCAGGTGGCCTTCGGCAACGACGCCGACGCCGACCGGCACGGCATCGTCACCCCGGGCGCTGGGCTGATGAACCCCAACCACTACCTGGCCGTGGCGATCGGGTACCTATACGCCAACCGGCCCGGCTGGCGAGCCGATGCGGCCGTGGGCAAGACCCTGGTCAGCTCCTCGATGATCGACCGGGTCGCCGCCGACCTGGGCCGACGCCTCGTGGAGGTTCCGGTCGGCTTCAAGTGGTTCGTGCCCGGGCTGGTCGACGGCTCGTTCGGCTTCGGCGGCGAGGAGTCGGCCGGTGCCTCGTTCCTGCGCAAGGACGGCACCGTGTGGACCACGGACAAGGACGGCGTCCTGCTCACGCTGCTGTCCGCGGAGATCACCGCCGTCACCGGCCGCGACCCCTCCGAGCACTACACGGACCTGACCGACCGGTTCGGCGCCCCCGCCTACGCCCGGGTGGACGCCCCGGCCAGTCGAGAGGAGAAGGCCAAGCTCGCCGACCTGTCCCCCGACCAGGTCCGGGCCACCGAGTTGGCCGGCGAGGCGATCACGGCCAAGCTGACCGAGGCCCCGGGCAACGGCGCGAAGATCGGCGGGTTGAAGGTCACCACCGAGAACGGCTGGTTCGCCGCCCGGCCCTCGGGCACCGAGGACGTCTACAAGATCTACGCCGAGTCATTCCTGGGGGCCGAGCACCTGGCCCGGATCCAGGCCGAGGCCCGCGAGGTGGTCTCCGAGGCGCTCGAGTAGGACCGCTGGCCGTCGCAGGCCGCGCAGCCCTGTAACGCGACGCCCCCACCCGGGAACATAGGGGTGTGAGCAGCGAACCCGCGCAGCGCGACCAGACCTGGTTGACCGACCTGTTCGGCCGGCACTCCGGCGCCGTGCTGGCCTACGCCCGCCGACGCGTGGACAGTGCCGAGGACGCCGAGGACGTGGTGGTGGAGGTCTTCGCGACCGCGTGGCGCCGGCGTGACGTGGTGCCCGAGGAGGCGCTGCCCTGGTTGTACGCCACCGCCGGGAACGTGATCGCGCACGTGATCCGCTCCGGTGCGCGGCGCACCCGGCTGGGTGCGCGGCTGGCCATGGTGCGCCCGCTGCACGACGGTGCGCCCGACCCGGCGGACGCGGTGGTCGACGCCGAGGTCGCGCACGGCGTGGTCGCGGCGGCCCTCGACGACC
>JBAVKQ010000071.1:0-4966 GCA_049688395.1 Candidatus Nanopelagicales bacterium
CGGCGTCGAGGCGGTTCTTGACCAGCCGGGCGGTCAGCTTCTTGCCCGACTGGCCGGCCAGCGGCGAGGTGTTGATGCCGATGGTCATGCTGATCGACGGCTCGTCGACGGTGATCACCGGCAGCGCACGCGGGTCCTCGGGGTCGGTCAGGGTCTCGCCGATGGTGATGTCGGGGATGCCGGCGACCGCGATGATGTCGCCCGGACCGGCCTCGGTGGCCGGTTTGCGCTCCAACGCGTCGGTCATCAGCAGCTCGGCGATTCGCACCCGGGCCTGGCTGCCGTCGGCGCGGCACAGGATCAGGGACTGACCCTTGCGGATCGTGCCGTTGTGCACCCGGCACAGCGCCAGGCGGCCCAGGTAGGGCGAGGAGTCCAGGTTGGTAACGTGTGCCTGCAAGGGCATCGTGTCGTCGTAGCTGGGCGGCGGGGCTGTGCCCAGGATGGTCTGGAACAGCGGGACGAGGTTCTCGGCGTCGGGCATGCCGCCGTCCTCCGGACGGTTCAGGGAGGCGCGCCCGGCGCGGGCCGAGGCGTAGATGATCGGGAAGTCGATCTGCTCGGCGGTGGCGTCGAGGTCGAAGAACAGCTCGTAGGTCTCGTCGACGACCTCGGCGATCCGGGCGTCGGAGCGGTCGACCTTGTTGATCACCAGGATGACCGGCAGGTGCTTCTGCAGGGCCTTGCGCAGCACGAACCGGGTCTGGGGCAGCGGGCCCTCGGAGGCGTCGACGAGCAGCAGCACCGCGTGCACCATCTCAAGGCCGCGCTCCACCTCGCCACCGAAGTCGGCGTGCCCGGGGGTGTCGATGATGTTGATCGTGACCCCGCCCTCGGGCGCCCCGACCCCGTGGTAGTTCACGGCCGTGTTCTTGGCCAGGATCGTGATGCCCTTCTCGCGCTCGAGGTCCATAGAGTCCATGACCCGCTCGGCGACCGAGCCCTCGTCGGCCTGGTGGGCGCTGAACGCACCGGACTGCCAGAGCATCGAGTCGACCAGGGTGGTCTTGCCGTGGTCGACGTGGGCGATGATGGCGATGTTGCGCAGATCAGCGCGTTGGCGGATGGCCACGGGTGGAGTCTCCTCGTCAGGTCCCGAGGCATGTCCTCGGGGGTGCCGGGAGGTGAGCACCCGGACGCCAATTGTCCCACGGATCGCAGGTGCCCCCCGGCGATCGATTCCGCACCCGCCCTCGACGGGCCAGCGGTCGGCCGCGTGGGAAGGTCAGTCGTGCGCTGTCAGTTCGAGCGGCCTGTCCAGGGTTCCGGCCCAGTGGGCGGTGGTACCCTCCAAGGTCCAGCCGGGGCCGTCGCCCCTGGGGGACTGACCCTCCGGGAAGATCACCGTGAGATCCAGCGTCGCCGGTAAAGAACGGGCCTGAGGGTCGGCAGTCAAGGTGTACGCGAGCCCGTCCGAGCCACCGAATGTGCCCGGTGGGAGGTCATAGGCGAGGGAGGTCGCGCCGCTTTGCTGTGGACGGATGTCCTGACCCTGCCAGAGGACCTCGCCGCCCACACCGTCGGGGAACGGGCCGGTGTCCTCCTGCTTGATCAGCGCCCGGGCGTCCTCGACAGCTATCGCCGGGTCCGTAGCCGTGGCGGGGATCCGGTAGGCGACTCGCTGTCTGTACTTCAGGGCCAGGTACCCGCGGTAGGCCTTGCGGTCGCCCGAGAGACCCTCCGGCACGGCGTTGGTGAAGACGACCCGCTGGTTGACGAAGGCGGATCCATCCGCCTGGATCTCGACGCGTCGCTCGATCCGCTGCTCCTGGAAGATGGCCAACTTGCTGGGGGCGCTCTGGGCGAAGACCCCGAGCACGTCGCCCTTGGGATCCGACAGGGCGCCGCCCGCCCCGACGGCAGCCACTGCGGACTGGAGGCGGGGGTCGGTCATGTAGCCCTGGATGTGCCGGCTGGGGGTCACGTCCCAGAGTGCGCGCGCCGCCCGAAGGGCGGTTCGCGGGTCGCGGAGGTGGTCGATCACGGCGGACTGGAGCTCGGAGTTGGCCCCCATGCGGGCAAGCCTCGCCTCAATACCGTCGATGTTTTCGGGGAACTCACGGTACGCATCGACCAGGACGGTGCGCAGCACGTTGTCGGCGGTAACCTCGCCGAACCCCTCCACAGTCACCGGGCCGATTACACGAAGGATGGCGGAAAGTGCGGCAACATCCACTGTGATTACGCCATCGACCCTCGGGAGGTCCAAGGCGTTCCAGGCCGTCACCATGTTCTGGCCCGAAGTCCGGAAATCAGGGTGGTAGTTGGAGTTGGCGAGCGGGTACTGGGTCCCCGGGCGGTACCAGGGGAGCCCGCCGGCGACGTCCCAGCGGTATGGCAAGTTCCCGGGGTTGAGACCCAGGGAGACGGATCCAGAGACGGGGATACTGGGCACGGTCCGGTCCAACCGGACCACCGTGGCGCTCAAGGGAGCGCCGCCCGACGCGAATGACTCCGCATCGTTGAGTGCGAAGATGAGGTAGTTGCGGGGGCCGTCCATCCCGACTGCCCCGGCCAGGGCCGGCGCCAGTGCCAGGCCGGCCTCCGAGAGCGAACCGAGCCGGTCACCGATCTCGGATGCTCCCTCGAGTGGAGGAACGAGCGGGGCGGCAACGCCCCACCCTGAGGCCACCCAGGAGGCGACTGCGGCCGTCCGCGCGGCGCCATCCACGGAACGGACCAGGGCCGGAACGGACTGGTCCCTCACCGCAATGGCGGCATTGCCTGCGGCCCAGACGCCTAGCCACACTCCGGCAACCGTCAACCACCAAGTCACGGCCAACGGCAGCAGGAGCACGATCAGCGCCAGCCACCGGATTCTCCCCACCCCGTAATGGTGCAAGCCGAGACGCCCGACGCCAAATGGAGGCCGGGCTGCGACGAGCATTCGCCAGGTATTGGCCGCACGCTGTAGCGATGAGAGGGAGCTGGCGGCCAGCGGGCGGGCTCCTCGTCGCGCTCCTCTTCCTAGCGACGGTCGTGCTCATCGCCGTCAGTAGGGGTCCGGCGCGCCTTGGGCCAGCCCTTGACGCGGGCGCGACGTCACGGGCCCTCCCGGTCGACGCTGCCGAGCTGAACCAGAGGCTGGGGCGCGGGGTGAACATCCTGGGCTACGACCCAATCTGGGCTTCACCGAGCGACGCCAGACTCGAGGAACGCCACTTCCAGTTGATTCAGGAGGCGGGCTTCGACCATGTCCGGGTCAACCTGCACCCATTCCGGGACACCGACCTCAAGCCCGATGGCCTCCTCCCCGAGGCCTGGTTCCAGACGATCGACTGGGCGGTCGAACAGGCCCTTGCCAATAGTCTCCTGGTGGTTCTCGACCTCCACGAATTTGAGGTGCTGGGCAGTGATCCGGGGGGCAACCGTGAGCGGTTCCTTGCTGCATGGGAGCAGATCGCCGAGCGCTATCGAGACGCGCCGGCCGACGTCCTCTTCGAACTCCTCAACGAGCCCGCCCGGCAGCTGACCCCGGGGGCTTTGGAACAGGTACCTGAGCCTGTTGCACGAACCCGGCCTTGACGGAGATCTTGGGTGTCGTTTGGTGGGCGCGGCGGCGTGAGGTGGCACGATTTTGGTCGTGGGGTACAACTTCGTGGCTGAGGCCCGTGACCAGTTCTTCTTGATGCCGCCCTCGCTGACTGAGTGGCTGCCTGAGGATCACTTGGCCTACTTCGTGCTGGATGCGGTCGACGAGATCGACCTGACCGCGTTCTACGCGGGCTACCGTGCCGACGGGTGGGGTGGCGCGGCACGGCATCCGAAGACCATGGTCGCGTTGTTGTTGTATGCCTACTGCACCGGCGTGGTGTCCTCCCGCAAGATCGAGCAGGCCTGTCAGGTGGATGTTGCGTTCCGGGTGGTGTGCGGCAACGCCATACCCGACCACACGACGATCGCTCGGTTCCGGGCGCGTCACGAGAAGGCGTTGAGGACGTTGTTCACCGCCTCGCTGCGCCTGTGCGCGAAGGCGGGGATGACCAGCGTGGGGCTGGTCGCACTCGATGGCACGAAGATGGCTGCCCCGGCGTCGATGGCACGCAATCGTTGCACGGACAGCCTCGACAAGGCGGTGGAGGAGCTGTTCGAGCGGGCGAAGGCTGCTGATGCTGCCGAGGACGCCGAGCACGGCACCGGCCGTGGGGGTGAGCCACCGGCGGTGCTGCGGGGCCGGGCCGACCGGCAGCGCCGGTTCCAGGCCGCGCAGAAGAAGCTGGACGCTGAGCTCGAGGCTGAGCGGAAGGCCCATGAGCGCCACCTTGCCAAGCGTGCGGCCGAGGAGGCCCAGCGGGGTTCGAAGTTGCGTGGCCGCAAGCCCAAGGCCCCGCAGGACAAGGCCGGGCACAAGGCCCGCAAGGTCAACACCACCGACCCGGAGTCGGGGGTGATGTCGACGAAGCAGGGGTTCGTGCAGGGCTACAACGCCCAGGCCGTCGCCAACGACGAGCAGGTGATCGTGTCCGCGGAGGTCACCTGTGAACACAACGACCTGGGACAGCTCCACCCGATGATCCAGGCCACCGGCACCTCCCTTGCCGGGGCCGGGATCGAGGAGAACCCGCAGAGGCTGCTGGCCGATGCCGGCTACGCGTCGGAGGAGAACTTCGCCGCCCTCGCCGACACTGATCCCGACTGTTACGTCGCGACGCGGAACATGAAGAAGAACCCCCAGCCCAGGACCGGGTCGCGGGGACCGTTGAAGAAGAACGCGACCCTGGTCGATCGGATGGACCGCAAGGTATCGAGCAAGAAGGGCAACGCGTTGTACCGGCGGCGACAGGCGATCATCGAGCCGATCTTCGGGCAGATCAAGCAAGCCCGCGGCATCCGGGGGTCCTCCAGGCGGGGCAACGCCGCGGCGGACTCCGAGTGGAAGCTGATCTGCGGCACCCACAACCTGCTCAAGCTCTACCGGCGAGCGCTAGCCGACCCGACGGTCGCGCCCTACAGCCGGATCTCCGCC
>JBAVKQ010000072.1:0-11944 GCA_049688395.1 Candidatus Nanopelagicales bacterium
GCGCACCACGCGCCACCACGGCACCCCGCCGCCGAACCGGGCGAGGGCGGTGCCGACCGCGCGGGGCGCTCGGGAGTCCAGGCGGTCGGCGACATCCCCGTAGGTCAGGACCTGGCCGGGCGGGATCGTGGCTACCAGGTCGAGGACCGCCTCGGCGAACGGGGTGGGCAGCACGCCGGCCAGTCTGCCCGCCGCGCGCACCCGATGCGCTGCGCGCCGGCCGCCGGTCCTGGGGCCAGCCGCCCCTGCCACCGGTCTCTGGTGGGGTGTCCGCACCCCACCTCTCGGCCCGACGCACCCGCGGCACATACCCAGTTGACTGATCCGACGCGCCCGCGGCACGCGCCCAGTTGACTGATCCGGCGCGCCCGCGGCCCTTGGCTGGGCTGACCGCACGGACCAGCCACCAGCCCCGGTCGGGGGTTGTTGACGATTTGGCCGCCCGCACGGACGCCGGTACTCTAGGCGGAGCAATGCGTGGGTGTGTCCTGCGCAGGACGAATGGTCGGCAACTTCTGGCGCGCCCGAGGTGCGATCGATGGGTCGCCCCGGTGACCCACTCCGGTTCCCGGTCCGTTCGAACCACCACGCTCCAACGAACGAAGGTTCTGATGCGCACGTACAGCCCCAAGGCTGGCGAGGTCACCCGCCAGTGGCATGTCATCGACGCGACCGACGTCGTCCTGGGACGGCTGGCCACGCACACCGCTGCCCTGCTGCGCGGCAAGCACAAGCCCACTTTCGCCCCGCACGTTGATGGCGGTGACTTCGTCATCATCATCAACGCGGACAAGGTCGCCCTGTCCGGCTCCAAGCGCGAGCAGAAGATGGACTACCGGCACTCCGGATTCCCGGGTGGCCTGAGCGCCACCTCGTACGGCGACCTGCTGGCGACCAACCCGCGGCGCGCTGTGGAGAAGGCTGTCAAGGGCATGCTCCCGCACAACAAGCTGGGCCGTGCCCAGTCCACCAAGCTCAAGGTCTACGCAGGCCCGGAGCACCCGCACGCGGCGCAGAAGCCCGTGCCGTTCACGATCTCCCAGGTCGCGCAGTAAGCGCCACGAGGACCAGAGGCAACACGAAAGGAACCGTGGCTGTGAGCACCGAGACCACGCAGACCGTCGATGAGGTCATCGACGGCGACTACTCCACCGAGACCCCCGCAGCGGCTGCGACGCCCGAGTCGCGGCCCGTGATGACCGCACCGGGTGCGGCCACCGGCCGGCGCAAGGAGGCGGTTGCCCGCGTGCGCATCGTGCCGGGCAGCGGCCTCTGGACCGTCAACGGTCGGACCCTGGAGGACTACTTCCCGAACAAGGTCCACCAGCAGCTGGTCAACGAGCCCTTCCGTACCCTCGAGCTCGACGGCGCCTACGACGTCATCGCGCGCATCGACGGTGGTGGCGTGACCGGCCAGGCCGGCGCGCTGCGGCTGGGGATCGCCCGCTGCCTGAACGAGATCGACGTCGAGGCCAACCGCCCTGCGCTGAAGAAGGCCGGCTTCCTGACCCGCGATCCGCGGATCAAGGAGCGCAAGAAGTACGGCCTCAAGAAGGCCCGCAAGGCTCCTCAGTACTCCAAGCGATGAGCGAGGCAGGGCACGCTTGCGTGTCCTGGTGAGCGAAGAGCGCCGGAGCGTCGCCGCGCAGCGCAGCGCCCCCTCCTTGTTTCATCGATCCGGCGATCCGGCGACTCTGACTGCCAGATCGATGAAACAAGGGCGAGCCGGCCGGCGTCAGCCCGCCGGCCCCAGGATCGCGACGTTGTGGCCGGGCAGCCGGACTGCGTCGGTGCCCAACTCGACCGGGTTCCAGGCCAGCAGCACCGCGCGCTGATCCGCATCGGCCAGCGGGATCTCCTGGGCAGCGTCGCTGAGGTTCACCGCCACCACCACGTCGCCGCGGTGCAGCACGAACCAGGACTCGTCATCTGCGCGGTGCACCACCCGGGTCCGGGCCCGGTCGTCATCGGCGATGTCCGCGACCTCCCGGCGCACCCGGATCAGCTGCCGGTACCAGGCGAGCAGCCGCTCCCCGCGCGGGGTGTCCCGCTCGGACCAGTCCAGTCGGCTGGCCTCGAACGTGGCGACCGCCTGCGGGTCGGGGACCTCGATGCGTCCGCCGTACAACGCCTCCCACCCGTGCGAACCGAACTCGTCGGTCCGGCCTGCCCGCACGGCCGCGGCCAGGTCCAGGTCGGGGAAGGAGGTGAAGAACTGGAAGGGCGTGCGCGCCCCCCACTCCTCGCCCATGAACAGCATCGGGGTGTAGGGCCCGGCCAGCAGCACGGCCGCCTCGATGGCCAGCTGCCCGTCGGTGAGCACGCGACTGGGCCGGTCCCCGAGGGCCCGGTTGCCGACCTGGTCATGGTTCTGCGCGCTGACCACGAACGCGTGCCCCGGCAGGGACGGCGGGACCGGGGCCCCCCAGTCCATCCCCCGGAACGTGGAGTGGCCGCCGTCGTGGACGAACACCTCGGTCATGGTCTTGGCCAGTGCGTCGAGGGTGCCGAAGTCCACGTAGTAGCCGTGCTGCTCACCGGTCATCAGGGTGTGCAGTGCGTGGTGCACATCGTCGGCCCATTGAGCGTCCATCCCCAGGCCGCCCTGCGCACGGGGCAGCACCACGCTGGGCTGGTTCAGGTCCGACTCGGCCACCAAGGACAGTGGCCGGCCCAGCTGCGCCGAGAGCTCAGCGGTCCGGGCCGCGAGCTCGGCCAACAGGTGCACCTCGGAGTCGTCGACCAGGGCGTGGATGGCATCCAGACGCAGCGCATCGATACCGAAGTCGGTGAACCAGCGCAGCGCACTGTCCACGATCAGGGCCCGGACCGGGCCCGAGTCTGGACCGTCCAGATTCACCGCGTCGCCCCAGGGCGTGGTGTGCCGGTCGGTGAAGTACGGACCGAATTCGGCCAGGTAGTTCCCGGCCGGCCCGAGGTGGTTGTACACGACGTCGAGGCAGACCCCGATCCCCGCAGCGTGGGCAGCGGCCACGAAGCGCTGCAGCGCAGCGGGCCCGCCGTAGGCCTCGTGCACGGCGTGCAGGCTCACTCCGTCGTAGCCCCAGCCCCGGTCGCCGTCGAAGGGTGCCACTGGCATCAGCTCGATCATCTCGACGCCGAGGTCGGCCAGATGGCCGATCCGGTCGATCGCCGAGTCCAGCGTGCCCCCGGGCGTGAACGTGCCCAGGTGCAGCTCGTAGTGGACCGCCCCGCGCGCCGCCCGGCCGGCCCAGCCCGCAGGCCATCGGAACGACGAGGCGTCGAAGGTCCGGCTGGGCGCATGCACCCCGGCGGGCTGCCAGGGGCTGCGCGGATCGGGCAGCAGCTGACCCCCGTCGATTCGGAACGCGTAGTCGGTCCCCGGCGCCAGCGCGGGGCCCCGCCACCATCCAGCCCCGTCGTCGGTCATGACGGCACTGCGATCGGCGCCGGGCGCGACGAGCTCGACGGTCTCGGCGCTGGGCGCCCACACACGCACTGGCTGGGCGGTCATGGGTTGCCTCCTGGGTGTCGTCCAGAGCGCCCGTGGGCCGGTCCGGCTACGGGTGGCTGGGGTCTACGGGCGGTCGGTGGCGCCCGTGGCCTCGGGGTCGGCGGGGTCCTCGACGGCGTCGGGGTCCTCCTCGGCCACCAGCAGTGCCACCGGACGGTTGCGCAGCAGGACCGCCAGCTCCACGGGCCCCCCCGGGATCGGTTCGGCAGCGGCGCCGGCGCTGGAGAGCAGGTTGCGCCAGCGGCCCTCGGGCAGCACGACCGTGTGGTCGTCCCAGCCGCCGTGCGCGTGCAGCGTCGAACTCAGGCGGGTCACGACGGTGACGACCCGGGCGCGGTCGCCCTGCGTGCGCGCGAAGGCCACTGCGTGCCCGGTTGAGGTGGGCAGCGGCTTGTAGCCCGCGTCCGGGCCGACGAACGCACCCGGGTGTGCGCGGCGCAGCCGCAGCGCGGCAGCGGTCAGGGCCAGCTTCTCCTCTGAGAGCCCCGACGGGCTGGCGCCCTCGTCCAGCCGGGCCAGCCGGGCGGCCAGGGCTGTGGCGTCGACCGGCCCCCGGTTGTCCGGGTCGACCAGCGCCACCCCGAGCGATTCGGTGCCCTGGTAGACATCGGCCACACCGGGCAGGGTCAGTTGCACGAGCTTGGTGCCCAGCACGGTGGCCCGCACCGACGTGGCGGTGCGCTTGACCCAGCCCGACATGTGCTCGGCGACCTCGGGATCGCGCACCAGGTGGGTGGCATAGCCGGCCAGCGCCTCCTCGGCGGCCACGTCCGGGGCCTGCCAGGACGTCCACGTCTTGGCCTCGCGACTGGCCTTCTCCAGGTAGACCACAAGCCGTTCGGCGCTGATCGGTCCCTGCGTCGTCCAGGTCCCCGCCAGGATCTGCCAGAGCAGGTTCTCGGTGCGCCCGTCCAGGCCGGTGGGGCGCACGTCCTCGGTGCAGTCGCGCAGCGTGGTGACCAACTCGACCCAGTCGTCGGGGTACTCGGCCAGCGCGCTCAGGCGCGCCCGGACGTCCTCCCCGCGCTTGGCGTCATGGGTGGAGCCCGCAGTCATTGTCGCCGGCATCGCTGTCACGGCATTGCGGGCCCAGGTGTGCAGCTCGTCGGGGGCGACCCCGAACCGCTGCGGAGCGCCGCCGACCTCGCACAGGCTCACCAGGTGCGTCCAGCGGTAGAACGCGGTGTCCTCCACGCCCTTGGCCATAACCGCGCCACACACCTGCTGGAAGCGCACGATCAACTCGGCGCGCTCCGGCTCGGTGACCCGCCCGGAACTGCCCACCTCCCGGCCGAGCAGCAGGTCGACCACGACGTCCAGGGTGGCGTGCCGCTCCCCGTCGAGGGCGGTGCGCGCACGCTCGGCGGCGGCGGCCATCACCTCTCGGCTCGTCTTGCCCGGGGCCTCGCCGGGCACGATGTAGGCGCGGTAGCGGTCGAAGGCCACGAGCAGGGCCATCAGGCTCTCGCGCAGCGCACGCGAGGTGTGGTCGCGCAGACGCACGTCCGCGTCGCAGATGTCGGCCATCAGGCTGGTCAGCCGGTCGACCTCGGCGTACAGCGGCCCGGCCACGACCTGCTCCTTGGCCGCCTCGATGAGGTCCTCGAGGTCGCCGCGCACATCGCCGGCCAGCTTGGCCATGAGCTTGCCCAGCGGGCGGCCACCGTCCGGGTCGATGAACAGGGCCTGGATACGCCACATGGCGTCGTACCCGGTGGTGCCCGCCACCGCCCAGTCGCTGGGGACCTCCTCCTCGGGTTCCAGGATCTTCTCGGCCACCACCCAGGCGCCGTCGGTCGCCTCGGACAGGCGGGTGAAGTAGCGCCGCGGATCGGCCAGGCCGTCGGGGTGGTCGATCCGGAAGCCGTCGATGTGCCCGGCGTCGAACAGCTCGAGCAGCAGCGAATGGGTGGCATCGAAGACCTCGTCGACCTCGACCCGGACCGCAGCCAGGGTGCCGACGTCGAAGAACCTGCGGTAGTTCAGCTCTTCGTCGGCCACCTGCCAGTAGGCCAGCCGGTAGAACTGCCGCTCGACCAGGTCGGCCAGCGCCAGGGATTCGGTGCCGGGTCGCACCGGCAGCACATGCTCGTAGTAGCGCAGGACCCACTGCGGCTCGTCGCCAAGCTCCGGGATGATCATCTCCTCGACGGCCAGCTCGCCGGCCCCGAGCACGTCACCGATGCGTGCCCCGAGGATCGGCATGAGCACGCGCGCCTCCGAGGACGAACCCCAGTCGACATCGAACCAGGACGCGTACGGCGAGTCGGTCCCCTGCGCGAGTACCGACCACAACGCCCGGTTCAGGTAAGCCGGCGTCGGGACCGCCATGTGGTTGGGCACCATGTCGACCAGGATCCCCAGCCCACGGGAGTGCGCCTGCTCGGCCAGCCGCTCGAAGGCAGCCCGGCCCCCCATGACCTCGCTGATCCGGGTGTGGTCGATCACGTCGTAGCCGTGCGTCGAGCCCGGTGCCGCGGTCAGGATCGGGGAAAGGTAGAGGTCGGTGACTCCCAGGGCCTCGTAGTAGTCCAGTCGGGCTGCGACCTCGTCGAAGGACAGGTCCGGGCCCAGCTGGAGCCGGTAGGTCGACAGCGGCAGCCGGCGGCCCGGCCCGGGCAGGTTGCGCTGGCCCACGATCACTGCTCCAACGACGGCCGGGAAAGCACGACCAGGCTGTGCGCGGCGAGGGTGAGTTGGCCATCGGCGCGGAACGAGGCCCCCGCCCTGATCCGCTCCTCTGTGTCCAGCAGTGCCGACCAGCGCTCGCCGTACTCGGCCGGGGGCACCGCGAAGGTGAGCTTGTCGGCGTCCGCGTTGAGCAGGAGCAACAAGGAGTCGTCGACGATCCGCTGCCCGCGTGCGTCCGGCTCGAGGATCTTGTCCCCGTTGAGGAACACCATCACCGAGCGGGCGAAGAAGTGGTTCCAGTCGTCGTCGGACATGGGTTCGCCCGACGGGGTGAACCAGGCGATGTCCCCGATCTCGGACTCCCCACCGTGCGCGGCCCATCCACGGAAGAAGCGGCGCCGGCGCAGCGTGGCGTGGTCCTTGCGCATCGCCACCACCCGTCGGGTGAACTCCAGGAGGGCGGCGTCCTGCGGGCTCAGGTCCCAGTCGACCCAGGTGAGCTCGTTGTCCTGGCAGTACCCGTTGTTGTCGCCCTGCTGGGTCCGGCCCAACTCGTCGCCGTGGGACAGCATGGGCACCCCCTGGGAGAGCATCAACGTGGCCAGGAAGTTGCGGCGCTGGCGCTGGCGCAGCCGATTGACCGCCTTGTTGGTCGTGGGGCCCTCCGCACCGCAGTTCCACGAGGAGTTGTGGTTCTCCCCGTCCGCCCCGTCCTCGCCGTTGGCCTCGTTGTGCTTGCCGTTGTAGGAGACCAGGTCGGTCAGGGTGAAGCCGTCGTGGGCGGTCACGAAGTTGATCGAGGCGATCGGCTTGCGCCCGGTGTGCCCGTACAGGTCCGAGGACCCGGTGATCCGGCTGGCGAACTCGGCCAGCGACGACGGCTCACCGCGCCAGAAGTCGCGGACCGCGTCGCGGTACTTGCCGTTCCACTCGGTCCACAGCGGGGGGAACCCGCCGACCTGGTAGCCCCCGTCGCCGACGTCCCACGGCTCGGCGATGATCTTGACCTGGGAGACCACGGGATCCTGGTGGACCAGGTCGAAGAACGCCGAGAGCCGGTCGACCTCGTGGAACTGGCGCGCCAAGCTGGAGGCCAGGTCGAACCGGAACCCGTCGACCCGCATGTCGCTGACCCAGTAGCGCAGCGAGTCCATGATCAGCTGCAGCACGTGCGGGCTGCGCATCAGCAGGGAGTTGCCGGTGCCGGTGGTGTCGAAGTAGTGCGCGGCGTCGCCGTCGACCAACCGGTAGTACGAGGCGTTGTCGATCCCCCGGAAGCTCAGCGTGGGCCCCATGTGGTTGCCCTCGGCGGTGTGGTTGTAGACCACGTCGAGGATGACCTCGATGTTCGCCGCGTGCAGTGCCTTGACCAACGACTTGAACTCCTGCACCTGCTCGCCGCGCTGGCCGGTGGAGGAGTAGGCGTTGTGCGGGGCGAAGAAGCCGATCGTGTTGTAGCCCCAGTAGTTGCTCAGGCCCTTGCCCTGCAGGGTCGGGTCGTTGACGAACTGGTGGACCGGCATCAGCTCGACTGCGGTCACACCCAACGCGCTGAGGTGGTCCACGATCGCGGGATGAGCCATCCCGGCGTACGTCCCGCGGATCTCGTCAGGGATGTCCGGGTGGCGCATCGTCATCCCCTTGACGTGCGCCTCGTAGATGATCGACTCGTGGTACTCGTGCTTCGGCGGACGGTCGTGCCCCCAGTCGAAGTAGGGGTTGATGACGACCCCGGTCATCGTGTGCGGCGCTGAGTCGCTGGTGTTGCGCTCGTGCTCGGCGCCGAACTGGTAGGAGAACAGCGACGGGTCGTCGCTGATCTGCCCGTCGATGGCCTTCGCGTACGGGTCCAGCAGCAGCTTCGACGGGTCGCAGCGGTGCCCTGCCGGCGGGTCGTAGGGGCCGTGCACCCGGAAGCCGTAGCGCTGCCCTGGGGTCACCGAGGGCAGGTAGACGTGCCACACATGGGCGTCGGTCTCCTGCACCTCGACGCGTTCCTCGACCCCGTCGTCGTCGATGAGACACAGCTCGACGCGTTCGGCGACGCTGGAGAAGAGGGCGAAGTTCGTGCCGCTGCCGTCGTAGGTGGCGCCCAGCGGATAGGGATGGCCTGGCCAGATCTGCATCCGCTCATGATCCCATGGCCGGGGCCCCGGGCCACTCGTCGAGGCGCCTCGCAGCGGGATCGAGCTGCGGGGCGCGCGGATCGACCGGGCTCGGGCAACTAGGCTCCGCAGCGGGACACCGATCGCAGGAGGTACTGACGTGGGCAGGTTGTTCGGCACCGACGGGGTGCGTGGGCTGGCCAATCGCGAGCTCACCGCCGACCTGGCACTGGACCTGGCTGCGGCCGCCGCCCACGTGCTCGGCGAGCTCGGCGAGCTGCACGCCGAGCGCCCCGGTGCACGACCGCGAGCGGTGGTGGGCCGCGATCCGCGGGCCAGTGGGGAGTTCCTCGAGGCGGCGACCGTGGCCGGGCTGGCCAGCGCCGGGCTGGACGTCCTCGTGCTGGGCGTGGTGCCCACCCCGGCTGTGGCGCATCTCACCGCCGAGCTCGGCGTCGACCTGGGCGTGATGATCTCGGCCTCGCACAACCCGATGCCCGACAACGGGATCAAGTTCTTCGCCAGCGGCGGGCACAAGCTGGCCGACGCCGTGGAGGACCAGATCGAGGCCCGCCTGCGCGAGGGCTGGACGCGACCGATCGGTGCCGACGTCGGTCGGGTGGTGGACCACGCCGACGCGGTCAGCGACTACGTGGAGCACCTGCTCTCCTGCACACCGAACCGGCTGACCGGCCTCCGGGTGGTCGTCGACACCGGCAACGGGGCGGCCGCAGGGCCCTCGCCCCGGGCACTGCGCCGGATGGGGGCGGAGGTGCTGGCGATCCACTCCAGCCCGGATGGCTACAACATCAACGAGGGCTGCGGCTCCACGCACATGGCCGACCTGCGCGCGGCCGTGCTCGAGCACGGCTACGACGTCGGCATCGCCCACGATGGCGACGCGGACCGGTGCCTGGCTGTCGACGCCCAGGGCAACGTGGTCGACGGCGACCAGATCATGGCCGTGCTGGCCCTGGCGATGCGCGATCAGGGCAAGTTGGCGCGCAACACCGTGGTGGCCACCGTCATGAGCAACCTGGGCTTCAAGCTGGCGATGCGCCGCGAGGGCATCGACGTGGTCGAGACCGGGGTCGGCGATCGCTACGTGCTGGAGTCGATGCGGGCCAACGGGTACAACCTCGGTGGCGAGCAGAGCGGGCACGTGGTCCTGCTGGACTACGCCACGACCGGGGACGGGACGCTGACCGCCCTGCACCTGCTGGCTCGGATGGCCGACACCGGCAGGCCGCTGGCCGAGTTGAGCGCCGCGATGGACAAGCTGCCGCAGGTGCTGATCAACGTCTCTGGCGTGGACCGTTCCGCGGTGGGATCCGCCCCCGGGCTGATCTCGGCGGTCGCCGCGGCCCAGGCCGGGCTCGGGGACGCCGGCCGGGTGCTGCTGCGCCCGAGCGGGACCGAGCCAGTGGTCCGGGTGATGGTCGAGGCGCCCACGGACGCTCAGGCTCGGATCGTCGCCGACGAGCTGGCCGCGGTGGTGGCCGAGGAGATCCCGCTGCTGGGCTGAGCGCGTCCGGGCGGGGGCTGTCGGTGGGTCGGACTACCCTGCAGGCATGTGCGGAATCGTGGGGTACACCGGTCATCGCCCGGCCGTGGACGTGGTCGTGGCCGGGCTCAGGCGTCTGGAGTACCGGGGGTACGACTCGGCGGGGATCGCGGTCGTGGGCGAGGGGGGGCTCGACTTGCGCAAGAAGGCCGGCAAGTTGGTCAACCTGGCGGCCCTGCTGGTCGAGGACCCGATGGTCGAGTCGAGCACCGGCATGGGCCACACCCGGTGGGCCACGCACGGCGGGCCCACCGACGTCAACGCCCACCCGCACCGCTCCCGCGGCGGGCAGGTGGCGGTGATCCACAACGGGATCATCGAGAACTTCGCCGAGCTGATCGCCGAGCTCGGCCAGCGCGGCGTGGTGATGTCCTCCGAGACCGACACCGAGGTGGTGGCCCACCTGCTCGAGGTCACCCTCGAGCAGCACGGTGACCTCGCCGACGCGATGCGTGCCACCTGCCGCCGGCTTTCCGGGGCGTTCACCCTGGTGGCCGTGCACGCCAACGAGCCCGGCCGGGTCGTGGCGGCGCGGCGCAACTCCCCGCTGGTGGTCGGCGTCGGCGAGGGTGAGAACTTCCTGGCCTCCGATGTCTCGGCTTTCATCGAGTTCACCCGGGAGGCCATCGAGTTGGGCCAGGACCAGGTCGTGGACCTGCGCGCCGACAGCGTCACGGTCACCGACTTCGACGGACTCGACGTCGAGGTCAACCCCTTCACGGTCACCTGGGATGCCTCGGCCGCGGAGAAGGGTGGCTTCGACCTGTTCATGCTCAAGGAGATCGCCGAGCAGCCCAAGGCCGTGGCCGACACGCTGCTGGGCCGGATCGCCGAGGACGGTCGGCTGTGCCTGGACGAGGTCAACATCCCGGTCGCCGAGCTGCGCGAGATCGACAAGATCGTCATCGTGGCCTGCGGCACCGCCTACCATGCGGGCCTGGTCGCCAAGTACGCCATCGAGCACTGGACCCGGATCCCCACCGAGGTCGAGCTGGCCAGCGAGTTCCGCTACCGCGACCCGATCCTGACCCGGCGGATCCTGGTGATCGCGATCAGCCAGTCCGGGGAGACGATGGACACGCTCATGGCCGTGCGGCACGCCCGCGAGCAGGGCGCGCGGGTGCTGGCGATCTGCAACACCCACGGCTCGACGATCCCGCGGGAGTCCGACGCGGTGCTCTACACCCAGGCCGGCCCGGAGGTCGCGGTGGCCTCGACCAAGGCGTTCCTGACCCAGATCGTGGCCGTGTACCTGGTGGCGCTGTACCTGGCCCAGGTCCGGGGCAACATGTTCGGTGACGAGGTGGCGGCCATCGTCAGGCAGTTGGCCACGATGCCCCGGAAGGTGGACCTCGTGCTGGACACCGTCGAGGGGGTCCGGGAGTTGGCGCGGGAGTTCGCCGGCGCCACCTCGGTGCTCTTCATCGGCCGGCACGTCGGCTACCCGGTGGCTCTCGAGGGTGCGCTGAAGCTCAAGGAACTGGCCTACATGCACGCCGAGGGGTTCGCCGCCGGCGAGCTCAAGCACGGCCCGATCGCGCTGATCGAGCCCGGGGTGCCGGTGATCGTCGTCGTGCCGCCGCCGCAGGGGCGCAGCATCCTGCACGAGAAGATCATTTCCAACATCGCGGAGGTGCGGGCCCGTGGCGCGGTCACCATCGTGATCGCCGAGGAGGGCGACGAGGCGGTCACGCCCTACGCCGACCACCTCATCCGCGTCCCCGCCTGCCCGACCCTCATGCAGCCGCTGGTCTCCACGGTGCCACTGCAGGTGTTCGCCTGCGAGTTGGCAACAGCCAAGGGCCACGACGTGGACCAGCCGCGCAACCTGGCCAAGTCGGTCACGGTCGAGTAGCCCGGGCAGGAGCAGCCCGGGCAGGGTGGGTCCAACAGGTAGGTGCAGCTCGGGCCCGGAGGAGGAGGGATCGGCATGCGGACGATCTGTTCGGTGGAGGTCGTGCGGCGCGCGGAGGCCGGTGCGGGGGTGGCCGAGCCGGTGCTGATGCAGCGGGCCGCCACAGCCCTGGCCGGGATCTGCCGGGACCTGCTCGCCGACCGTCTGGCGGGGGTGCGTGGCGCCCGCGTGCTGGCGCTGGTCGGATCGGGCAACAACGGCGGCGACGCCCTGTGGGCGCTGTCGTTCCTGGC
>JBAVKQ010000073.1:0-7182 GCA_049688395.1 Candidatus Nanopelagicales bacterium
GGCCTCTTGCGTGGCGCGGGCGGCGACCATCGCCCCGGGCCGGCGCATCTGCACGCGCAGTCTCTGGGCGGCGCGGCGCTTCGCCCGGTGCGTCGGCCAGCCGGTGGGCGACCAGACGCGGCGGCTCATTCGCCGGCCTCCTTCTCGATCGCCGCGCACCGCGGGCACAAGCCTCGCGGGTCGAGCCAATACCCAAGGGCGATCATGCACTCCGGGCACAGTCGGGGCAGGGGGTCGGGCAGTCGGGGCGTGGGCGTGGTCATGGCGCACCGTCCTTGATTGCGGTCACAGCTTCGGCGAGCAGGTCCCGCCAGTAGTCGGCTACGTCGGCGGCGTCGACTGGGGAGGCGTACCAGCCGTCGAGTACCAGGGCGATGCCGTGGGCGCCGCGGGGGTGCTGCACGGGGATGACTGCGGGTTCCATCGCCGGGCCTCGCAGGTGGTGGGTCAGCAGGGATGCGACGACCTCCAGCGGTGTCGGGGGTGGGGGCGGTGTGGGGGTGGGTGGCTTGGGGGGCATCCCCAGCGCTTCGCGTGCGATGGCTTCGGGGTCGTCGTGGTTCATGCGGCTGTGTCTCCTTCGGGGGTGGCGCCGAGGTGGTCGGTGAGTAGGTCGAGGGCTTCGGCTTGGGTGGGTGGTTGTCGTTCTCCATCACTGCCGGGGTGCCCGCCTGCGCGCTGCCCGCTCTTATAGAGCGGGGCAGCCGTGCAGTCAGGCGTGGGGGTACCGGGGATGGGCTGCACGGGGCTGCACGGGGGCTGCACGTGAGGCTGCACGCCGCTGCGCGTTTCATCGTGGGCAGTGGCCCCGGAAAGGGGCTGCACGCCGCCCTCGCGGGCTGCACGTGCAGTCTGCGCAATGCTCGGCGGGCGTAGTTTGCGCAGCCGGATCGCCGCCTCAAGCGCCCGATGTGTGGCCCGGTAGCCGCGCTGGTCGAGGTGCGCCTTGACCGTGGGTCGACCGGCCTCCACGGGGATGCCCTCGGCGTCGAGGAAGTCCATCAGGGCGGTGGTCGCCGCGTCGGCAGCCTCGGTGGCGGTGGTCAGCTCGTGGACGAGCACGCCGTCGACCTCGCGGCGGCGCAGCAGTGTCCGGTCGGGGTAGTAGGGCTGCCGCTTGGCCTCGGTGATGAGGTCGAGGCGGTCATGGTCGGCGACCAGTCGGAGCACGAGGTCGACGTCGCCGGCTTTGGCGTTGCTGCCGCGCTGACCCTTGGTGGCGTCCTTGCCGGAGTGGTCGAGGCGCACCAGGGCGATGCCTGCCCGCTTGAGCCGTAGGCCGGTGTGCAGATACCAGGCGTTCCATGTGTCGGCGTCGTTCTCGGCGCCGTGGATGGTGCGCGACGCGGTGTCGATGACCACGAGCTCGGCGCCCACGGCCTGCGCGGCGGCGAGCAGTGCGCGCCCACCGTCGGGGGTGTCCAACGGGGGCAGGGCGGGCAGGCTCAGGTAGTGCAGCTCGGTGAGGTCGTCGGGGTCGCGGTAGCCGAGGTCCCGCAGCCGGTCCACGACGTCGCCGGGGGTGTTCTCGTAGTCGCAGTACAGGACGGGCACGAGCTCCCCGGTCGGGGGCTGCCCGAGGACGCTGCGACCCGAGGCCAGGGCGGCGGCGATGGCCAGCAGCAGCAGAGACTTGCCGGCCTTCGGCGCGCTGTAGACGGCGACGAGCCGGCCGCGTTCGATGATGCCGACTACCAGCCAGTCGACGGACCGCTCCTGCCCGCTGTAGGCCTCCTGCCAGTCGATCAGGTAGGCCAGGACGGCGGGGCGCTCGGGAGGCCCCTGCGGGCTGTCTGGCGCGTCCTGCTGGCCTTCGGGCACCGGCTCAGGTGTGGGTGTGGCGACAGGTGCGGGGGCAGCGTCGGGCAGGCTGTCGAGGTACTCGGCAACCTTGGCGCCCATGACGTCGGGTGCCCGCTGGTCGACGGCCGCGCGCACCTCGGCGGGGTCGGCGCCCATCGCCTGCCCCACGGCCCACGACAGGATGCCCGCCCACTCGGCAGCGGCCTCCCGCGGTGTGATCGGCGCACCGTCGCGCCCGCCTGCGACCAGGGCCTCGGTCAGGATGCCCCCGAGCTCGTCGACGGCCTGAGCGGCCGGGTACAGCCCGGCAGCGGCCTCCCGCATGGCCCACGGGGTCAGGTCCGCGGTGGACTCGTGGCGCGACCCCCCGGCGTCGATGAGTCGGCGCAGCTTGCCGGTGACCGCGCTCAGCAGGTTCGGCCGGTCGGATCGGGTGTGCCGGGCGATGAACGCCGCGACCTCGGTGTCGGTGGCCGTGCTCTCGGCGTCGGCGCTTGCCGTGGGCAGCAGGTCGAGCAGGCCGGCGGGCAGCGCGGGCACCGGCCCGGATCGCTGCCACTGGTACAGCCCGCCTGCCCCGTGCGGGGTAGGCGCGGCGACGATGATCCCGTTACGCCCACGGACCTCGCCCCACGCGCCGCGCAGCTTGCCGCGCCCGTTTCCGAGCATCACCCCGGGCGGCTGGGCGAACACGTAATGCCCCCGGCCGGGCTGGTCGGCCCGCGACGACTGGAACGGGACCGAGCCGAGGTGCTGGGCCAGGACGTCGGGCACGGCCTCGGGGTGGTCGACGTCGAAGGACAGCGCGCCGGACCGCCCGCAGTGCAGGGCCAGCCCGTGCGAGGTGCCGGCGAACCACGACACGAGTACCTGCGGATCACGCGAGGACTTGGCCGGCCAACCCTTGCCCAGCAGGCTGCCCGCGTGCTTGTTGTCCCCGGCCAGCCGGATCGGCACGACGTACCAACCGGCAGCCGCGTAGGCCAGGGCCGCGCTCAGCGTGTCGGTGTCGGGGTCAAGGTCCGGAACTTGCAGGGCGATCGGCGGTAGAATTTCCCTAGGCCCCCCAGCCTCGGATGCCGCCCCCGCCGGGCGGCGTTCGCTTGCCGTGTTCACGCGGACGCACCCCCAGCCCGATGAGCAGCAGCAGTGAGCGGCGCGAGCACGTCGAGGCTCCGGCGCAGGGCTTCGGGGTCGGGAGCGGGTGCCTCGGTGGCCACCCGGGCGGCGGCGGCCTCAATGGCGGCCAGCACCTCGGCGGTGATCACGACGCCTCCGCCGGGGAGTCGGCCGTCAGCAGCGCGTCGAGCTCGTCGAGGTCCCAGCGGAGCCGTCCGCCGGGGGTGCGGTACTTGGTCAGCAGCCCGCGGGCCGCGTACCTGTCTAGGGTGCGGTCGGAGCACAGGAGGTGCTCTGTGGCTCCGCGGGTGTCTGTGAACCGGGACCGGTGAGGGTCCTCGGGGCTGGTGCTCATCTTCGGTCGTTTTCCGACCGGGTGAACCAGGGTGCCTACGCGGGATCAGCGCAGGGGTTCAGGTGTGGGGCGTCAGATGCTCGGGGACCGTGGTCACCCGGCCTTGAGGAAAGCGTCAGGCAGCCGCCGGCATCGCGCCGGCAGGGGTCGGGCCGTGGGGGGCTGCGACCAGGGAGCGGACATCAGCGGAGGCCCGCGGCGGACCTTCCCGGGTTCGGGAGCGCCACGACCGCAGCCACGTCGGCACGGCCACTGCGAACACGGCAGCGAGGTCGGACACCACACGCTCGGCCCGCCATAGGGCCACGCGGAGCAGTCGCTCGGCGGCCCGGTCTGCCGTCCAATTCATCCGGTCGAGGAAGTCGCGCATCTTCTTGGTGACGGACTGAGTCGCCTCCCTCGCTCGACGTCCGACCTTGGCCACCTCGGCCATTCGGGCGGCGACGGTCGGGTTGACAGGCACGGGTATCCCGAGGGCGCGGGCCTCGGAAAGCATCATGGGAGCAAAACTACCGCCCGACAACGACACGCATAGCGCGACACGCGGGCACGAGTGTGCTAAGCGGTCCCCCTCCTAGGTGTGCCATACCGACACTTGCTAGGTCCAGGCCCGAGCCGCGCTTGTGCAGCGACGCCGGCGAGAGCCCCACCGTGATCCGGGTCTGCGGCCAGCGCGCACCACTGTTGAGCACCGCGGCCCGCACCCGGTCGCGGGCTTCGCCCACCGCGGTGTCGGCCAGCCCCACGATGGACATCCCGGGCAGCCCGGCGGACAGGTGCGCCTCCACCTCGACCACGTGGGCGTCCACGCCGGAGATCACCACCCCGTGCGCCCTGGCCAGCGACATCAGCAGGCCCCGCGCACGTGCTGGACATCGAAAGCGCCGTCGGGACCACGCAGCAGGCCCAATGCGTCGATGCGGATCGGTCCGCGGTGCCCGCCGACCTCGGCCAGGTACGCGGCGGTCAACCGGCGCAACCGGGCCTGCTTGGCCGGGGTGATCGCCGCCAGGGGGCCGCCGAACCCGGTGCCGCTGCGGGTCTTGACCTCGCAGAACACCAGGGCAGCGCCCTCGCGGGCGATGATGTCGACCTCGCCGTACCGGCAGCGCCAGTTGCGTTCCACCACCGTCATGCCACGCCCGGTGAGGAACCCCACCGCGGCGTCCTCACCTGCCTGGCCAAGAACCTGTCGATCCCCCATCACTGCCACCCCCGGGGTCAACCATGGTCGGTGATCGACGATCCGGGCAGGGGGTCAGCGCGAAGTTGTGGACAACCCCGGCCCCGCGGTCCCCGCCACGACCGACCCGACCTCGGTCGCGTCCACGGCCTCGACGCCGGGAAGGCGCCAGGAACGGCGGTGCAGCGGGGTCGGGCCCAGCCTGCGCAGCGCGTCGATGTGGTCCGGGGCGCTGTAGCCCTTGTTCAGCGCCCAGCCGTACTCCGGGTGCGCCGGGGCCAGGTCCACCATCAGGGCGTCCCGCTCGCACTTGGCCAGCACACTGGCGGCCGCGACCCCGGCGCAGGTCAGGTCCCCGCGGATCCGCGTGTGCACGATCGGCGGCAGCACGGTCAGGTCCGCCAATCCGTCGCCCAGGGTGCGTCGGGGATCGGGGAACAGCGCGGCGGGCTCGTCGGGGACCCGCAGCCAGTCGTGACTGCCGTCCAGGAGCGCCACGTCGGCGGCCACCCCCAGGCCGGCGAACGCCCGGGCCGCAGCCACCCGCAGGGCGCAGATGATGCCGACCGCATCGATCTCGAAGGAGTCCGCGTGACCCACGGCGAACGCGATCGGCCAGCGCCGCAGCCGCGGCAGCAACTCCAGGCGAGCCCGGGGGGTCAGCAGCTTCGAATCGCGCAGCCCACGGGGGGCCGAACCCGTGCGCAGGTCGATCACCACGACCCCGACGCTGACCGGGCCGGCCAGCGCACCGCGCCCCACCTCGTCCACGCATGCGAGCAGCCGCGCCCCCGAGCGCAGCAGCGAGCGCTCCACCCGCAGCGTCGGGGCCTGGCTCATGGCAGTCGTCGGCTCACCGTCGGCGCAGCCACCGCTGCCGGGGCCGCCACCTCGCTGGGCAGCGTCGCCCACCGCGACATGGGCCACATGATGACCTTGGCGGCGCCGACCACGTTCTCTACCGGCACCGTGCCCTGGTCCTGATCGAGGTGGAAGCGCGAGTCGGCCGAGTCCGAACGATGGTCGCCCATCACGAACAGGCGGCCCTCGGGGACCTGGACCCGGAACGTCACCTGGTCGGTGGTGTCCCCCGGGTAGACGTAGGGCTCGTCGATGGGCTCGCCGTTGCGGATGAGCCGACCGTCCGGTGCGCAGCACTCGATGGTGTCACCGCCCACGCCGATGACCCGCTTGACCAGGTCGTCGCCGGTGCTGCTGGGCAGCACCCCGATGAACGTGCCGAGCTCATCCAGCGCACCGCGCAGGCCGGTGAGCGGTGGCGGGTCGACCAGCCAGTCGGCGGGATCACGGAACACGACCACGTCCCCGCGCCCCGGCTCCCCGCCGGGCTTCCACACCAGGATCCGGTCGCCCCGGATCAGGGTCTGCTCCATCGAACCGCTGGGAACCCAGAACGCCTGCACCAGGAACGTGCGCACCATTGCCGAGATCACCAGAGCCATCACGACCACGATCACGATCTCGCGCAGCCCGCGCAGGAATCCCGACGACCGCGCCGGCGGGTCCCCCTGCTCGGTCGGATCGCTCGGATCGATCGGGCCCAACGGTTCAGTCATCGCAAGCCTTCCAGTCGGCGCATCGATCCCGGGGGCCACACGACCGCCTCGACGGTGCCAATGATGCGCGACGCCGGCACGTTTCCGCCGCCCGGGTCCCCGAGGTGGTCGCGCGCGTCGGCGGAGTCCGCCCGGTTGTCGCCCATCAGCCAGTAGTGGTCGGACTTGACCTGGACGTCGAAGACGACCTGGTCGCTGCGTGCCCCGGCCAGGTAGGGCTCGGCCAGCGGCTGGCCGTTGCGCAGCAGAGCGCCCTCGGGTGTGCAGCAGGTGATCCGGTCCCCACCGACCCCCACGATCCGCTTGACGAAGACCGTCCCGGCCGGGTCCTGCGGGTCGGCCCACAGGTCGGCGGCATCGAAGACGACCACCGTGAAGGGGCTCAGGTCCCAGCGGTCCACGCCCGCCTTGGCCACGGCCACCCGCTCCCCCGCGGCGAGCGTGGGCAGCATCGAGTCGGAGTCGATCGACCGCACCTCGCCGACCGTGCGGTTGACCAGAACGGCGACCAGCACGGCGCCGACAGCGATGAGGGCCCCTGCCCGGATGATCCGGCGGGGGCCCTCCTCGGGGGTGCGCAGTGGCACTCGCGGTCAGACGTTGTCGCGCTTCTCGCGGATCTTGGCCTTCTTGCCGCGCAGCTCGCGCAGGTAGTAGAGCTTGGCGCGACGCACGTCGCCACGGGTGACGAGCTCGATCTTGTCGATGATCGGGGTGTGCAGCGGGAAGGTGCGCTCCACGCCGGTGCCGAAGCTGATCTTGCGGACGGTGAAGGTCTCCTGCAGGCCGCCACCGTGCCGCCGGATGACCACGCCCTGGAAGATCTGGATCCGGGAGCGGGTGCCCTCGACGACCTTCACGTGGACCTTCACGGTGTCGCCGGGGCGGAAATCAGGGATGTCGGAGCGCAGCGACGCTGCGTCGACGATGTCGAGCTTCTTCATGATCGCTTCCTGGCGGGAGCCACAGGTCGCCCGCAGATGTGGGTCGGATGGGTGCTGGCGCGTGGAACGCGGCTCCCCTGTGGCGGCGGCGCGTGACGACAGCCCCCCAAGTCTGCCACAGCGGCGCCCATGCCCGGAACTGCGCGGATCCGGTAGGAGGTGCGCACTGGCCACCCGGCAGAGGCTGGGCCGGTGCAGGCC
>JBAVKQ010000074.1:0-7783 GCA_049688395.1 Candidatus Nanopelagicales bacterium
GGGTGGAGGTGGTCACGGGAGCATCGCGCCGCGCGACCGTGCTCGAGGTGCGCGCGCACGACGCCCCGGGCCTGTTGCACCGGATCGGTACCGCGATCGCCGGCACCGGCACGGACATCTCGGCAGCCCGGGTCTCGACGCTGGGCTCGGAGGTGGTCGACGTGTTCTATCTCGTCGACCGGCACGGGCAGCCGCTGGATGACGCGCTGGCCCAGGCCGTGGCCGATGCGGTCAGTGACGCATTGGCCGACGAGCCCGAGTAGGTGACCCCGAGTAGGCGACGAGGCGTGGCTGCATCCCGGGGGCGACCGTCGCGATCGATCCAAGTCCGAGGGGCAGAGGGCCCAGCAGACTTGGATGAAGTCGGTTCCCACCCAGCGAACGTGGAGCGATCCACAGGCGTGGGTGGACGGGGCTGGGCGGGGGTGCTACTCCGCCGCCGCCTTGAGTGCGGCCAGCGACGAGCGGATGTTGGCCCGGTTGTGCTCCTCGCGCGGGCCGGGGATGAACAGCGAGCCGCCCGCCGTGATGAGCCGACCGCGCACCCCGTCCCGGCGGTCCAGCCAGGTCTCGGTCACCACGCAGCCGGACTCGGTGGGCTCGATCCCGTAGGTCCAGGTGGAGATCGGGAACGGCCCCACGTCGACGTCGAAGCCGAACGCGCGGCCGGGTTCGGCCGCGGTGATTCGGCAGCGGGTGGCCCAACGCCAGGGTCCGCGGCGGTTCGTGCCCCAGAAGGTGTCGCCCACGCCGAGCGCTCCGGTGCTGCGCAGGGTGCCGCTGGCCTCCGGGGAGATCCGGGCCACGCCTGAGCGATCCGCGATCAACTCGTACACCGTCTGCGGGGGGGCCTGGATCTGGATCGACTCGGTGACGGTGCTTGGCATGTCCGAAGCATAGGCGTGCGCAAGCACCCGACGGGGAGCCTGCGTCGCCCGCCCCCAGCCCCACGGGGGCGGATGTGCTGCGCGGTTCCTCGTATCACTCGGTGGCGGCTCAGCCGGGCCAGCCAGGTCAGGACCACTCGCATCACTGGGGGCGCCGGGCGTGCGGTACGTTCGGCGCCCTCGCGGGCTCCATGCCCGCAGCGCTGATGGGGGTTGCGACGATGAACCAGAGACGGGCGACGAGCGGCGATCAACCGCGGTCGGGCTGGCGGCACACCCGTGCGGCGGTGGTCACGGCGTGCGTGCTGGGCATGGCCCTGGCGGGCGGGGCGGCACCGTCGACTGCTCAGTTGGCCCCGGAGACCTGGCCGGACGCGTCGGCGCAGGCGTCGGGGACGCGGCCTCGCTGGTTCTCGCCGCTGACACGGCCTCGGTCATCCGCGGCTCGGTCGTCGAGGTCGACGTGCTGGCCAACGATTTCGGTCCGGGCGGATCGACGCTGGTGGATCCGGTCCTGGAGATCTCCAGGGTGCCCATGCACGGCCGGGCCGAAGTGCTGGATGCCGATGGCCCCGGCGCCCGGTTGCCGCTCCTGAGCTACCGTCCGGCCATCGACGCGCCAGCATCCGACGTCTTCGAATACCGGGTCGTCGAGGGTGGCGTAGCCGGTACGGCGCGCGTCTCGTTCACGGTCGGCAACGCGCCGCCGAGTGCAGCAGAGGACGAGGCGGAGGTGCGCTCGGCGGCCGGGTCGAGTGTGCTGATCCCCGTCCTGGCCAACGATTCGGACCCGGACGGGGGGAGTCTGGTGATCACCGGGGTGTCGCGTCCAGCGCACGGCACGGCCACCGCCCGAGCCGACGGGGTGCTCTATGACCCCACCGACGACTACGTCGGAGCAGACGCCTTCACCTATACGCTCGGCGACGGCCAGGGCGGTAGCGCCTCGGGCGCCGTTGCGATCACAGTGCTGGACGCGACGACGGAGATGACGCTGCGGCCTGACACCGTGACGGCGACCGCCGGAGTCCCAGTCGTCGTGCCCGTTCTGGCCAATGACAGCTCCGGAGGTCGTGATCCGCTGACACTCGTCGGCGTCTCGAAGTCACGCAGCGGAGGGTCGGCCGTGCTGACCGCCGACGGCCGCGGCGTCGCCTACACGGCGCCCACGTCCCTGCGGGGCTCGGATGGCTTCTCCTACTCGGTGCGCGATCGACGCGGGAACGTCGCGACGGGCCAGGTGTCCGTGACGGTCACGGCGGCCCCGGTCGCGGTATCGGCCTCGGCCGCCATCCCCACGAATCTGGTTGTGGGGCGCACGACCCGGATTCCCGTCTCGGTGGCCGGCCTGGATGCCACCGGCCTGGCGGCTGTGCTGCAGCGCAAGGGCACCCGCGGCTGGGCGGAGGTCGCACGGACCGAACTGGGGCGCTCACGTGGTGAGATCGTGCTGAAGGCGAGCACCGGCATGGCCGGGCTCGGGCCCACGCGGACCACAGCGTCGATCAAGTTGAGGGTGCTCCTGCTCCGCCCCGGAAAGCCGTCTGTGAGTTCGGGCTCCGTGTCCAGCGTGGTCCGCGCCGTGGTGGGCATCTCGGTGTCCGGTGCGCTGAAACGCTCGGATGTCCGGTACTCCTATCGGCCGGGCTGTCCGGTCGAACCCTCGTCGTTGCGAGCCATGTCCATCAACTACTGGGACTACGCCGCCAAGCTCCGGCGCGGCACGCTGGTCGTCCGCTCGGACTCGGTCCGCGATCTGCAGCGCGTGTTCACTCGCGCTTTCGACAAGGGATTCCAGATCAAGAAGATGCGCCCCACGGATCTGTACTACGACAAGGGCCGACGCTCCCCGACCGCATCGGACCGGGCCGCGATGCGGGCCGGCAACACCTCGGCGTTCAACTGCCGCCCGGTGGTGGGCAACCCGACGAAGCGCTCGGCGCACTCCTACGGGGTGGCCATCGACATCAACACCTTCCAGAACCCGTACGTGGTGCGCGGTGGCCTGTACCCCACCGGCGCCGGCAAGTACCTGCGCCGCAGCCCCTGCCGCACGGGGATGATCTGCCGCGGCGGGGCTGTCGCGACGGCCATGGCGCAACGCGGTTGGCTGTGGGGCGCGCGCTGGTCGTATCCCGACTACCAGCACTTCTCGTCCAATGGCGGCTGACGTCGGGGCAGGCACATCGCGTCGTCCTGGTCGGGTCGCCCCAGCCCCGGTCGCCCGGGCCCTGGTCGTGGGGTGGCTGGTGATCGGGCTCAGCGGGTGCACCGGTGCTGCGCCGGAACCTGCGCCGCCCGGTCGCGCCAACGACCTGGTGACCCCCTCGGCGACATCCGGACTGCCCGCAGCGCCAACGCGGATCCCAGCAGCGTCATCAGGGCCGCTGAACCCGGCGGTCCTGCCAGCGGCCGCTGATCTGGGATCCGGCTGGACGGAGCGGATCGAGGGTGCCGACGCCGAGGACGGCGTGGGCAACGAGACTGCTTTCCAGGAGCGTGATCCCGTGGAGATCGTCTCGACAACCGTGCCCATGGGATGCGAAGGGCGCTCGACATCCCCGGCTCCTCAGAACGTCCTGCAGGCGACCTACCGGCATCGTCCGACCGGGGCGTACGCGGTCGCCCTGCGCATGCGTTTCGTCGACCAGGCGGCCGCGCGCGAGTTCGCCGAGGTCCGCCTCCAGGACCTGCGATCCTGTCGCGTCCAGGGCGATGATCCCCCCAGCGGGGCGCCGACCCCGGTGCTGGACGTGTCGGGCACCGGCGACCGGCACCTGGTCACCTACCGGCTCGTCGGCGAGGACCCGACGTGGGTGGGCGGACTGCAACGCATGGGCGCCGATGTGCTCACCGTGGACAGCGATGCGGCGCCGGTCGACCTGCTCGACTGGGCCGGCGTGGGACTGCCTTCCCCATAGCCGTCGGCCGTGTCGGGAGTGCTTGTCCGCAGGATCGACGCGGACGTGTCAGGATTTGGCCCCATGGACGCCAGCGAGGTCGAACAAGTCGTCGAGGCACTCTCCGGCAGGGGTTTCATCGCCTCGGTGCACCGACCGGCGCTGAACCGCGTGTGCGTGCGGGTCGTCCTGCCCGGTGGGGCCGAGGCGCTGTGGGACACCGATGGGGCCTCCGGCCTCGAGGCGCAGGTGATGGCCAACGGGATGCTCGTCGGGTTCGTCCCCACGATCCCCGGTTCCGCCGGGTTCGACGTGCCCCAGACCGTGGACGCCATCGCTGGTGCCCAGTACGTCGGCGGGTTCATGTGAAGCGCGACGAGGGGGCCCGCGGGGTCAGTGATGCCTGAGGCGCCGGGCCCCGATTCCGGCAACGGCTCCAGCCCTGGCCCCGGCCCCCGCTCGGGCCCCGGCCCCCGCTCGGGCCCCGGCCGCCCCGGCCCGCTCGCCCCACTGCCCATCGGCCAGTTGAAGGTGGTCGACACCAGCGAGGCCTCCTCGGCCCTCGACAAGCGCAAGACCATCATCGGGGCGATCGTCACCCTGGTGGTCCTGGTGCTCATCTTCGTGGGCCTGATCCCCAAGTTCGGCAGCTACGCCGACGCCTGGGCCGAGATCCAGGGCATGACCCTGCTCGCCCTGGTCCTGATCGGCGTGAGCGTCCTGTTCATGGTGTTCGTCTACGTCCTGCCCTACCAGGCGGCGATCCCAGGGCTCCCCTACAAGCCGGCGTTCGTGATCCGGCAGACCTCCTTCATGATCAGCAACACGATCCCGGCTGGCGGCGCCTTTGGCCTGGCCATCCAGTTCGCGATGCTCTCCAGCTACTCGACACCGATCGCAGCCGCCACCGCGGGCATCGCAGTCACCAGCCTGTGGAGCCTGTTCATGACCCTCACGCTGCCCGTGTTCGGGGTGCTGGCCGCACTGACCACCGGGCAGGTGGAGTCCCAGTGGGTCTGGGTCGCTGTCGCCGGGATCGCCGCCACCGGGGCCTCGATCGTGATCCTGTGGTTGATCCTGCGCAGCGAGGAGTCTGCGCGGCGGATCGGCGGCTTGGGCAACAGGGTGCTGGCACCGGTCAACAGTCGCCGCGCCAACCCGATCGACGCCGTGGGCATGTCGATCGACCTTCGTGACAGCACCAAGGACGTCGTGCTCGACCGGTGGCGGTGGGTCACGGTCTCGAACTACCTCGTGGTGCTCGCGCAGTTCGCGGTGCTGTGGTTCGCGATCGAGGGGGTGCTCGGCGACGCCCCGACGTCGCTGACGCTGGCGGGGGCGTTCGCCGCCTTCTCGATCTCGCGGATGGCCAGCATGATCCCGGTCACGCCGGGCGGGCTGGGCACCGTCGACGCCGCCCTGATCGCGCTGCTGACGACCTTCGGGCTCACCAACGATGTCGCGGTGGCCGCCACCCTGGTGTGGCGTGCGTGCTCGTGGATCCCCCAGGTGAGCCTCGGCGTCGTCACGTTCCTGTACTGGCGGGTCGCCCAGGCGCGCGTGGGGCGGGCTGCCGCCCGGGCCTGAACCGCCTGCCAGGCACGCGCCTGCGGTCGGCGTGCAGCTGCCCCGGTCGTCGTGGGGGAGGGCCGGCCGGACACCCCGGTAGAATCCCGTCTCGTGTTCGCATCCCTGTCCGACCGGCTGTCCGCGACCTTCAAGGGTCTGCGCGGCAAGGGCCGGCTGTCCGAGTCCGACATCTCTGCCACGATCCGCGAGATCCGGGTGGCCCTGCTCGAGGCCGACGTCGCGCTGCCCGCGGTCAAGGTCTTCACCGACCGCGTGCGCGCGCGTGCCGTCGGCGTGGAGGTCTCCGGTGCGCTGAACCCGGCCCAGCAGGTCGTGAAGATCGTCCACGAGGAGCTCATCGAGCTGCTCGGTGGGCAGACCCGCCGCATGACCCTGGCCAAGACCCCGCCCACGGTGATCCTGCTCGCCGGCCTGCAGGGCGCGGGCAAGACCACGCTGGCCGGCAAGCTGGCCGTGCACCTGCGTGAGCAGGGCCACACCCCGATGCTGGTGGCCGCCGACCTGCAGCGGCCCAACGCCGTGACCCAGTTGATGGTGGTTGGTGAGCGCGCAGGCACCCCCGTGTTCGCCCCCGAGCCGGGCAACACCGGCGCCAACCCCGCCGGCACCTGGGGCGACCCGATCTCGGTGGCCCGCGAGGGCGTCGAACTGGCCCGGGCCGCGCAGCACGACGTGGTGATCGTCGACACCGCCGGCCGCTTGGCCATCGACGCGGCGCTCATGGAGCAGTTGCGCCAGGTCCGCGATGCGATCTCCCCGGACGAGACCCTGCTGGTCGTCGACGCGATGATCGGCCAGGACGCCGTGGCCACCGCCAAGGCGTTCCACGAGGGCGTGGGGTTCGACGGAGTCGTGCTGACCAAGCTCGACGGCGATGCCCGTGGCGGTGCGGCGCTGTCGGTCGTGACGGTCACCGGCGTGCCCATCATGTTCGCCTCCACCGGCGAGAAGCTCACCGAGTTCGAGCTGTTCCACCCCGACCGGATGGCCTCGCGCATCCTGGACATGGGTGATGTGTTGACCCTCATCGAGCAGGCCGAGAAGGCGTTCGACGCCAAAGAGGCCGAGAAGATGGCCGGCAAGGTGCTGGCCGGCGAGGACTTCACCCTCGATGACTTCCTGTCCCAGATGCAGGCCCTGCGCAAGATGGGCAACCTGGGCAAGCTGCTCGGGATGCTGCCCGGCATGGGCGAGATCCGCGACCAGATCGAGAACCTCGACGAGAAGGAGATCGACCGCGTCCAGGCGATCATCCAGTCGATGACCCCGGCCGAGCGGGCCGACGTGAAGGTGCTCAACGCGTCCCGGCGGGCCCGGATCGCGCGCGGCTCGGGCATGGCTGTCAGTGACGTCAACGGGCTGATCGAGCGGTTCGGCGATGCGCAGAAGATGATGCGTCAGATGCGCTCCGGTGGCGGCATGCCGGGGATGCCGGGCATGCCGGGCCTGGGCGGCAGTGGGTCGAAGAAGGCCAAGGGCCGCGCGCAGGCACCCCAGCGCGGTGGCAAGAAGAGCCGCAGCGGCAACCCCGCCAAGCGTGCCCTCGAGCAGTCCGCGCCGGCCGCCGGGGCGCTGCCTGCGGGCCTGGGCGGCCTCGAGGGTCTGGACCCCGCGGCGTTCGACCCGAGCATGCTCGATCCCAAGGCCCTGGAGAAGATGGACGACCTGCCCGCGGCGTTCAAGGACCTGCTCGGCGGCAAGTAGCGCGCTGGCCGGGCGGGGCTGACGGCGAGCGCCACGTGGCAGGATCCTGGCCGTGCCCCGCGATCGATTGAGCCTGCCGGCCGCGCGCCGGGTGGCCCTGGCCGCGCAGGGGTTCGGCCGGACCCCGCCGACCGGGCCGGTCAGTGCCCGTCAGCTCGGCGACACCGTGCGCCGCCTGGGCGTGGTCCAGATCGACTCGGTCAACGTGCTGACCCGCGCGCACTACCTGCCCCTGTTCGCCCGACTGGGGGCCTACGACCGGGCCCTGCTCGATGCCTGCTCGGCGCGCGCCCCGCGGTCGCTGTTCGAGTACTGGGGGCATGAGGCAGCACTCCTGCCGGTGGGCCTGCACCGGTTGATGCGCTGGCGGATGGACCGCGTCCACGACGATGCGTGGGGTTCCATGGTGCGCATCCAGCGCGAGCAACCCGACCTGGTCGCTGAGGTCGCCCAGATGGTCCGGGCCCGCGGACCGATGACCGCCACCGACCTCGAGACAGTGTTGGCCCATGTCGGTCGCGGGCCCAAGGAGCACTGGGGCTGGAACTGGTCAGCGGTCAAGCAGGCCCTGGAGTACCTGTTCTGGTCCGGTGAGCTGACCTCCGCGGGCCGCGACAGCGCGTTCCGGCGCCGGTACGCCGCACCGCAGGCGGTGCTGACCCGCGCCGTGCTCGACGCGCCGACCCCGGAGCCGGCGGCGGC
>JBAVKQ010000075.1:0-2298 GCA_049688395.1 Candidatus Nanopelagicales bacterium
GCGCAGGGCCGGCGCTGGTGCGGGTGGGCAGGGCCGACGCGCTGGTCGGGCCGAGGCTGGGGATCACGTCGATGATGCTCACGCGCAGGCCTCCGACGCATCGGAATCGGAGGCCAGCGGGCTGTCCGCGTCAGTGATCAGCGTTCCCAGTGTCCCGGCGAGCCGGCGCACGCTGCGGACGTACTCGCTGCGCTCGAAGGCACGCCCTGGTGCGGCTCCCTGGGAGTGCACCCGGGCAGCGAGGTCGTCGAAGGCGAGCGTCCCGGCCAGCCCGAGCCCGACAGCATCGGCGACCTCGCCTGCCGAGTAGGGCGACGGCGCGTCCACCACCACCGCGTACATGCCGTCGGTGGGCCCGGGCCACCGGGCCACCAGGCGATGGGCGGCGGTCACCGCGGGCAGAGTCGGTCGCACCAGGAGCAGGGCGAGGTCGCGCTCCTGCAACCAGGGCGAGTCATCCCCCAGCCGGTCGGCGCGCCCGGCGTCCACGAACAGGTCGATCGCCAGGTCGGCGCCGCCGGTCCGCAGGTCTGCCAGGGCATCCCAGGCCAGGATCAGGGCCGGCGCGCGGTCCAGGTCAGGCACCCCAGGGACCAGCCGCGCGGAGCCGTCGGCTCGCAGGTGGACGCTCGCAGCGTCGAGGGCCTGGATGGGATCGAGTCCGCGCGAGGTCGCCAGCGACAGCATCCCGGCCTGTGCCGGGGCCGCTCCGCGCAGCACGCCCGCTGCGCTGTCCCCGCCGATCGGATCGGCGTCGATGACGACGGCACTGCGCCCTGGGTGCACCCCTGACCAGGCCATCGTCAGGGCGATCGTGGCCGTGGTGACGCCCGGGGATCCCTTCGCGCTGAGCACCGTGATCACGGCCATGTCAGCGACCGCTCGGCTCGACGACCAGCGCGACGTGGCCGTTGGCGGAGGCCACGGCCAGATCCGGGCCCGCGGGCGCGTTCGTGGTCACGTCGATGACGCTGACCCCGTTGACGTCCATCGGGCCGACTCGGACGACGGTCGCCGATGTCGCCGCCGGCGACGTCTCAGCCTGGGCATCCACCGCCAGGATCCGGTCGCCGGCCCGCAGCCCACCGGCCGGCATCCGCTCAGCGGGCACGGCGATCGGCACGAGCACCCGGCCCGGCCCGGGCTCCCCCGCCGGCTCGACCATGCCGGTGGTGAGCAACATCCCCGGCCAGAGCGCAGTGGTGGCGACCTGGCCGAGCACCTCATCGCGGACAGTGGCGGGCAGGACGGCCACCCCCGGGTCCACCGACACCCGAGCGATCGTGAGGTCCTCGGCGCTCAGCTCCTGTCCGTAGGCGATGTCCGAGCGGACAGCCAGCACCTCCTGGCGCTGGCCCGCAGCGCCCACCAGCCAGACCACGCTCAGCGCACCGAGGGAGGCGAGCAGGGCCCCGAGGCCGAGCAACCATGGGCGACGTCGGCCCCGGACCGGGGCGAGACTGGGCGCGGGGGCAGTGCCGGGGATCGGGGCCAACCCGGGCGCGCGTGCCGCCGCGGAGGTGGCTGCGGATGTAGGGGCAGACATGGTCACTCCCTGCCGGTCAGGGCGGTGGGCAGGCCCGCGGACCTGTCCCCCTCCGGTGGTACTGCCGGCGGCGGCGGCACACGGTCCCGGGCTGCGCCCAGCGTCCTCGCGTGTCCCCGTCCCGGCCTGCGGGCATCTCCAAGAGCAGAAAGCGACACCTCGCACATCGCGCATTCCTGCCACTCGGACGGCAACATAGTACGAAACATCCTTTCTGTCTTCAAACTCCCGCTTGGGTGCCATTTGCGTTATGACGCGGTCACACTGCGTTCCCAATCGACCAGCCATGCGCGCGGTCCGTCCGTCCACTGCCTGGCGGTGCTGCCGATGGCCGCCTGCACGGCTGACTCGGTCAGCACCTGTGGGCCATGGCAGGCAGCGAGCTCCAGGACACCGGGCCAGTCGGCTCCCCCGAGCAGGAGGCCAGCGAGCCGTCGCACCTGCCACTGGGGCAGCCCGATCCGCAGCGCCACCCAGCGCCAGGGCGTCGCCGGCGCGCGCCCTGCGCCGCAGACCACCCGGTCGGCCATGAGTGCGATGGCATCCGCGACCTCGCCACGGTTCCAGCCAGCCTCGACCAGCCGATCGACGAGTACCGGAAGCAAGTGCTCCGACTGGGCGCCGCGCTCGGGCTCCTCACCCCGGAATGCCGCCGGTTGCCAGCCCGCCGCCAGCAGTTGATCCATGGACAGGATGCGCGCGCCGGAGCTGCTGGCACTCCTCGAGCGCGGCGGAGGCCCGCTGGTCGGGCC
>JBAVKQ010000076.1:0-4596 GCA_049688395.1 Candidatus Nanopelagicales bacterium
CCGTGCTCGTGACCGGCCTGCGCACCTGACGACCCCGCCACGACCGTCACCGGATGGGCTGCGAACTGGGCTACAAATTGGGCCACGCGGCCCCGAGCCCATCCCCGGGATCGCCCACCTCATCGCCGTTCTCGCCTCCACGAGAAGGGTGAACTCCATATCGCGCCGGTCTGCGCGATCGTTCGATCCCCCGAGAAGCTCCCCGCGGCGGCAACCGAGGATCCGCGGCTGACGGTGGTCACGGCCGACCTGCTGTCGCTGGGAGCCTATGAGCTCACGGCGCATGTTGCCGGACGGACGGCCGTGATCTCCCGCCTGGGACATGTCTTGAGTTCCCGGGGCGTGTTCCCCCCCTCGTGACCTCGTCACGGCCGCCACCGGCCGGCTCTGCGCGAGCATCGACACCCTCGAGCCCTCGGATCCGATCAGGTTCATCCTGATGAGCAGCGTCTCGGTCAACGACCCCAGGGGCCCAGACACGCGACGCGGGCCCGGCCAGAGCGATGTGGGCGTTGCGCGGCGTGATGCCGCCCGCTCGGGACAACCAGCGGGCGGCGGACTTCCTCCGCACGCGGGTCGGGACCACGGATCCGTTCGCGGAATGGGTGGTCGTGCGGTCCGAGTTTGTTGGGGCTGGCAGGGTTCGGGATGAGGGCGAAGCGTCCCCGACGAGCACACGTCAGTTGTGCGATGGGGCCTCAGACCGTGGGTGCGATCCCACGGGCAGGATCCCGGCCGAGGGGGATCTCCGCGCGAACCCGCCCTCCCCTGGGCGTCGGCCCGCAGGACAGCGTCCCGCCCAGTTCGACCGCACGCTCCCGCATCGAGGCGATCCCGACCCCCGGGGTCCACAGCACCCCTGGAGCAGCGTCATCGCGCACCTCGACCACCAGGGCGCCGAGGTCGACTCCCAGCCGCACGGCAGCCGAACAAGCCGAGGTGTGGCGTGCGACGTTCGTCAGGGCCTCCAGGACGATCCGGTAGGCCGCCACCTCCACGGCAGCGGGAAGTGTGGGGAGCTCGCCCTCGAGATTGAACTCCACCGGCATAACGGCGCCATCCCGCCCGCGAAGAGCACGGGCCTGTTGGCGCAGGGCCGGGACGAGACCGATCTCGTCCAGCGCCGGGGGGCGCATCCCATAGACCAGGGCGCGGATCTGGCTGATGGCATCGGCGGTGTCCGCCCGGACCGTGGCGAGCAGGTCGGAGGCTGCCTGCGGATCGTCGTGCAGGGTGTTGCGCGCGGCGTCGGTGGCGAAGGCGATGCCGGTCAGCGTCGGGCCGAGTCCGTCGTGGAGGTCTCGGCGCAGCCTCCTGCGCTCGTCGGCGATCGTCTCGACGGCCTCGCGTCGGGAGGCCTGCAGGCTCTCGGTGAGCTCCTCGGAGCGCATCAGCTGCACCACCAGCGGGGCGACGAGCGCCAGGGCACGGGCATCGCCCTCGGCGAGCCGCAGGTCCCCGGGGCGCAGTCCGACCACCAGCGCCGTGACATCACTGCCCGCTCCCCCGAGGGCTACGTCCCTGTGGTGCGCGACCGGCTCCCCCGACTCGAGGACCACCTCGCCGCCACGGGTGAGGGCGAGGTAGGGCAGGGCCAGGCCTGCACGGATGGAGTCCAGGGCGTCGTGGGGATCGTTACCGATCCCGGCCACGACGTTGCTGGCCGCATCGAGCGGATCGGGTCGATCACCGAAGAGGATCTGGTCCATCGCGCCCCGAAGCCGGCGTTGCGCCGGGGGCAGGGCAAGTGCGAGGCCGAAGCCCACCAGGGCCGGCAGGGCCGGGGGGAGGTCAGTGATCCCGAGGACCTCCCCGCTGGCAAGCAGGCCGACGAAGGCCGCGACGTACCCCATCGCCAGGACCACGAAGACGGCAACCTGGACCACCAGCCCGCGCACGTCGACCACGTGGGGTCGCACCACCCCGATGACCATGGAGACCGGGATCGTGGCAAGCGAGACCAGCACCGCGGGGAACAGCCAGGGACCCTCCTCACCGACGAAGAGGGCCACCCAGGCGAACACCGCAACGCCGGCACTGGCCAGGCCGGACCACACCAGCGCACCCCGCCACGGAGGCACCTCGGTCTCCAGGCGCCACCAGCCCTGCGCGACGAGGGCCATGGTCATGACGATGGACATGAGGAACAAGACCTCCTCGGTGGGACGCAGCACGGCTGCGACGCCGGGCGCCACCACGGACACGCCCAGGGCGAAGTCGACGGGATGCCGCCACCGGGGCCTGGGGTAGGCCCATAGCGCGCCGGGGAGGAGCACCAGGATCGCCACCACGGCCGCCATCTCGGCGGCATGAAGGTGAGCGCGCTGGGCCAGCACAATCCCGACGAGGCCAACGCCTCCGGCCGCAGCCACTAAAGCTCCTGCAGCGCGGGCCACCCGGGCGGGCCACATCAGCGCACCCGACCCCAGGGCGCTGGCCACGGCGACCAGCCCCGCAACCAGCAGGGCTGGGGTCACGATCCCCCGCCCAGACCGCGCTGCCTGGCCACGATGATCGCCTCCGCCCGGCTGGCCACCCGGAGCTTCGCGAAGATGGTCGTCAGGTGGTTGCTGACCGTCTTGGGTGACAGGTACAGGCCCTCGGCAATCGCTCCGGTGCGCTGTCCCGCAGCAAGCCGGTCGAGGATCTGGCGCTCGCGGTCGGTCAACTCGGGGAACGCCGGTTCCAGAGCGGACAACGACGCGTCGCCGAAGAACCCCAGCACCCGTGCGGCGACGCCGGGGCCGAAGATCGCCTCCCCGGCGACGACTGCCCGCAGCGCGCGGGCGATCTCCTCCTGCTCAGCGCCCTTGAGCAGGTAGCCCCGGGCGCCTGCCTGCATCGCGGTGAACACCGTCGCGTCGTCGTCGAACATGGTCAGGATCAGCACCGCCACACCCGGGCATGCGGACAGGATCCGCCGGGTCGCCTCGATGCCGTCCATCCCGGGCATCTGCACATCCATGAGCGCGACGTCGGGTTCGGTGAGCTGGACCTCCCGGACCGCCGCGGCGCCATCGGCTGCCTCGCCCACGACCGCGATGTCGTCCAGGGACTCCAGAAGCGCCCGAAGGCCGCGGCGGACCACGGGGTGGTCGTCCACGAGCACCACCCGAATCGTGGCCCGCGGCTCGGTCCCGTCCATGGCGGCATCCTGCCGCAACCCTGTCACCGAGCGCCCGGGAAGAAGTTCCCCGCTCGGAGGAAGTCCGCGCACCGAGCCGGGGAACGTCTGCACTGGTGACGGGAACGTCGCAGCCGTGACGCTTCGAGGGACCGCACAACCGATTGAAGGAGCATCATGAGCGTCACCGGAAACCAGTCCACCACCGCCCAGGCCACGACGGGAGGTTCCGTGGAGTTCAGCACCGCCAACAAGGTCGGCTTCGTGCTGGCCATCCTGCTCAGTGTCGCCGACGTCATCGGCGCCGCATTCCCCACACCCGAGGGCGAGGTGGGACCCCCGTTCGAGATCCTGGCCTTCACCGCCATCCTGGGGCTGGTCACCATCCTCGCGGTCGCAGTCGGCTGGGCCCGGCACAACCGGGCGGCCATCCGCGCCGCTGCGGCGGCCCGGATCCTCTCGGCGCTCCTGGCCCTGCCCGCCTTCGCCGTGGCGGAGGTCCCCGCCTTCCTCAAGGCTGGGGCAGCTGTGTTCATCCTGCTGACGATCGTCACCCTCGTCCTGATGCTCTCGCCGGGTCGCCGAACGACGGCCCCCTGACGAGCACCGGCCAGTCGCCGTGCCCCTCCCGATGGCCCCGACCCCGGGAGGGGCACTGCGTCGATGGCCATCTGCTGAATGCGGTCGCCTTCGGCCACATCACCGCCGCCGGGTGCCTGCCGTCCACCTGCCACGTACCCGACTGCTGTCGGGCTCCCTCCGACCTCCAGAAGTTGGCCCAAGCGTTGGGCTACAAACTGGGCTACGGCCCAAAGCCCGGTCCCGGGATCGCCTAACCCATCGCCATTCCCGCCCGAGCCAGGGTGATGGACTCCTTATCTCGCCCGGCGCACCTGATGCGTTACCACCGGCCTCCTGGGGATCATCAGCAGATCCTCACGGATTCTCCACACGTCGGCCCCGGGGCCTGTGGCAGCGCGCACCTACGCTCGTTGCATGAGCTCATCGACCGGGGACGCCGCACGGATCCTCGTCGTCGAGGACGAGCCGACGATCAATCAGGCGGTCAGTGACCGGTTGCGCGCTGAGGGGTTCACCGTCGACCAGGCGTTCGACGGGCCCGGAGCGGTCGCGTCCTTCGGGCAGCACGCGCCCGATCTGGTCGTGCTGGATGTGATGCTGCCGGGGTTCGACGGCCTTGAGGTGTGCCGGCGCATCCAGGCGATCCGACCGGTGCCGGTTCTCATGCTCACGGCACGCTCCGACGAGACCGACGTGCTGGTCGGGTTGGGCGTCGGTGCCGGATCTTCGGGCAGATCAAGCAAGCCCGCGGCATCCGGGGGTTCTCCAGGCGGGGCAACGCCGCGGCGGACTCCGAGTGGAAGCTGATCTGCGGCACCCACAACCTGCTCAAGCTCTACCGGCGAGCGCTAGCCGACCCGACGGTCGCGCCCTACAGCCGGATCTCCGCC
>JBAVKQ010000077.1:0-28160 GCA_049688395.1 Candidatus Nanopelagicales bacterium
CCCCCTGTCGGGACCGGCTGGCAGACTGCACCCCGTGCAGCCCACGCCCGCCGACGAGTCGGCGATCCGGGCTGCCCTCGAGGTGGCCCTGACGGCGCGTGCGACCGGGGATGTGCCGGTCGGGGCCCTTGTCCTGGACCCCACCGGGGCGATCATCGGTTCCGGGGCCAACCGCCGAGAGGCCGACGCCGACCCGACCGCGCACGCCGAGATCCTGGCGCTGCGTGCTGCGGCGCGCGCCCGTGGGCGGTGGCGGCTGGAGGGCTGCACCCTGGTCGTCACCCTGGAGCCCTGCACGATGTGCGCCGGGGCGCTCGTGGCCGCACGGGTGGCGCGGGTCGTGTTCGGGGCCTTCGACCCCAAGGCCGGCGCGGTCGGGTCGCTGTGGGACGTGGTTCGCGACCCGCGGCTCAACCACCGCCCCGAGGTGGTCGCCGGGGTGCTGGCCCAGGAGTGCGGCACCCCGATCCGGCAGTTCTTCACCGAGCACCGCGGCTGACCCGGTCTGCTGACCAGCCCGTGGCGGACCGGGCGCCGGCCCAGTCGGTGGCTCGGTGCGATGGCCCAGTCCGATGGCCGGTCGACCGGCCATCTCCCGAAACCTCGCCGGGTATGTGGTCGCAAGTCGGCGGTGCAGCGTCGGCTGCGGGCAACCTTGCCGTCGCAATGGTCGTTGCCGGGTCATCTCGGGACCCCGCCAACGACCATCTGCTGCGCAAGGTCCCTGCGCGAGCGGGCTGGGACCGGCCATGACGACCACATCGCATGCACAGTTGCCGAAGTTGTCACGGTCAGCCGGGCCGACGTGGAGCAGGGCAGTCCACGAGCCCGGGCGAGCCGGCCGCAGGAGCGCGCGCACTAGGGTGAGCGCCCATGCGGACCTTGCTCGCCGACCACCCCCTCATCGCCCACAAGCTGACCACCCTGCGCGACGAGCGCACCGACTCCCCCACCTTCCGGCGCCTGGTCGACGAGCTCGTGACGCTGCTGGCCTACGAGGCCACTCGCGACATCCGCACCGAGCAGGTGGCGATCAACACTCCGGTGGGGCCGACCACGGGGCACCGGTTGGCCCAGCCGCGGCCCGTTGTCGTCCCGATCCTGCGCGCCGGTCTGGGCATGCTCGAGGGGATGACCCGGCTGCTGCCCACCGCCGAGATCGGCTTCCTCGGGATGATCCGCGACGAGCAGACGCTGCTGGCCTCGACCTACGCCGATCGGCTGCCCGCGGACCTGTCCGGTCGGCAGGTCTACCTGCTCGACCCGATGCTCGCCACCGGGGGGACCCTGATCATGGCCATCGACCTGGTGCTCGCTCGCGGGGCTCGCGACGTGACCGCGGTGTGTCTGTTGGCCGCGCCGGAGGGGATCGCCGCCGTGGATGCGGCAGTGGCCGACCGGATCCCGATGATCACGCTGGTCACGGCCGCGATCGACGAGCGACTCGACGAGCACGGCTACATCGTGCCCGGGCTCGGGGACGCCGGAGATCGGCTGTACGGGCTGGTCTGAGTCCCGCACGCGCGTTCGAGCCGAACGCAGACCGAGCCGTCCGACTCGAGGTCCGGCCGAGCCGTCCGGTGCGACTCGTCCGGGTCACGCCTGCGCTCAGTCTCCCTCGTCCGCGTCCTGGGTGAGCTCGCCGACCTGGCCGTACACCCACGGTTCGTTATCGGGGTCGTGGCCGACCGGGAGCCCGACCACGATCGGCACGGCGAACTCCAGCAGCCGCTGCTGCATGAACGACTCCGCGTGCTGGTCGCGCTCGCCGGGAACGGTGCTGAACGAGCCGAGCGCGAAGGCCTGCACGCCCATCAGCCCACCGGACAGCTGCAACTGGGTGACCATCCGGTCGAGGCGGTAGACCGGCTCGCCGACGTCCTCGAGAACCATGATCGCCTCGTGCGAGCGCAGCGCGTGCGGGGTGCCCGCCAGCGCGGCCAGCATCGCGAGGTTGCCACCCACCAAGGGCCCGCGGACGCTGCGGCGCGGACCGGCCACGTGATCCACCTCGGCGCGGAACCCGGACCCATCCATCAGCAGGGCTCGGATGCGCTCGAGGACCTCCGGTGCGCTCAGGTCCCCGAGCGCGGTGATCACCGGCGCGTGGATCCCCATCAGGCCGTGGCGCAGCGGATGGCTCGGGTCATCGGTCAGGTGGTGCTCGCGGTACAGCGCCGCGAGGAAGGCCGTCGCATCGGAGAACCCCAGCAACGGGCGGCTCGGCACCGCCGTCGGGCCGCGGACCAGGCGGATCAGGTCCTCGAGCAGGTGCATCGATCCGAACCCGCCGCGGGCGAACCAGATCGCCTCCAGTTCCGGATCCGTGACCGCCCAGCGCAGATCCGCCAACCGCTCGCGGGTGGTCCCGGCCGTGTGCCCGGCGACGGCCAGGACATGGCGGCCGACGATGGGCTCGTAGCCCCAGCCGCGCAGGACGTCCAGGCCCCGGACCAGCCGGGCGGGCTGCACCGGGCCGGCGGGGGCGATCACCGCGATCCGCGCGCCGGGAGCCAGCAGCGGGCCCGCGAGGTCGGGTTGGCGCAGGTGCATGTCGCTGGTCCCTCCCGCTCCCGAGGGGTCCTCGGGGTGTGGCTCCACGCTACTGCCCCGGCGGTGGGCGACGCCGCCGCCGGGGGTCCGGCAGCGGCTACTGAACGGTCAGGCTGATCGGGACCGCGGACAGGGCCTGGCTGACCGGGCAGCCGTCCTTGGCCCCCTGGGCTGCCGCCTCGAAGCCCGCAGCGTCCAGACCGGGCACCTCACCGCTGACGAGCAGCCGGATCCCGGTGATCCCGGTGCCGGGCTGGAAATCCACCTCGGCCGAGGTGCGCAGCTGGGTCGGCGGGGTGCCCGCCTGGGCCAGCGCGTGCGACAGGGCCATCGCGAAACAGGTGGCGTGCGCGGCAGCGAGCAGCTCCTCGGGGCTGGTCACCCCGTTGGGCTCCTCGGCGCGAGAGGGCCAGTTGACCGGGTGCGTGCCCAGACCCGAGGACTCGAGGGTCACCTGCCCGGAGCCTTCCATCAGGCTGCCGTCCCAGACGGTGGATGCGCGTCGCGTGGTGGCCATGTTCGGTCCCTTCGATGGTTGTGGGTGGTGCCTGCCATCTTGGTGGCGGCTCGGGGCACGCGCCACCGGACCGGGCGTGGCCGGGATGGGGCTCGTCTCCGGGACCGGACTCGGACTGCGCCGGAAGACTCTCGAAGGGGCAGCCGTGGGGCTGCCCCTTCGATCGCGGCGGAGGATACGGGATTTGAACCCGTGAGGGTGTTACCCCAACACGATTTCCAGTCGTGCGCACTAGGCCACTATGCGAATCCTCCGCCGCGGATTCTACGGTGCGTCGCAGGGTTCCCACGAATCAGCCGCCCGGGCCGGCCACCGACAGCGGTGGGGACCCAGCCGGCCTGGGTGGCCACCCGTCTGCACCAGCCGGCGGTTTCCGCACGCCGTCCGGCCCGGGTAAGATGAGTGCCGACCCCTCGCGTGGCGTCACCCTGTGAACCTCCCCAGGGCCGGAAGGCAGCAAGGATAAACGGGCTCTGACGGGTGCGCGGGGGGTCACCTCTGTCCGCGTGCGCCCTGCGCACCGCTGTTCCTGCGCCGGGCACGCGCCTGCCAAGCTCTGTGCGGGCCCGGGCGAACTCAACCAGACGTCAGCACGAGCCCCTGCTCCGAGGCAGTCGGCGCCACGTCGACGCGCACCACCGAGCCGTCGCGGAACTCACCGGCCAGGATCCCGCGGGCCAGCGGGTCCCCGATCGCACTCTGGATGAGTCGGCGCAGCGGGCGGGCACCGTAGAGCGGGTCGAAGCCCTGATCGGCCAGCCACTGCCGCGCCGCGGGCTCCACGACCAACTCGATGCGCCGGTCGGTCAGCCGTCGGGCCAGGGCCTCGACCTGCAGGCCCACGATTACGGCGAGGTCCTCATGGGTCAGCGCGTCGAACATGATGGTGTCGTCCAGCCGGTTGAGGAACTCCGGCTTGAACGCGCTGCGCACCACGGCCATGACCGCGTTGTGACGCTGCTCGGTGCTCAGCGTCGGGTCGATCAACGCCTGCGAGCCCAGGTTGGAGGTCAGGATCAGGATCGCGTTGCGGAAGTCCACGGTCCGGCCCTGCCCGTCGGTCAACCGACCGTCGTCGAGGACCTGCAACAGCACGTTGAAGACCTCCGGGTGGGCCTTCTCGATCTCGTCGAGCAGCACGACCGTGTAGGGCCGACGGCGCACCGCCTCGGTCAGCTGGCCGCCCTCCTCGTAGCCGACGTAGCCGGGAGGCGCGCCGACCAGCCGGGCGACCGTGTGCTTCTCGCCGTACTCGCTCATGTCGATGCGGGTGATGGCCCGCTCGTCGTCGAACAGGAACTCGGCCAGCGCCTTGGCCAGCTCGGTCTTGCCCACGCCGGTGGGGCCCAGGAACATGAACGAGCCGGTCGGTCGGTCGGGGTCCGCGATCCCGGCCCGGGCACGACGGACCGCATCGGAGACCACGCGCACCGCGTGACCCTGGCCCACGACCCGGTGGCCCAGCTCGCCCTCCATGCGCAGCAGCTTCTCGGTCTCGCCCTCGAGCAGCCGGCCGGCCGGGATGCCGGTCCAGGCCCCGACCACTTCGGCGACATCGTCGGGGCCGACCTCCTCGCGGACCATGGCGGAGCGGTCGTTGGCCTCGGCGGCCACCGTCTCCAGCTGGGACTCGAGCTCGGGGAGTTCCCCGTAGAGGATCCGGGCCGCGGACTCGAAGTCGCCGTCGCGCTGGGCGCGCTCGGCGAGCACGCGCAGCTCGTCGATGCGGATCTTGAGGTCACCGACCCGGTCCAGGCCGGCCTTCTCCTGCTCCCAGCGGGAACTCAGGGCGGCCAGCGCCTCCTCCCGGTCGGCGAGGTCCGCACGCAACTTGGCCAGCCGCGCCACCGACGCCTCATCGGTCTCCTTGGCCAGGGCGAGCTCCTCCATGTGCATCCGGTCGACCTGGCGCTGCAACTGGTCGATCTCCACCGGCGAGGAGTCGATCTCCATGCGCAGCCGGCTGGCCGCCTCGTCGACCAGGTCGATCGCCTTGTCGGGCAGGAAGCGCGCGGTGATGTAGCGGTCGGACAACGTGGCAGCGGCCACCAGCGCGGCATCGGAGATCGCGACCTTGTGATGGGCCTCGTACTTCTCCTTCAGCCCGCGCAGGATGCCGATCGTGTCCTCGACACTGGGCTCGCCGACCAGCACCTGCTGGAAGCGTCGCTCCAGGGCGGGGTCCTTCTCGATGCGCTGGCGGTACTCGTCCAGCGTGGTCGCGCCGACCATCCGCAGCTCGCCGCGGGCCAGCATCGGCTTGAGCATGTTGCCGGCGTCCATCGCCGAGTCCCCGCCCGCACCGGCCCCCACGACTGTGTGCAGCTCGTCGATGAAGGTGATGACCGCGCCGTTGGAGTCCGAGATCTCGGACAGCACAGACTTGAGCCGCTCCTCGAACTCGCCACGGTACTTGGCCCCGGCGACCATCGCCGCGAGATCCAGGGCGATCAGCCGCTTGCCGCGCAGCGACTCGGGCACGTCGCCGGCGACGATCCGCTGGGCCAGACCCTCGACGACGGCGGTCTTGCCGACGCCGGGCTCACCGATCAGGACGGGATTGTTCTTGGTGCGTCGGCTCAGGACCTGCACGACCCGGCGGATCTCGGCGTCCCGGCCGATCACCGGGTCGATCTTGCCCTCGCGGGCGCGGGAGGTCAGGTCGATGCCGAACTTCTCCAGGGCCTTGAAGCTGGCCTCAGGATCCTCGGAATCCACCCGCCGGCCGCCGCGGGCGTCGTCCAGGGCGCGCACGAGGGCGTCCGGGCGCACGCCGGCGGCCACCAGCAGCGGGGCGGTGGCAGCCGCTGGGTCGGCCAGGGCGATCAGCAGGTGCTCGGTGGAGACGAACGAATCGCCCCGGGTCGCCGCGAGCTCGCCCGCGGACTTGAGAATCCGGTAGCTCGGCTGGGACAGGTCCGGGGTGGCGACGGTGGCACCGGACGCGGCGGGCAGACCGTCGACAGCGCGGGCCACGGCGGCCCCCAGGGCGTCGAGGTCGACGCCGAGGCCCACGAGCAGCGCGGCAGCGATCCCGTCGCGCTGGGCGACCAGGGCGGCCAGCACGTGGACGGGCTCGACATGGGCGTTTCCGCGCCCGGCGGCGTCGCGCACCGCGGCTGCCAGGGCTTCTTGAGTACGGGTGGTGAGCTTGTCAGCCATACGATCCTCCTTCAGGCTCGGGCTGTCCGGTTTGCGTCGTCATTCGGGCCCTCGAACGTGCCAGTGCGACTGTGCAGGGGGCGTGGGACGTGTTCAGCGCCGGCGGTCGGGTCGCCAGACGACCAGCGCGGTGGAGCGCTCGCGCTCCTCGATGGCGTCCAGGCGTCGGCGCATCGCCTCGAGGTGCTCCTCGAGGTCGAGAATCCTTATGATCCCGGTGAGGTTCACCCCATCTGCGGCCAGGCGCTGGACCTCACGCAGCCGGGCGATGTCGCGCATCGAGTACAGCCGGTTGCGCCCCCCGGTCCGGTTCGGGGAGACCAGGCCGAGCCGGTCGTACTGGCGCAGGGTCTGCGGGTGCAGGCCGGCCAGCGAGGCCGCCACGGAGATCACGTAGACCGGGGTGTCGTCGTCGAAGTCCATCACGCACCTCCTGCCGGCTTCGGGTTCGGCGAGTGGGCAAGCAGCTCGGCGCGCGGATCGGCCTCGTCGGCAGCGCTGGCGTAGGCCGCCAGCGCTGCGCGGGCCTCCTCGGACAGCCCGCGCGGCACCGCGACCTCGACGGTGACCAGCAGGTCGCCCATCGTGCCGTCGCGTCGGGTGGCACCGCGACCGCGCACCCGGAACGTTCGGGCGTTGGCCGTGCCGGCCGGGACCTTGAGGGTCACCCGACCCCCACGGGGCAGCGGTACCGGGATCTGCGCACCCAGGGCCGCCTCGACGAACGTGATCGGCACGGTCACCGTCACGTTGTCCTTGGAGCGACCGAACACCGGATCGGCCCCCACGTGGACCACGATGAACAGGTCCCCCGGTGGTCCGCCGTTCTCACCGGCGGCACCCTTGCCCTTGAGCCGGATGCGCGCACCGTCGGTGACGCCAGGCGGGATCCGGGCACTGACCGGGCGGGCTGCCAGGGCCCGTCCGGAGCCGGCACAAGCCGGGCACGGGTTGTCCACGACCATGCCCCGGCCGCGGCAGGCGCGGCACGGCTCGGTCAGGGCGAAGCCACCCTGACCGCGGACCACCTCGCCGTGACCGTCGCAGGTCGGGCAGATCCGGGGCGTGGTGCCCGCCGCAGCACCGGTGCCGGAGCAGGCCTTGCACGGTTCCTGGCTGGTCAGCCGCAACGAGACGGTGACCCCGTCCAGGGCCTCGGCGAACGAGATCGTCGCCTCGCTCTCGACGTCGGCGCCGCGCCGGGCCGGCCGGGCCTGCGGGCGCTGACCGCCGCCGCGGTTGAACAGGTTGCCAAGCACGTCGCCGAACACGCCGCCAGCGCCACCTCCGGTGCCGGCTGGGCCGCCGGCCCCCCGGCCCTGCTGGCGCATCTGGGCCAACAGGTCATCGAGGTTGATCCCCGAGGCACCGCCAGCGCCACCGGCGCCACCGGAGCCGCCGGGGAACCTGGCCCCGCCCGGGAACCGCGCCCCGCCGCCGTTGCCGAACAGCGAGCGCGCCTCGTCGTACTCCCCGCGGCTCTTGGTCTCGGACAGGACGTCGTAGGCCTCCGAGACCTCCTTGAACTTCGCCTCCGCGGAGGCGTTGTCCGGGTTCTTGTCCGGGTGGTACTTGCGGGCGAGGGTGCGGTAGGCCTTCTTGATCTCGTCGGCCGAGGCGTCCTTCTTCACGCCCAGGACCTTGTAGAAGTCCTTCTCGATCCAGTCCTTCGTGCTCACCGCACCCTCACCTCCTCTCGAATCCTGCTGTGCCCTGCCGCGGGGCGGCCGCCTCGTTCGATGGCCGCCCCGGACCGGTCAGTCCGTGCCGGCGACCGACACCCGGGCCGGACGCACGATCCGCCCGTTCATCTGATAGCCGACCTGCAGCACCATCACCACCGTCGGCTCCGTGACGCCCTCGCGCTCCTCGCGCATCATCGCCTCGTGCCGGGTCGGGTCGAACGGTTCGCCGACCGCGCCGAAGGCGGTCATGCCCAAGCGCAGCACAGCGGCCTCCAGGGACTCCCCGACGCTGCGGAAACCGCCCACGAGCTCCTCGTGATCCCGGGCCCGACCGATGTCGTCGAGGATCGGCAGCAGCTCGGCGAGCGTGGACTCGACCGCACGCTGGCGGATCAGGTCCCGATCCCGTTCGACGCGCTTGCGGTAGTTGGAGTACTCCGCGTGCACACGCTGCAGATCGGCGATCAGGGCTGCGACCTGTGGGTCGGTAGCGCCCCGGGCTGCCGCGAAGTCGGCCTCGGCCGAGGTGAACTCGGCCTCGATCGCCTCGGCGTCCAGAGCTTCGGCGAGCAGCGCGTCGGCCTCGGCCTGCGCGGAGGTGGAAGGTTCCACCACCTCCCCGTCGACGACCTCGCCGTCGAGGGTCTGCCCCTCGGTCACGTCCCCCTCGAGGATCTCCCCGTCGAGGATCTCGGGCTGCTCGGCACCGGCTCCCGCGGCACCCCCCACCGGGTCCCCCGGCGGGGGGTTGGTGCCGTGCTGATCAGTCACTTCTGCTCACCCTCGTCGACGATCTCGGCGTCGATGACGTCCTCGTCGGCGTTGCCGCCGGACTCACCGCCGGGGAAGTCGCCACCCGGGAAGTCGCCCGGGGCACCGTCGCCGGTCGGGGTCGACTCCTGGGCGGCTTGGGCGTACATCGCCGAGCCGAGCGCCTGCGAGGCCATCGCGACCTTCTCCGTGGCGGACTTGATCGCCTCGGTGTCGGCGCCCTCCAGTGCCTTCTTGAGCTCAGCCAGCGGCTCGTCGACGTTGGCCCTGGCGTCGGCCGGGACCTTGTCGTCGTTGTCGCGCAGGAACTTCTCGGTCTGGTAGACCAGCGACTCCGCGGTGTTGCGGACCTCGGCCTCCTCCCGGCGGGAGTGGTCCTCAGCCGCGTGGGCCTCGGCGTCGCGCATCATCCGGTCGATGTCGTCCTTGGGCAGCGCGGAGCCGCCCGAGATCGTCATCTTCTGCTCCTTGCCGGTGGCCAGGTCCTTGGCTGAGACGTGCACGATGCCGTTGGCGTCGATGTCGAAGGTGACCTCGACCTGCGGCACGCCACGCGGGGCCGGCGGCAGCCCAGTCAGCTCGAACGTGCCGAGCTTCTTGTTGTAGGCCGCCATCTCGCGCTCGCCCTGGAACACCTGGATCAGCACCGAGGGCTGGTTGTCATCAGCGGTGGTGAAGATCTCCGAGCGCTTGGTCGGGATCGTGGTGTTGCGCTCGATGAGCTTGGTCATGATCCCGCCCTTGGTCTCGATGCCCAGGCTCAGCGGGGTCACGTCGAGCAGGAGCACGTCCTTGACCTCGCCCTTGAGCACGCCGGCCTGCAGGCTGGCGCCCAGGGCGACGACCTCATCGGGGTTGACGCTCTTGTTGGGCTCCTTGCCGTTGGTCAGTTCCCGCACGACGTCGGCCACGGCCGGCATCCGGGTCGAGCCGCCGACCATCACGATCTGGTCGATGTCGGCCACGGTGATCCCGGCGTCCTTGATCACGGTGCGGAACGGGGCCTTGGTCCGGTTGAGCAGGTCGGCGGTGAGCTCCTCGAACTTGGCCCGGGTCAGGGTCTCGTCCAGGTGCAGCGGGCCGTCGGCGCCTGCGGTGATGTAGGGCAGGTTGATGCCCGACTGGGTCGAGCTGGACAGCTCGATCTTGGCCTTCTCGGCCGCCTCACGCAGACGCTGCATGGCCATCTTGTCCTTGGCCAGGTCGATGCCGTTGGCGTTCTTGAACTGGGTGACCAGCCATTCGACGACGCGCTGGTCCCAGTCGTCGCCACCGAGGTGGTTGTCCCCCGAGGTCGCCTTGACCTCCACGACGCCGTCGCCGATCTCGAGCAGGGAGACGTCGAACGTGCCGCCGCCGAGGTCGAACACGAGGATCCGGTGCTCCTGGTCGGCCTTGTCCAGGCCGTAGGCCAGGGCAGCTGCGGTGGGCTCGTTGATGATCCGGCTGACCTTGAGGCCCGCGATCTCGCCGGCCTCCTTGGTCGCCTGGCGCTGGGCGTCGTTGAAGTACGCCGGGACGGTGATGACCGCATCCGTGACGCTCTCGCCGAGGTAGGCCTCCGCGTCGCGCTTGAGCTTGCCCAGCACACGGGCGCTGAGCTCCTGGGGGGTGTAGTTCTTGTCCTCGACGCGCACGGTGAAGCCCGGCTCGCCCATGTGCCGCTTGATCGAGCGGATGGTTCGGTCCGGGTTGGTGACGGCCTGGCGCTTGGCGACCTCGCCGACGAGCACGTCACCGTTCTTGGCGAAGGCGACGACAGACGGGGTGGTGCGGGCACCCTCGGCATTGGCGATCACGACAGGCTCGCCGGCCTCGAGCACAGCGACGCAGGAGTTGGTGGTACCGAGGTCGATACCGACTGCACGACTCATGTGGGTGGTTCCCTTTCGTTCGAGTTCCCACCGGGCCCTGGGCTGGGTGGGGGGTCTGTGACCTGACCTATCCTGCCTGCACTCGTTCCTGCTGTCAAGGTCACCATCAGAAGACTTGAGTGACTACGACTCAAGTCTCTGCGGCGGCCTCCCGGATCGACCCAGGAATGCGGGGCTCGGGACCCAGCGAACGTGGATCGATCGGGCCGGGACCCAGCGTCCTTGGATGGATCCGGCCCAGTGAGGGCGAGCGGGGCGGGTGGATTGCCCGGCGGTGGGGCGGATCGGCTATGTTACCGATCAGTAGGGTCCCCTCGCGGCGCCCTGTCGGACCCACGGGCGAGAATGTGGGGGCGGACGGGACACCCCTGGCCAGGAGGTTGGCGACATGGATGCGATGACAGTCTTCCGAGTGGTGGTCGGCCTCGTGCTGATCGTCGGTGCCGGGGCCTTCGCGCTGCGGCGCGTCTGGTTCCTGCAGGGCCTGATCCGCTCCGGTCAACCGGCGGTCGGGCGCACCGACCAGGTCCCGGCCCGGGTGGGGGCGGAGCTCACCGAGGTCCTGGCCCAGCAGAAGCTGCTCAAGTGGACCGTGCCCGGCGTGGCACATGTGTTCGCGTTCTGGGGCTTCCTGGTGCTGAGCATCACGGTGATCGAGGCGTTCGTCGAGATCTTCGTGCCCAGCTTCGCGTTCCCGATCATCGGTACCTGGCCGTTCGTGCGCTTCATGGAGGACCTGTTCGCCGTCCTCGTCGTGATCGGCATCGCGATCTTCGCGATCATCCGACTGCGCACCAACCCCGCCAAGCAGGGCCGCAAGTCGAGGTTCTTCGGCTCGCACGTCTCCGGCGCGTGGCTCGTGCTGCTGCTGATCCTGCTGGTCGTCGTCACGCTGCTCATGTACCGCGGCGGCAAGATCGGCGCCGGACTGGCCCAGGGTGAGTCGGCCGCCGACGTGGGCATGAGCGGGGCGTTCGCCTCGCAGTGGGTCGGCGGGCTGCTCGAGCCGCTCGGGGTGACGGCCAATGAGTGGATCGAGACGATCTTCGTGCTCGGCCACGTCGCGGTGATCCTGGGCTTCCTGCTGCTCGTGCTGCACAGCAAGCACCTGCACATCTTCGCCGCCCCGATCAACGTGGCCTTCTCGCGCCGCCCCGACGCCCTGGGCCCGCTGCTGGAGATGTACTCCGGCACCGAGAAGATCGACTTCGAGGACCCGGCCGATGATGCGGTGTTCGGTCGCGGGCGCATCGAGGACTTCACCTGGAAGGGCCTGCTGGACTTCGCGACCTGCACCGAGTGCGGCCGCTGCCAGAGCCAGTGCCCTGCATGGAACACCGACAAGCCACTGAGCCCCAAGCTCATGATCATGAACCTGCGCGACCATTCCTTCATCAAGGCGCCCTACATCACCGCCACCCAGGCCAAGCTCGAGGGCAAGAACGTCGAGTTCGGTGAGGTGGACGAAGAGGTCCTGGCCACCATGTCCGAGCGGGTCCAGCACGAGGTGGCCCGCCCGCTGGTCGGCGAGCGCGACTTCGACGAGCACCGTGCCACCGACGGGTACGACACGTCCGGGCACCGCTCGCACGAGGGTCCGGTCATCGACGCCGACGCGCTGTGGTCGTGCACCACTTGCGGGGCGTGCGTCAACCAGTGCCCGGTGGACATCGAGCACATCGACCACTTCCTCGACATGCGCCGCCACCAGGTGATGATCGCCACGGAGTTCCCCAACGAGCTCAACAGCCTGTTCAAGAACCTGGAGAACAAGGGCAACCCGTGGGGCATGAACGCCACGAAGCGCAACGACTGGATCTCCGAGGTCGACTTCGAGGTGCCGGTCTTCGGGATGGAGGGGGAGGACGAGATCCCGGCCGAGGTCGAGTACCTGTTCTGGGTCGGCTGCGCCGGGGCCTACGAGGACCGCGCGAAGCAGACCACCAAGAACGTCGCCGAACTGCTCCACGTGGCTGGCGTGAAGTACATGGTGCTCGGCGAGGGCGAGACCTGCACCGGCGACCCGGCACGCCGCGCCGGCAACGAGTTCCTGTTCCAGATGCAGGCCATGCAGAACGTCGAGATGCTCAACGAGGTCAAGGCCCGCAAGATCGTCGTGACCTGCCCGCACTGCATGAACACGATCGCCCGTGAGTACCCGCAGCTGGGCGGCAACTACGAGGTGGTCCACCACAGCCAGCTGCTGGCCAGCCTGCTGGGCGAGGGCCGGTTGCGTGCGCTGACCCCGGTGGATTCCACGGTGACCTACCACGACCCGTGCTACCTGGGCCGGCACAACAACGTCTACGTGCCGCCACGCGAGCTGGTCGCCTCGCTGCCCGGCGTCAAGCTGGTGGAGATGGAGCGCAGCGGCGACATGTCCTTCTGCTGCGGGGCCGGTGGGGCGCAGATGTGGATGGAGGAGCGCCTGGGCACCCGGGTCAACCAGAACCGCGCCGACGAGGCGATCGGGACCGGCGCGGACAAGATCGCCGTGGCCTGCCCGTTCTGCTCGGTGATGCTGCACGACGGCGTCACCGTGCGCGAGCAGGAGGGCGGCGCCGAGGCGCGCAACGTCGAGGTCGTGGACATCGCGAGCCTGCTGTTGACCTCGGTCAAGGGTTCGAGTAGCACCCCTGACGCCAGTGCCCCGGGCGCCTGAGCCCCGGGCGCCTGAGCCGGCGAACTCGCAGCGGTGAAGCCGGGTGGGAGCACGCCAATGTGTCGCGGGTACGCGCTGCTGCGGCGGGCCTCGGCCTGGACATCGAGGTACGCCGGTTCCCGGAGGGGACCCGGACTGCGCAGGACGCGGCCGCTGCGATCGGCTGCGCCCTGGGGGCGATCGTCAAGAGCCTGATCTTCACCGTGGACGGGGAGGTCGTGCTGGCCCTGGTCAGCGGGGCCAACCAACTCGACGAGGACAGGCTGGCTGCGGCTGCCGGTGGGTCGGCCTGCGGCCGGGCCGACGCCGATCAGGTACGTGCGGCCACTGGCTATCCGATCGGTGGGGTGCCGCCCATCGGGCTGGCGACGCCCGTGCGCGAGTTCCTCGACGAGGACCTGTTGGCCCACGAGACCCTGTGGGCGGCGGCCGGGACTTGGCACGATGTGTTCTCGATCGCCCCAGCAGCGCTCGCGGCCGCCTCCAACGGCTGGATCGGCACCCTGAGCCGCGGTTGATCGGGCCCCGCTCGGGAGACCACCCGCAGGCCAGCACCGGCCCGCTCAGGCCACCTCGGAGGCACGCACACCCTCGGGCAGCGACTGCGCGTCGTCCACCGCCCGGTTCAACCCGCGCAGCGAGGGCAGCGCGGCGATCAGCAGGCCCAGCGCCACCAGCAGCCCGCCGATCACGGCGTACACGGCCTGCACGCCCCACCGCTCGACACCGACGCCGGCGAGCAGCAGCCCGATCGGCGGGGCCGCGTAGAACAGCGCCGTCTGAACCCCGTAGACCCGGCCCTGCACGTGCGCCGGGACCCGAGTCTGCACCAACGAGTTCAGCAGCGGATTCATCGGGCCCCAGCCCAGGCCCAGCACGAACCCGGCCGCCACGAACACCGGCAGCGGCGGCAGGAACGCCATCGGGATGATCCCCAGGGTCGTCACGAGCATCACCAGCACCGCGATCCGGTGCCGGGAGAATCGCCCGGCCAGCCAACCGTAGGAGAACGAGCCCACCATTCCGCCGGCGGCCAGCATGGTCAGCGTCAGGCCGTAGGCACCGGGTTCGTCCAAGGCCTGGAAGTGCACCGGCATGAGCACCGCCTCGGTCGGCATGTAGACCATCGCCAGTGCGCAGATCGCCAGCGTCAGCACCCTCAGCGGCCGGTCGCGCCAGAGGATCCCCGCCCCGCGAAGCGTCGAGGTCCAGAACGGCTCGTGTTCCTCGCCAGCCTCCCGGCGGGACTCCCCGCTCTCCTCGGTGACCCGGATTGCGGCCACCGCCACGATCGCCAGGACGAAGGCTGCCGAGGTGACCCAGAACGTCTCGACGGCCCCGATCGCGGCGATGCCCAGCGCGGCCAGTGCCGGGCCGATCACCCACCCGGCGGCGAAGACGCCTTCGTGGACCCCGTTGATCCGATCCACGAAATACCGGCCGGCGTTGGCCACGTCCGGGATCAATGACTTGCGGGCGGTGTAGCCGGCCGGGTCGAACGCTGCGCCCAGCACCGCCAGGGCGATGATCGCGGTCAACCCGAGCATCCCGGCGCGGTCGGCCAGCGGGAACAGGCTCACCGACAGCGCCGAGAGGGCGTCGGAACCCATCGAGACGCGGCGCCGGCCGAGCCGGTCGACCAGTGCGCCGACGAACGGGGCCACGACGATCCCCGGCAGTCCGGCGGCCGCGGCGACCAGTCCGGCATCGGCCGCCGATCCCGTCTCCTGCAGGACCAGCCACGGCACGAGGACGGCCACCGACGAGTTGGCCACCCCGCTGAGCATGTTGGCCACCTGGAGCAGCAGGACAGGGGCACGCCGGGCGGTCACGACGGGCCCTCCTCACGGTGTCGGGGATGTCAGGGTACGCCTGATCCCGGTCCCCGAACGCTCTCGATCCGGGCGCGCGCACCCGGCCGCGGCTGAGGACCCGCCCAAGGCTGGGCCGGTCCAACGGCTGTCCTCGCCCTCAGCCGTCCTCCCCCGAGGCCTCCTCGCCAGAGACGTCCTGGTCACCGCCGTCGAGATCGCCGCGGTTCGGATCGAGTGTCGGGGGAGTCCCTGCTCCTGGGGCAGGCCACACCACCGCCGGTCCGAGCCGGTAGAGCATCAGGTTGCCGGTCGGGGACCGGAACTCCTCCTGCCAGCCGGTGGCCGGGAACGGTCCGAACGCGGCCTCGACCGGAACCAGCGCCCGACGGCAGTGGAAGCAGGTGCTGTCATCCGCGCTGTAGATCACGACGTAGTCCCCGACCCGGGGATACCCCTTCGCCGAGGCCGGCGGCGTCCGCAGGAGTCGGTTGAGCGAACGGAAGTTCGCCGCCTCCCAGCGCAGGTCGCCGAACGGGCCGCGCTGGTAGGCCGGCAGCACCCGCTGGGTGCCCCAGTCGGCCCAGATCCGCGTCTGGGGGGGGAGGCCCCGCGCGGCCAGGTGCGCACGCAGGTCGGCCATCGCATCGCCCCCGTTGGGCGCCAGACCGGGGTAGGCGGTGGCGAACTGCACCGAGGGCACTGCCATACCCAACGCCAGCACCAGCCCCCCCGCCAGCGGGACGAGCCGCACGGGCCAACGGGTCCTGCGCACGAGGATCACGATCGTGCCCACCGCCACCAGCGTCAGCGGCACGACGAACGACAGCCAGTAGCGCGCCACGTCCACGCGCACCGAGGGATGCTCCGGGGTCAGCGCACCGCCCTGGGCCCACAGCAGGCCGAGGCTCAGCATCCCCCATGCCCAGATGCGCCCCAGCTGCGCCCGGAAGACGAGTCCGCCGACGGCGCCCACGGCCAGGCAGGCCAGCAGCATCGGCCCGCCGGAGACGGTCAGGATCGAGCGCGGCAGGATCGTGACGTACCACCAGCGGTCGTACCCGACGTAGACAGCGTCGGAACTGACCTCGGAGGTCGAGATGTCGGCACCGGCCAGGACGCGGAACTTCAGCCACGGATCGTCGTAGACCAGCGCGCAGAGGATGATGTCCGCGACCAGCCAGGCCAGGGCTGGCGGGACGAACCAGCCCAGCGTTGCCCAGGGACGGCGGATCTGCCAGAGGACCCACCCGATCACCGGCCAGGCGAAGACCGCGGTCTCGCGGACCTCGAAGCTCCAACCGGTCACGAACCCGGCCCCGGCCAGCAGCAGCGCGATCCGCCAGGTCCAGCCGCGGCCCGCCGCCCGGGCGCGTTCGACGGCGTCGCCGGCCAGGGTCGCGAGCAGCAGCGCCAGGCCGACCAGCGTGGTGGCAGTCAGGTCGGTGTAGCCGCGGGTGAGGTTGACGAACACCAGGGGAGTCCCGAGGGCGAACACCACCGCCAGTGCCCCTGCGGTCCGCGCGACGTAGCGGGTGCCGAGCAGGTAGAGCACGCCCGCGAGCAGGCCGGTGCTCAGCAGCGGGACGACGAGGTAGGTGGCCGGGGCGTCGCCCCACAGTAGGGCGAACGGGATGATCGGCAGCAGGAAACCCCACCGGGACAGCCCGGCGGGCCGCCAGGTGCCGTTCGGGAAGTCCAGCGCACCCTGCACGTAGTGCCACGGGTCGGTGGGGACCAGCGCGGACCGATACACCAGGGCGATCCCCATGGCGCCCAGGGCGAACAGGATCGCCACGGCCAGATCCGAGACGCGCAGGGTGCGGCCCCATTGGGGGCGCACCACACCGGAACCCGCGTCGGCAGCCGAGACCGCGCCGGCTGGAACCGGGTCGGCCGTGGTTGCGGACGCGTCGCCGACCGCCGGGGTTGGGTCGAGGGTCGGGGCCGGGTCGAGGGTCGGGGCCGGGTCGAGGGCGGGCCCGGACGCCGGGTCGGCCATCGAGGGGGGCTGCCCGCCGGCCGGACCGTGATCGTTCACAGCCGATCCACCGCCCACGTCCAGTACTTGGCCAGCCCTGCGCTGACCGGACCGGGCACTGCGGGGCCGAGCCCGGCCAGGGGGTCCAAAGGCCCCCGGAACAGGTGCGCCAGCGCGCGGTCCGGGACCTGCCGAGCGCTCTGGACCTCGCGGCGCCGCGCAGCCAACTCGCGGCGGTGGGCCACCAGCCAGCGCCACCCGGCGACCTTGTCCCGCGCCCACCCGTCGCGCAGGGCCACCACCAGGACCCCGACCTCCACGGCCGCCGCGGGCAGCGCCACCAGCCGGCGGGTCCGCCGCTCGGGCAGCAGGATCAAGTTCATCAGCCGATTGCGCTCCAGCAGGTAGTGCTTGGTCGAGTGCCGGGCGAACTCGTAGTGATGGACCACCACCGCGGCCGGGTCGTGCACCACCCGCAGGCCCGCCTGCCAGGCGCGCAGCGACAGGTACACGTCCTCGCAGTAGGCGAAGTAGGCCTCGTCGAAGCCGCCGAGGTCGTCCCACACCGACCTGCGCACGGCGAACGTGACTCCCGAGATCGAGGGCACCTCGGTCAGTTCCGCGTGCCCGGCTGCCGGCTGCCCCAGGTCGGCGACCCAGGAGAACATCAAGTAGTGCACGGGGTTGCCCGCCGAGTTGAGCAGCTCCGGGTGCTCGGCCAGCCGGATGCTCGCGCAGGCCAGGCCCACGTCCGGTTCGGCGACCCGGCGCCCGAGCGCGGCCAGCGCGCCGGGGGCCACGATCGCATCGGAGTTCACGAACACCAGCACGTCGCCGGTGGCGTGCCCGGCGGCATGGTTGCAGCCGCCCGCATAGCCGAGGTTGCGCCCGGGGGTCAGGACCTCGACGCCGGGCAGTCCCCGGATCGCGGCGATCGACGCCGGCGCGGCATCGTTGTCGACCACGATGATCTGCGTGTCGCCCTGGGCCACGAGCGCACCCACGCACTGCGCGAGGGTGGGTTCCGGGCCATGGGCCAGGACGATCGCTGAGGCCCGCACCCGCCCACAGTAGCCGCGGGTCGGTGCTGCGGCCCGGACCTGCCCATCGAGTCGCCCGCTGCCCAGGGCCTGCGATGGCGCCGAGGAGACCTCATCGAACCCGCGGCCGCCGCCTCGATCTCGGTACCGCGCGCAGCCCGTCCGCTGACTTCAGTACGCGCCGTGGCCGGTCAGGACGGCCTTGGCGGTCTTGGCCAGGATGACGACGTCCAGGGCCATGGACCACGTCTCGATGTAGTGCAGGTCCAGACGCATCCGGTCCTCCCAGGAGACCTCCTTGCGACCCGAGATCTGCCACAACCCGGTCATGCCCGGCTTGGTCAGGTGCCGACGGTTCTCCGCGTCCCCCAGCAGCGCGATCTCCTCGGGGAGCAGGGGCCGCGGGCCCACCAGGGACATCGAACCGGCGATCACGTTGAACAGCTGCGGCAGCTCGTCCAGGCTCCACCGGCGCAGCAACCGGCCTGCGCGCGTGACCCGGGGGTCACCGCGGTAGCGCTGGGACACGTCGGCGTCGGGGTCTCCGATGACCTCGGATCGAAGGGCGTCGGCGCCGAGGTGCATCGTGCGGAACTTGACGCACCGGAACGTCTCGCCGGAGCGACCCACCCGGTCGCTGGCGTAGAGCACCCGGCCCAGCGAGTCGAACTTGATGCCCAGGGCGATCAGCAGGTAGATCGGGGTCAGGAGCACCACGAGGGGCACGGCGACCAGCACGTCGCCGGCGCGCTTGAGCGCCCGCTTCGGACCGGTCAGGGTGGGCTCGTCGAGGTGGATCAGCGGCAGGCCGTCAGCCGGGCGCACCGAGGTACGCGGGCCGGCCACGTCGGACAGGACCGGCGATACCAGCAGGTCGATGCGCGGACCCTCCAGGCGCCAGGCCAGGCGGCGGACCAGGTTCGGCCCCGCTGCCGCGGACTCCGCGACGGCGACCGCATGGACGTGATGGGCATCGATCCATTCCATGACCTCGTCGAGCCAGGCCTCGACGAGGTCGGTGTGGGCCTGCGCGGTCATCCCCCCGCTGGCCAGCGGCGGCGGCGCCACGGTGCCCACGACCTTGAACCCGGCGACCGCATCGACGGCGAACGACTCGGACAGCGCGGCGGTGCGCAGCCGGTCGCCGACTACCAGGGTGCCCTGCTGGAACCGCCCGGCCACCCGCTGGCGACCCAGCCACACCCGCAACATCCAGCGCCCGAACAGCAGGAGAATGGTGCCCATGAGCAGGCTGGGCAGGACCAGCCTGATGGGCGGGGCCGCACTGACCACGTAGGAGGCGGTCGCGATGGTCGCGAACAGTGCCACTCCCGAGGTGACGACCCGCTTGAACTCCTCGTTGCCCACGCCCAGGAACCGGCCCTCGTAGCCCCCGCGCAGCGCGATGAGCAGCAGCCAGGCCACGACGATCGCCAGGCCGGCCAACGGTGTCTGCACCTGGCGGGACAGGTAGCCGGACTCCATCATCGCGACGATGTAGAGGCTGAGGCTGGTGCCCAGCAGCACCAGGTCGAGCAGGAACGCCCGCAGGGCGACCGACAGCATCGGATCGGCATCGGAGCCGGCCTGCGCCTGGGGCCGGGCAACGACGCGCGCGACCTGTTCCCGGCTCTCCCCGGCGATGCGCAGGATCGGTCGCTGCGCGCCACCGGCCCGCGCGTGACTGCCCGTCATGACCCTGCCCCCTTCCCCATGCGTGCCCGTGCCGCTCCGACAGACCCGAGACTAGACACCTCGGGCAGCAGCCAGGACATCGGAGCCCGCACACGGGCCAGCGGTGGCGGTGCAGCCAGCCGCGACCGGACCCGGATATCCTGCACGCCCATCCAGGAGGCCGCATGCCCGTTCCCACCAGTCTCGCGATTCCCGGCGCGCTCACGGTGGCTGCGCTGCTGCTCACCGCGTGCGGTGGGGACTCGGGCCAGGGCGCGCCCACTGCCTCGCAAGCCAGCGCCGAAGCCAGCGGTGTGGCCACTGCGGTGGCCACCGCGGAGGCTTCCCCCGCGGAGGCTTCTCCCGCGGAGGCTTCTCCCGCGGAGGCTTCTCCCGCGGAGACCGCTGCTGCGACCCGGGTCCCGGTCGACCCGGAGCTGTTCGGCACGCACGTGAAGGATGTGGCCGCCGGTCGGCAGCCGCTGCCGCCGCAGGCCGGTGCGATCCGGTTCTGGGACGCGGGCATCGCCTGGCGCCAACTCGAGCCCCGGCCTGGTCAGATCGACTGGGCTGCCATGGACAGAGCCGTCGAGCAGGCCGAGAGCACGGGCGCCAGAGACCTCATGTGGGTGCACGGCAGCCCCCCGCAGTGGGCGGCCACCGACCCGCAATCGCCCGGGCTGTACGGGCCGGGCACCACCTCGGCGCCCGACCGGAAGGCCTACCTGCGGATCCTGCGCAAGGTCGCCGAGCGGTATCGCGGCCGCATCACCTCCTACCAGGTGTGGAACGAGGCGAACATCTCCATCTTCTACCGCGGCGGCCCGAAGAAGCTGGCGAGACTGACTCTCGAGGCCAAGGACGTGCTGGCCGAGGCCGACCCCGAGGCGCTGCTGATCGGAGCGAGCACCACCGTCCGGACAGCCGGCCCGGTCAAGGGTTGGTACGAGAAGTACGCCGCGGGCCTGGCCGAGCGCGGCTGGCCGGTGGATGCGATGGCCGTGCACCTCTACCCGCCGGCCGAGCAGGGCGTCGACGAGCGTGCCGAGTACATCCAGACGATGCGCCGCTGGCTGGCCGCACGTGGCTGGACCGGCCCGATGTGGGACACCGAGGTGAACTTCGGCGACCGCCGCGACTTCGCCCCCACGATCGTGACGGTGCCCCAGCGCAGGGCCGCGGCATGGGTGGCCCGTACCTACATCGACAGCCTCGCCCTGGGGGTGGACCGCGTGTACTGGTACGCATGGAACGACCACATCCTGGGCATCGACCAGGTCGATCCCAGTACCGGCGAGATGCTGCCCGCCGGGCAGGCGTACCTGACCGTGCAGGACTGGTTCGACGGTGCGCGCTGGCAGGGGTGCATCGGGGAGTTGATGGCCCCGACCGGCCAGAAGGGCGCGCTGACCACCTGCACACTGACCACCTCGAAGGGCCGGCCGGCCCAGATCCTGTTCACCCACCGGGGCAGGGCAACCGCCCCGCTGCCGGCCGGGGCCCACAAGGTGTGCAGCCTGAACGGGACCTGCACGCCCACCGAGGGGGACTCGGTGCGGGTTACCACGAGCCCCGTCCTGATCCGGGTCCGGGGCTGATCCGAGGCTGATCCGAGGCTGATCCGGGGCTGATCCGGGCTGACCCGGGGCAGACACCGGGCGCCGCTCCGGGTGCCGGGCCCTCCTGAGCGGTGGCCCATGGCTGGGCCGATCAGGGGGTCGGCCGCATCTCCGGGATGCCCAGGGTTGACGTGCGTTCCTCGCCGCGTCATTGTGAGCCCACCATCTCGACGTGGGGGGAGTCCACTGTGCGCAGGTTCATCACGAGTGTCGTGGGGGCGGCGGCCCTGGGCATGCTCGTGGCCACGGTCCCGGCCGGCAGCGCGTCCGCGGCCCGGCACGTGCCCGATCGACTGTTCGGCCAGCACATCGGGGGCATTGCGGCCGGCGTCCCGGCAACGCTGCCCTCGGTCGGCGCGGTCCGGCTCTGGGACTCCGGGGTGACCTGGCGCCAGGTCGAGACCAGGAACAACGTCTACGACTGGACCAAGCTGGACGCCGCGGTGACCAACGCCCGCAAGATGCGCGCCGGCGAGATCATGTACACCCTGGGTTCGACGCCCAAGTGGGCCGCGAACTCGGCCTCCCTGCGCTCGGCCAACGCCAGGTTGGCGCTGTACGGGCCCGGGTCCAACAGTCACCCGCGCGCCGACTCGTTGTACCTGGACTACCTTCGGGTGGTCGCCAAGCGCTACAAGGGCCGGATCACGTCCTACCAGGTGTGGAACGAGGCCAATCTCAAGGACTTCTACCTGGGCAGCCCCAGGCAGATGGCGAAGCTGACCAAATCCGCCAGAGCTGTGCTGAAGAAGGCCGATCCCCGGGCCAAGCTGGTGGCCGCGAGCACGACGGTCCGCTCGAAGGGGCCGGTCGGCTCGTTCAGCAAGACCTACGGCAAGGAGATGAAGCGGGTCCGCTGGCCGGTGGACGCGGTGTCCGCGCACCTCTACCCGCCGGCGAACTCCGGGCCCAACACTCGAGTCAGCTACATCAAGGTGCTGCAGAAGTACTACAAGAAGTACGGCGCCAGGAGCAAGCCGCTGTGGGACACGGAGATGAACTACGGGGACCTGCGCACCTACATGCCCAAGCGCGAGTACACCGGGGCGACCGCGGCCACCTACGTGGCCCGGACCTACATCGACTCGATGCGCTACAGAGTCCCCAGGGTGTTCTGGTACGGCTGGGACAAGCAGATCCTGGGCACGAACATGACCACCAAGGCGGGCGCGCTGACCTCCGGCGGCAAGGCCTTCCAGGTGATCCGCGGGTGGATGAGCGGCGCCACCTGGTATTCGTGCACGACCAGGTCCACGATCACGTCCTGCACGATCAAGCCCCGCGGCGGCAAGAAGCAGACCATCGGTTACACGACGGGCGGGTCCAAGTCGTACAAGGTGGCCAAGGGCACGACGCTGCTCCGTCGCCTGGACGGATCCTCGACGCGGGTGAAGAAGGGCCAGAGGATCACGCTCACGACGCAGCCGGTGCTGTTCTCCTGAGCGGGCGCTGACTGCCCGCATCGGCGATCGGGCTGCGGTGCCTACTTGGGGTTGCGGGCGTACTGCGAGGCGACCGGCCCGGACTGCCCGACGTACTTCGAGTTCAGCCCGGCGTGGCCGTACGGGCGCTGCGCAGGGGCGTCGAGGGTGTGGAAGCTCAACTGTCCGATCCGCATCCCCGGCCAGAGCTTGATCGGCAGGGTGGCCACATTGCTCAGCTCCAAGGTGATCTGCCCGCGCGGCCAGCCCGGGTCGACGAACCCCGCGGTGGCGTGGATCAACAGGCCGAGTCGGCCCAGGCTGCTCTTGCCCTCGACGCGGGCGACCAGGTCGTCAGGCAGACCGATCGCCTCGACGGTGGTGGCGAGCACGAACTCGCCGGGGTGCAGGATGAACGCGGTGCCCTCGGCGACGGTGACGCGCTCGTTGAGGTCCGCAGGCTTGTCGTAGGGGTCGATGACCTCGGTGGTGTGGTTGCGGAACACCAGGAACTCCGGGCCCAGGCGCACGTCGACACTGGCCGGCTGGATCTGGGCGTCCTCGATGGGGTCGAGGATGAGGCGACCCTCGACCAGGGCGCGACGGATGGAGCCGTCGGACAGGATCATGGGCGCGATCGTAGCCGTGTGCAGGCCTCGGTCGGCGGGAGCGTGCCGTGGGAGGCCTTCGTCAGTGGAGCGGGTGACGAGAATCGAACTCGCACTGTCAGCTTGGGAATCTGTCAGTCGTGAAGGCGGGAATGCCTATGGCATGGGCACTTTCAGCGTCGGCTCTAGAGGCTCGTGCAACGAACGTGCAACGAACCGCGGTTCGAGCAGCTTGGGGAGCGGGATCAAGGGGACCGGTCCTTGCCGATACGGCGAGCGCCATCCGGGGTCCGGGGCGGCAGTTCGAGCTCCACTCCACCAAGGTCAGCGAACGACCTGTGGAGTGCTGTGAATAGGCCTTCTCTGGCCGGGAGGACAGCCGCGGACAGGATTGCCCCGGCCTCGGCTTCGTTGGACCGACAATGCTCTGCAGCCCGCCTCTGCGGGCCAAACTCGGGCGTTGGGTCCGGCTCGCGATTCGGCACCACGCACATGGCGCTCACCCCTCTCCGAGTGCTGGCGATGCTGCCCAAGGTAGCGGCGAACAGGCCGCCGATGAAGCAGTCTGGTGCAGGCGTCTCCGCGTGCGGCCAGTCAAGAATGTCTCACCGGGGCGTCGGCACGGTGGCGAGGGTGTCCAGGATCTCGGTGGCGAGGAAGAGCCGAGACCGCCCCCGGCCAGCTACCTCGGTAAGGATCCCCGAAGAGACGAGCTTCTCCACATTCATCGTGGCCGCTCGATGGGTGACGCCGAGCAGTGACCGGGCTTGGGCGATTGTTGTGGCTGGTGACGCGAACAGCGAGTCCACCAACGTCGGTAGCAGGGCGGACGCCCGAGGTGTCGCCATCCTTGCGCGGTAGTCGTCGCGCAGCGCTCGAAGCTTGGTCGCACGCTCGACGGTTGAGTGGCACTGCACGGTTACGGCCTCCAGGAAGTAGTGGAACCATCCTCGCCAGTCCCCATCGACACTGACGGCCGAGAGGGCGTCGTAATAGGCGTCCCGCCGGGGCTCGATGTAGGCGGAGATTTCCAGCAATGGGCTGGGTAACAGGCCCCACTCGACCATGAGGGCCACCACGAGTAGACGGCCGATCCGACCATTGCCGTCGAGGAAGGGGTGGATGGCCTCGAACTGGTAGTGGATCGCGGCGATCCGAAGCAGCGGAGGTAGTTCGTCATTGGCGTGCAGGTACTTCTCGAACGCATCCAGGCAGCCCCACAACTCCTCTGGTGCGGGCGGCACGTACGTGGCGTCCTGCAGCGAGCTACCCGGGGCTCCGATCCAGTTCTGGCTGCGACGGAACTCCCCAGGCGAGGCGGAAGCGCCACGAGCACCCTCCAGCAGCATTGCGTGGGCCTCAAGCAACAGCGGCAGGCTCATCGGAAGCCGCCGCCCGGGGTCCAGCACATGGTTGGCCGCTCTGACGTAGTTGGCCACTTCCTGCACGTCGCCCGAGCGATCAGCTGTCGCGGGATCGACCTCGAAGAGCACTAAGTCCGACATTGATGCCTGAGTGCCTTCGATGCGGCTGGACAGTACCGCCTCACGTCGCAACAGCGACATAGCGAGCAGGTGGGGATTCGGCAGCGTGCGGCCCAAGCCGGATACCTCGCCGACCGCTCGGTCGGCCTCCGAGAGTGCGCCGATCAGCTTCGGCGAGAGGGCGACGTCGGGCGGAAGCGGCGGCGGGAGGAACGCCCAGTATCCGCCCTCAGCACGGCGAACGTTGGCCCTGCTCTTCGGACTGAACTGGCTGGGATCCACTGCTACTTGTCTACCGATCTGCAGTCGAAGTGATACTTTCAGAGCTCTAGAGTATCACTCGCGAGATGGCACTGGCTGGCGCGCCAGGGTGTCGCCATCCCAATCGTTCCGAGTGCACATCTGGACGTGGAGACGAAACTACGCAAACTCTCACCTTAGCTTTGCCCCCCGTAGTCAGCCGGACGAATCGGACGCTATGGTGCATTCCATGCGTGGAACGGCCGCAACCCGAGCCCTATCAGGGCTTCGTGTGCCGCAGTCCGTAGCGCATCACCCGTGGTCCAACGCGAGGGAAGGCGACAGATCGCGGCCGCCGGCCGCAACCTGGCCCGAGGTGTTCGCGTACTTCTTGCCCGAGATTGTCACCGGGGCGGCGAATCTGGTCCTTGCCCTCGTGCAGCTGCAGTGGTTGACGCAGAGCCAGGAGGTGCCGACAGCCCTGGGGTTTGCCACGTCGTGGGCGGTGATCTCCACATCCATCTTGCTGGGCCTCCAGCTCCTTCCTGCGGACCGCCTTCATCGGAGGGCCTCCGGGGCTGTGGCCACCCTTGCTCGTGTGCGGCTTTCCGTCCGGCATGCCTTCGCCGGTCTGATCACGTACTTGGTGGGAACGCCTTCCCGGACCCGCGTCGCCTCCACCAGGATGCGTGCGCTCACCAACTCCCGGCCCGCGCCCTCGTCCCTCCAGTTGGCACGTTTCGTGGCCGAACTGCGAGCGCCCGGTTCGCCGCAGCGATGCTCGGAGGCCGGCGCCGCGTAGTTGCGACCCCATCGATCGTGAGGAGTCGGGCACGCCCCGGAGCGCCTGTGTGCCGACCTCCCACGTCCTGCCCTTGACTCCGCGGCGTGCCCTCGCCCCCTCATGTCACGAAGCACGAACGCTCATCCATCCACCACCGCCCGGGATCCAATTGGTGCCCCGCGCGTCCACCTCCCGAGTGAGGCAGCCCAGAGGCTCAACATTTCCACGTCGATGCTGCGCAAGCTCACACTCTGCGGCGCGATAGGTCACGTCCGTCTTGGCGTTGGGGACCAGCGCCACCGGATCGGCTACACCGAGGCGCAGATCGTCGACTTCATCGCAGCCAGGACCGTCCCCGCTGTGGAGGTGGTCCCAACCCCGGCGCCTGCCGTTCCAGTGAAGACGGCCAAGCGCCGAGCAACTCGTGGGGATCCGGACGCCCGTGCTGCCGCGTCGCGGATGCTAGACAAAGCCCTGGCCGCGGGTTCGGTCGCGGAGTGGGGTCGGTCATGACCACGCGGCCGGAGGCGCGGTCCCCGAGCCAGGTCGGCGGGGGCAACTCGCGCCCCATGCCTCCGTCCGAAGCCCTGGACGCCACGGAAGCATTCCTCGGCAGGTTCGTCTGCTTCCCCAGCGAGTACGCCCGCGTGGCCACGTCCCTCTGGGTGGCGCACAGCTACTTGCTCGAGCACTTCGACTCAACGCCCAGGCTGGCCTTCCTGTCCCCCGAGCCTGGCAGCGGGAAGACCCGTGCGCTCGAGGTGATCGGCTCGCTCGTCCGCAGGCCGATGCACGCCGTTCACTGCACTCCGGCGGCCCTGTTCCGGGCCGTGGGCGACCTCGACAACCGGCCGACGATCCTCTTCGATGAGATCGACTCGGTGTTCGGACCGAAGGCCAGGGAAAACGAGGAACTGCGGGCCTTCCTCAACGCCGGACACCGACGATCGGGCCTCACATTCCGGTGCGAGTCAGTAGGTAACACCCACACGGTGGTCAGCTTCGCTTCCTTCGCGGCCGTGGCCCTTGCCGGCTTGCACGACGTGCCAGACACGATCGCCACACGATCCGTCATCGTCAGAATGCGCCGACGTGGCCCTATGGACGTCGTCGAGCCGTACCGGTTGCGGGTTCACGAGCCGGAGGGCCTGGCGATTGGCGAGCAACTGGCCGCCGCCCTCGAACCTCTGGCCCTGCCGGAGGACCCGGTGATGCCCCCCGGCGTCACGGATCGGCCCGCGGATGTGTGGGAGCCGCTGATGGCGGTCGCTGAGGGAGTCGGCGGCAGCTGGCCGAGTCGGGCAGCCGAGGCCTGCCTGTACTTCGTCGCAGGCCGCGCCGGCGCAGCCGAGCCGTCGCTCAGCCTGCTGTTGCTGGCGGACCTGCGTCGGGTCTTCCTCGAGGCTGGCAACCCGGATGCCCTCGCGACGGCGCCCCTTCTGGCGGGCCTGTTGGGCCTGGAGGAATCCCCGTGGAGGGATCTGCGCGGCAAGCCGCTGGACCCGTCCGGCCTGGCGCGACGCCTGCGCGGCTATGAGATCCGGTCGACCAACCTCCGCGTCGGAGCCACGGTCGCCAAGGGCTATCGCCAGGTCGACCTCGCCGATGCGTGGATGCGCTACCTACCGCCCATTCATGGGGAGCCAGTTGGGAACCCGTTCGGGGGCATCCCCCAGAAGCCCGCTACAGGCGCTACACCCGCTACACACACTCATCATCAAGAGGAACTGGGAACGAATCGTGCTCAATTCGGCGAGGAACTGCTGCCAACAGCTGTAGCGGCGCTCACCGACGGCGGCGCTACGCGTGAGGCCCTGGCCGCTACATCTGGACGCACCACCGCTGGAGGCCACAGTGGCGGGGCGTGAGCATCCGACCAGTGCTGTCGGTGAGGCGCGGCTGTGCCCGGCCTGCGCCCAATGGCGCGGGCCCCATCGCATGCGCTGGCATCCGAGGGCAAGCCGCACACGAATCCGGCGCGCTCCGACACCCCCGTCGTTGCCGGCGTCTGGAAGCCAGCCCGCTTCCCATTCACCCGTCGGGACCATGCCCGATGAGAGCAAGCCAGCCTACTCGTCGGACGGAATCCGCTGTCGCGGCTTCCGTCCGGCCGAGGCCGGCGAGGGGGCCTGCGGCCCCCTTCGATCCCCCAAAGGCGGGGCCTGATGGCCCGGCCGGCACGCGCCGGTGACGGCGCGGCCCGCAAGCCAGTCACCGTGCGGCTGACGGAGGTGGAGAGGTCCGCCTGGGTGGAGGCCGCGGCCGCCGCGGGGC
>JBAVKQ010000078.1:0-28442 GCA_049688395.1 Candidatus Nanopelagicales bacterium
ACAATGGAGCACGAGTGCCAAGGCGGGACGCGGGACGCGACACGCGGGGCGTCGGGACGCGTCGGCGCCCCGACGTCAGTGGGCGCCGGTAGCCTGCAGGGATGGCTACGAAGACCCCCGCGCGAGCCCGCACGTCGGGTTCCGCGCGCACCTCGCAGGGCAGCCGGAAGAGCGCCAAGCGCAGCACCCCGACCCGGACGACGAGTTCGCGATCGGTGCCCCGGACGGCACCGAAGCCCGTGAAGCGCTCGCAGCACGGGCCGATCGCTGCGGTCCTGCGCTCGGTGGGACGCCTGATCGCCCGGATCTGGTCGGTGATCGCCGCGTCGCTCGGCGCCCTGGCACGTGCGGTCGGCCGCGGGGCGCGGGAGGTCGACGCCACGCACCGTCGTGACGGGATCGGGCTGGCCCTGTTCAGCGCGGCGATCGTGGTGGCCGCGGTTGCGTGGTTCGGCATCGACGGCTGGTTGACGGGGTTCATCAACGCCCTCGTCAGTGGAGCCGTGGGCGCGCTGGACGTCGGTGTGCCGGTGCTGCTGCTGTGGGCAGCCCTTCGGATGCTGCGCTACCCCGACGAGGGGGCGATCACCGGACGCCTAGCCATCGGCAGCACCGTTCTGCTCACCGCCTCGGCCGGGATCTGGGCACTGACCCAGGGCGCCCCGGATCCCGCGGACGGCGCCGAGGCGATGCGCGCCGCGGGTGGCTGGCTCGGCTGGCTGATCACCGCGCCCGTGGTCTCGGCCGTGGGCGTGTGGCTGGGCTACCTGTGGTTGCTAGCGGTCCTGGGCTTCGGCCTGCTCGTGGTGACTGCCACGCCGATCAACGAGGTCCCGCAGCGACTGGCCGCCGTCCGCGACGCCGTCCTGCTGCGGCGGGTCCCGGCCCTGCCCGCGAGGGAGTCGGACTCCGGCGACATGGCCGTCGACGGCCGTGCGAAGGATGCCGCCCTCCAGCCCCGGAGTGACGTGGATGGCGATGGGCAGGCGAGCAACGCGCAGGCGGGCGACGGGTCGGCCGCCCCGGCGGACCGCGAGGATCCCGGGGCGACCTCCGGCCAGACGCTCGGCTCCGGCCCGTCCGGCTCCGCTGCTGGGCCGGCGGGTGCCCCCGCGGGGCTGCGGGCCCGTGCGCTGGTGATGATGCGTGGGCTGCGTCGTGGCCGTGGCAACGGCGCACCGCAGGTGTACGACGGGCCCCTGGCCGGCGACGAGGCGTTCGCCTCCCCGTTGGCCGCAGCGCCGACCGAGGACACCGACGACGCGGACGGCGATGACAGCACGCTGGTCGACGCCCTGTTCGACCCCGAGGGGCAGCCCGGCTCGGAACTCGGGGCCCACGACCAGACCACCCGGCTGGCTGCACTCACCGGGACTCCCGGCGCAGCCTCGCCGATGGATCCCGACCTGGCTTCCCTGGTCGCCACCGTCACCCCGCCCACACCGGCCAGCGCGCCGGGGCACCACACCCTCGCGGTCGCCAAGCCCGAGCAGTTGCGGCTGCCCGGTGCCCCGGACTACCAACTGCCCAGGCCCACGCTGCTCAAGGCCGGATCGGCGCCCAAGGCGCGCAGCGCCTCCAACGACCGCGTCGTGGCCTCCCTGACCGACGTGCTCCAGCAGTTCGAGATCGACGCCCAGGTCACCGGGTACAGTCGAGGGCCCACCGTGACTCGCTACGAGGTCGAGCTGGGCCAGAGCGTGAAGGTCGAGCGGGTCACCGCACTGGCCAAGAACATCGCCTATGCCGTGGCGACCGCGGATGTGCGCATCCTCTCCCCGATCCCGGGCAAGAGCGCGATCGGCATCGAGATCCCCAACACCGACCGGGAGATGGTGTCCCTGGGCGACACCCTGCGCTCACCGGCAGCCCACGGTGATCATCACCCGCTGATGGTGGGCCTGGGCAAGGATGTCGAGGGCGGTTACGTGTGCGCCAACCTCGCCAAGATGCCGCACATCCTCGTGGCCGGGGCCACCGGCGCGGGCAAGTCCAGCTGCATCAACGCGCTGGTGACCAGCATCATGATGCGCGCCACTCCGGCCGAGGTGCGGATGGTGCTGGTCGACCCCAAGCGGGTGGAGCTGACCGCCTACGAGGGCATCCCGCACCTGATCACCCCGATCATCACGAACCCGAAGAAGGCCGCCGAGGCGCTGCAGTGGGTCGTGCGCGAGATGGACGCGCGCTACGACGACCTCGCGCACTTCGGCTTCCGGCACATCGACGACTTCAACCGGGCGGTGCGCTCCGGGACGCTGGTCGTGCCCCCGGACTCCAAGCGGGTGCTCGCGCCCTACCCGTACCTGCTGGTCATCGTCGACGAGCTGGCGGACCTGATGATGGTGGCTCCGCGCGACGTGGAGGAGTCCATCGTGCGGATCACCCAGCTGGCCCGCGCCGCGGGCATCCATCTGGTGCTGGCCACCCAGCGCCCCAGTGTGGACGTGGTCACCGGCCTGATCAAGGCCAACGTCCCCTCCCGGCTGGCGTTCGCGACGTCCAGCCAGACCGACAGCCGGGTCATCCTGGACCAGACCGGGGCCGAGGCGCTCGTGGGTCAGGGCGATGCGCTGTTCCTGCCGATGGGGACCTCGAAGGCGATCCGGATCCAGGGCGCGTTCGTGCCCGAGAGCGAGATCCGCGCGGTGGTCGCCCATGTGAAGAAGCAGCTGGGCACCCAGTACCGGGACGACGTGCTCACCGAGGCCACGGCCAAGCGGGAGGTGGAGGACGAGGTCGGCGATGACCTCGACCTGCTCGTCGCCGCCACCGAGCTGGTCGTGACCACCCAGTTCGGGTCCACGTCGATGTTGCAGCGCAAGCTGCGGGTGGGTTTCGCCAAGGCCGGTCGACTCATGGACCTGATGGAGTCGCGCGGCATCGTGGGGCCCTCGGAGGGTTCCAAGGCCCGTGACGTGCTGGTCAAGGGCGACGACCTCGACGAGTTGCTGGCGAACCTGCAGCGCGGGAGCTGATCGGCCCGTGGCCTACTCTGGCCAGATGACTGCCACCCGGGTCGCCCTGGTCACCCTGGGCTGTGCCCGCAACGAGGTCGACTCCGAGGAGCTCGCCGCCCGGCTGGCGGCGCAGGGCTTCGAACTTGTCGACGAGGTGGACGAGGCCCAGGCCGTCCTGGTCAACACGTGCGGATTCATCGAGGCGGCCAAGCGGGAGTCCTTGGACACGCTGATGTCCGTGGGGGGTGTGACAGCCGACGGTGCACCTCGCTCGGTGGTCGCTGTGGGCTGCATGGCCGAGAGGTATGGCCGGGACCTGGCCGCCGAGCTGCCCGAGGCCGCGGCGGTGCTCGGGTTCGACGAGTACCCGCAGATCGCCGAACGACTACGCACGATCGTCGCGGGCGGCAGTGTGGCCAGCCACGTGCCCCGCGACCGCCGGACGCTCCTGCCGATGGCCCCGGTCGATCGGCCCGGGGCCTCAGTGCACGTGCCCGGGCACGGTGGCGCACCGACCCGAATCCCGCCTCCTGGTCCGGCCGACGGCCCCGCGCAGGCCGGGGCCGCGGCTGGGGTGGGTACTGCCCTGGCCGAGCCGGTGGGTCCCGGGTGGATGCGCCGACGGATCAGCAGCGGCCCGGTGGCGTCGCTGAAGATCGCCTCGGGGTGTGACCGGCGGTGTGCGTTCTGTGCCATCCCGTCGTTCCGGGGCTCGTTCGTGTCTCGCCCGGCTGCCGAGGTCCTCGCCGAGGCGCACTGGCTGGTCGGGACCGGGGTCCGCGAGCTGGTCCTGGTCTCGGAGAATTCGACCTCCTACGGCAAGGACCTCGGCACGCCAGGTGCGCTCGAGGCCCTGCTGGGCCAGCTCTCGGCAATCGAGGGCATCGAGCGGATCCGGGTCGCCTACCTGCAGCCCGCTGAGGTACGCCCCGCCCTGATCGAGGCCATGCTCGATCTGCCGCGGGTCGCGGACCACTTCGACCTGAGCTTCCAGCACGCCAGTGCACCGCTGCTGCGCAGGATGCGTCGATTCGGGGGCACCGAGGCGTTCCTCGACCTGATCGCCACGATCCGGGCCGGTGCGCCACAGGCCGGGATCCGCAGCAACGTGATCGTGGGATTCCCGGGCGAGACGACCCAGGACATCGAGGAGCTCATCGAGTTCCTCGGCGCGGCTCAGCTGGACGCCGTCGGCGTGTTCGGCTACTCCGACGAGGACGGCACGGAGGCTGCGGGCCTGTCCGGGGCCCTGGACGAGGACGAGATCCGCGCCCGCGTCAGCGAGGTCAGCAGCGTCGTGGACGAGGTGATGGCCCAGCGTGCCGAGCAGCGGATCGGCAGCCCGGTCGAGGTGCTCATCGAGGCACTCGGAGCGACGTCCGCGCAGGGCCGTGCCGCCCATCAGGGACCCGAGGACGGCACCACCACGGTGCACCTGAGCCCGGAGGCACGCAGTCACGTCGAGGTGGGCACCATCCTGCGCGCACGGGTGGTCGGCAGCGAGGGCGTGGACCTGGCGGCCGTGGAGGTGTCCGTTGTCCGGTTCTGAGGGTGGAGGTGGCCCAGCGTCACCGCCCGCACCCGAGCCCGTCAAGCCCGAGATGTGGAGTCGGGAACGCGTCGTGACCGGATGGTCGCAGCTGTGGAACGTGCCCAACATGCTGACCATCCTGCGGATCCTGCTGATCCCGTTCTTCTGGTACCTGTTGATGTACGAGGACGGCGAGAATGCCGGGGCTCGCGTGGCCGCCACCGTGCTGTTCATGGTGGCGGCGTACACCGACTGGCTCGACGGCCACCTCGCTCGGCGCCAGGGACTGGTCACCACGTTCGGCAAGATCGCTGACCCGCTGGCGGACAAGGCCCTGACCGGGGTGGCGTTGATCGGGCTGTCGGTCCTGGGGGAGCTGTGGTGGTGGGTGACGCTGCTGGTCATCTCCCGCGAGCTCGGCGTGACGTTGGTTCGCTTCGTGGTGCTCAAGCACGGGGTCATCCCGGCCAGCCGCGGCGGCAAGGCCAAGACGGCGTTCCAGATGCTGGGCATCGTGCTCTACCTGTTGCCGATCACCGAGGCCCATCCTGCGCTGGGGGTGTTTCGGGTCGCGGTGATGAGCATCGCTGTGCTGCTCACCGCTGTCACGGGCCTGGACTACATGCTGCGGGCCTATCGGACCAGGCGTGACTCCAAGGCCCAGCGAGCTGCCGGCGTGGCGCGGCCTCCGGTCGATCCGGGATGAGCCGATCGGCCGAGGCTGGTCAGTCCCGGGCCACCGCCGCGGAACCGTCCGCACGGGCTGGGGACGTCTCTGCAGGTGCGCTCGCTGCCGAGGTCGTGGACCGGCTCGCCGCGCTGGGGGCATCGATCGCGGTCGCGGAGTCGGTGACCGGTGGTCGGGTCGCCAGTGCCCTGACCGGCGTCTCCGGGGCCTCGACGGTGCTGCGTGGCGCGGTCGTGGCCTACGCCACCGACGTCAAGGCCTCCGTGCTGGGCGTGGACCCGCAGCTGCTGGCCGAGCGGGGGCCGGTGTGCTCCGAGGTGGCGCTGGCGATGGCAGCCGGGGTCCGAGACCTGCTCGGCGCAACGATGGGGGTGGCCACCACCGGGGAGGCCGGCCCGCAGTCAGGCAGCGGCCAGCCGGTCGGGACCGTGCACATCGCCGTGGCCGGTTCGGCGGGGCCGCGGAGCGTGGCGCTGCACCTGGACGGTGACCGGGCAGCCATCCAGACCGGGAGCACACGTGCTGCCCTGGCGCTGCTGGCCGAGGTCCTGGGCGACCCGGTGCCCGACTCTTCCTGAGGCTCAGGGGCAGTTGCTGGCCAGTTTCCTGGCCAGAGTGGGGGCTGCGCCGCCCGGCCCGTGCAGGTGGGCTCTGATCGGGCCAGGGTCCATACGGGTGGGTTCCGATTGGGCCATCTGTGTCGATCCAGCGCCACGGGGGAACAAATCGGGACCGACGGCATGTTGTGGGTAACAGGTACGGCTGCCGCGCGGGTGTCGCGCTAGGCTGCACATATGGAAGGAAGGCCCATGGTGATCCTGCGACGCGTCGTCGGCGAGCAGTTGCGCCGCCTGCGCCAGGACCAGGGACGCACATTGCGCGACGTCAGCTCCGCAGCTCGGGTTTCGTTGGGTTACCTGTCCGAGATCGAGCGCGGTCAGAAGGAGCCGTCCAGCGAGTTGCTGGCCGCCATCTGCACGGCACTGGACGTCCCGCTCTCGACGCTGCTGCGCAGCGTCAGCAACGAGGTCAGCCACCTCGAGTCGGCGCGTGTCGAGGTTCCCAGCGCAGCCTGAGCGCGGCCGGGTCCCAGTCGGCTCGATCTCGACCTCGTCGGTCGTCGGCGTCCACTCGTGCAGTGGCGGTGCTGTCCCGATCCGACGGTGCCGATCCGACGGTGCCGGTCCGACGGTGCCGGTCCGACGGCCGCAGGTCAGCTGCTGCCGGGAAGTGCTGTGCTCGCGCTCACCCCACCGAGTGAGCCGGGCTGGTCCAGGGCATCGACAGTCAACGGGGGACTCGATAGCCGCGTGGGGTGAGCGCGAAGCCGGCTTCGGTCAGCGCCGTCCGGACGGCCGCCGACCCAGCCGGGTCCATGACGGCCACCCCGTTCGCGCGCAGGATGGTCAGCGGGCCCACTGTGCCGGATTGCACCGCGGCACGCAGTGCCCCGGCCGCGACTGCCAGGACCGGTCCACCGCGCGCGCCGTCACCGGCATCGTCCGGATCGGACGTGGTGAAGCTCAGGAGGCTGCGCCCGCCACGCTCCACGTAGAGCACCGGCCGCCCGGCCATCAGGACCACATGGCAGCCGGCGGCACGGGCTGGTCGGTGCGGCGACCCCGTGCCACCCACCCAATCGCTGGCAGGCCAGTCCAGGGCCGCGCCGTACGGGTTCGCCGGGTCGGTGGTGGCCAGCACCAGGGGTTCGGGCGTCTGCTCGGCGAGTTCGCGCTCGAGGGCCCGTACCTCGTCGACCACACCGGGCAGCGCGAACTGGGCGGCACCCAGCCCCTCCACGGCGTACACCCGTTGGACCCGGCCGCGCTCCTCCATCATCGACAACGTCCGGTAGGCGGCCGCAAAACCCCCCGGGTCTCCAGCAGCCGCCACGGCGCCCCGGGTGACGATGCCCAGCCGGTCCAGATGGGCCTCGGCCCGGGCCACGGCGAGCACCTCCGGGGTCGGTGGTTGCGCGGGCAGGGCGAACCACCGTCCCGGGAGGTCGGCCAGATGCGGACCGGGTGCACCTGGCACAGTCGGCGAACCGGGCTTCGGAACCGCCCCCGATCTCGTGCCCGGGGCATCCGGATCGGTCCTGTCCAGCTCGCCCGCATGACCACCCAGCCCGGCCCCCTGGCCGCCACCGATCCCGCCGGTCCACAGCTGTGCGTACCGACCCCGCGGTGGGCGCTGCGGCCTGTGCGCACGCAGGGAACCGGATCGGCCCGCACTGCGGCTCCTGGCCCGGCCGGACATCGCCCTGATCGGTTCCACCGTGTCGTTGCTGATCAACCCGGCCCACAGCAGGTCGAGCAGCGTCGCCGACACCCCAGCCGGCTCGATCACCTCCTGGGCGGCGAGCCGAGCACGCAGGTCGCGAATGAACCAACCACCGCCGGAGCGCAGCATCGTCAACAACTGCGCCGCCACGGTTTCGTCGCCTGGTTCGGCAGACCGCGGTAGCAGGAAGCCCAAATCGGCAGGGGCCAGGGCGATCCACCCGTCTCCACCGGGTAGGGCAGCGCTGCCGGTCCACAGCACCTCACCGGCCGAGGTCAGATCGTCGAGCATCCGTGGGGCGTACCCGGGCACCCGGATGGGCAGGATCGAGGCCTCCAGGGCCGAGGCCGGAAGAGCCAATCCGGCCATCGCGTGGATCGCCTGCAGGACGCCCTCCGGACCGTGCAGTCGGGTGCGCGCGACCGGCGTCACGTTCTGCCAGCGGGGCAGGAACGCCGCCAGCGCCGGCTGGCTGACCGGCTCGATCTGCTTGCGCAGCAGGGCCACCGAGCGCCTCTTGATCAGCCGCAGCACGTCTGGATGGCACCACTGCGGGCCCGGGGCGTCGGGGACGAACCAGCCCTCGATCAAGCGCCCGGCCGCCCGGCTGGAGCCGAGCCGGTGCGTGACGACGGCGGGGGGCAGGCCCAGTTGTTCGACGATGTCGGTGGCCGTGAACGGTCCGTGCGTGCGGGCGTACCGGGCGATCAGGTCGCCGATCGGATCCTCGACCGGTTCCAGGTGCGCGGCGGGGATTCCGGCGGGTAGCGGGGCGCCCAGCCCGTCGCGAAGCCGGGCGGCGTCCTCGATCACCGCCCAGACGTCGGCGCCGGCCACGCGAGTCCGGATCATCCGGCGGTGAGCCTCGAGCTCGGTCAGCCACTGGACCGCCACGCCGCGCTCGACGGCGGCCGGCTCGGACAGGGGCCCGAGTGTGCGCAGCAGGTCGGCGGCATCCTCCGCGCGCCGCGCTCGGCGCTCGGGCGTCAGGTGCTGGATCTGGGCGACGACCGCGGCGATCGCCGCCGGCTCGAGCAGGTCACGCAGGTCGGTCTGCCCGAGCAGCTCGCCCAACAGGGTCGGATCCAGGGTGAGGGCAGCGGCCCGGCGCTCGGCCAGCGGGGAGTCACCCTCGTAGAGGAACTCCGAGACGTATCCGAACAGCAGGGACCGCGCGAACGGCGATGCTGTGTCGGGCGAGATCTCGACCACCGCGATCCGACGTTGCGCCACCGAGGTCATCAACTCGACCAGCGCGGGCAGGTCGTACACGTCGCGCACGCACTCACGCACCGCCTCGAGGACGATCGGGAAGGTCGGGTGCTCGGCGGCGATCTGCAGGAGTTGGGCCGAACGCTGCCGCTGCTGCCACAGCGGGGCACGTCGACCCGGGCGCGGGCGCGGCAGCAGCAGTGCCCGGGAGGCGCACTCCCGGAACCGGGCGGCGAACAGTGCCGACCCCCCGATCAACCGGGTCACGTCGGCCTCGATCAGGTCCGGCTCTGGGAACAGTGCCGCGGTGGCGTCGGCCAACCAGTCGTCGTCGGGCAGGTCCGGCAGCCGGGCTACCAGACCGTCGTCGCCATGCTGAACGGCGGCGTCCACACCGAACCGGTGCATCAGCCGTTCCCGGGCCAGCAGCGCCCAGGGCGCGTGCACCCGGGCTCCGAAGGGGGACAGGACGATCAGCCGCCAGTCGCCGAGCTCGTCACGGGTGCGTTCCACCACGATGGTCCGGTCGGTCGGGACCCGGCTGGCGCCGGCCTGCTCCGCGACGTAGGCCACGAGGTTCTCGCCGGCCCACTGGTCCAGCCCGAGGTCGGCCAGTCGGGCCCGGGTCGCACCGGGTTCGTCCTCGGCCAGGGCCCGGGTGAACGCGCCGATCGCCCGGCCGAGCTCGGCGGGGCGCCCGAAGGCGTCCCCGCGCCAGAACGGCAGCTTGCCGGGCACTCCGGGCGCCGGCACCACGTTGACGCGGTCGTGGCTGATCTCGCTGATCCGCCAGCTGCTGGCACCCAGGGCGAACGTGTCGCCCACCCGGGACTCGTAGACCATCTCCTCGTCGAGCTCGCCGACCCGGCCGCCGCCCTCGAGGTACACCCCGAACAGGCCGCGGTCCGGGATGGTGCCCCCGGAGGTGACCGCCAGGCGTTGGGCTCCGGGGCGGGCGGTCAGCAGGTCCTGGGTGCGGTCCCACACGATCCGGGGCCGAAGCTCGGCGAAGGCGTCGGATGGGTAGCGCCCGGCGAGCATGTCGACCACGGACTCGTAGACCGCCGGGGTGAGCTCGGCGAACGGCGCGGTGCGGCGCAGCATCCCGAGCAGGTCGCCCAGCGACCAGTCGTCCATCGCCACGCAGGCCACGATCTGCTGGGCGGCCACGTCCAGGGGATTGGCCGGGATACGCAGCTCCTCGATCTGTCCGGTCTGCATGCGGGCGACGACGACAGTGCTGGTGAGCAGGTCCGCGCGGTACTTGGGCAGGACCACTCCCGCGGAGACCGCGCCCACCTGATGCCCTGCTCGCCCGACGCGTTGCAGGCCCGAGGCCACCGAGGGCGGCGCCTCGACCTGGATCACCAGATCCACCGCCCCCATATCGATGCCGAGTTCGAGGCTGGAGGTCGCCACGACCGCGCGCAGCCGTCCGGTCTTGAGGTCGTCCTCGATCTGTGCCCGTTGTTCCTTGCTCACTGATCCGTGGTGGGCGCGGGCCAGCACCGGTGGCGCCCCGGTGCTGGCCCCTGCTTGGGCCATGACCTCGCCCGGTGGACGCAGGCGGCCCGGCCGCTCGGAGTCGGAGGCGCCCAGGCTGGGTTCGTCGAACACTGGGCCCGGGGCGGTGTTCTCGGCGTGCAGCTCGTTGATCCGCGCGGTCAGCCGTTCGGCCAGCCGCCGGGAGTTGGCGAACACGATCGTCGATCTGTGGGCATCGATCAGCTCGACTATCCGCGCTTCGACGTGCGGCCAGATCGAGTCGGTGGGCGAGCCGTCCGGTGCCGGGGCGCCGCCGATCTCGCCCATGTCGGCAACCGGGACCTGTACGGTCAGTTCCCACTGCTTGGCCGAGCCCGCCTCCACGATCTCCACCGGATGGTCCCCGCCGAGGAATCGCGCGGCGACTTCGGGGGGCCGGACTGTCGCGGACAGCCCTATCCGGGGGATCCGGCGACCGGCGAGGTGGTCCAATCGGGCCAGGCTGACCGCCAGGTGGGCGCCCCGCTTGGACCCGGCGATCGCATGCACCTCGTCGAGGATCACCGTCTCGACGTCGGCCAGGATGCTGCGGGTGGCCGAGGTGAGCAGCAGGAACAGCGACTCCGGTGTGGTGATCAGGATGTCCGGGGGTCGGCGGGCCATGGTGCGCCGCTCGGCTGCGGGTGTGTCGCCCGTCCGCAGGCCGACGCTCACGCGGGGCTCGGATCGCCCCAGGAGCGCACACTGGGTGGCGATGCCGGCCAGGGGAGCCCGCAGGTTGCGCTCCACGTCGACGGCCAGGGCCTTGAGCGGGCTGACATAGAGCACCCTCACCCCGGGGGTCGCCCGTGGTTCCAGACAGCGGTCGATGGCGCTGAGGAAGGCCGCGAGGGTCTTGCCCGACCCGGTGGGCGCCACTGCCAGGACGTCGGCTCCGGCCTGGATGCGTGGCCAGGCCTCCGCCTGGATCGCAGTGGGGGTGCGGAAGGACGCGTCGAACCACCGACGGGTGGGTTCGGAGAACGCGGCCATGGGATCCACGCGAACATCTTCGCCTGTGGGTCCGACATCGGCTGCCCGGTGGCCGTACTGATGGCACCATGTCCGCATGCGCCTCACCGATTTCTGGGAGCGGATGGAGCTGACGTTCGGCGCCGCATACGCCAGGTCCTGGGCCGACGACCAGCACCTGGCCGCGCTCGGCGGCCGAACCGTCGTCGAAGCGCTGGCGCAGGGGGAGGACACCCGCGATGTCTGGCGGGCGGTCTGCGCACATGCTCGGGTGCCCAGCGACCTGACCTGATCGGCGTGTCGCGTGCGCTCGAACAGGTGTTCGTACTACTGTTCGCGGTGTTGACGGTTGACCTGAGCAGGGTCATCCACAGGTCCACCACGAGTGGGGTCGCAATGTCGGAACCCCCGCCTAGTGTCTGGATCTGACAGATCAGGAGTGCTTCGGCACCGCGAGGACCAAGGAGTTCGCAATGGCTGCAAAGGACCGTGAGAAGGCGCTCGATTCAGCGCTGCTGCACCTGGAGAAGCAGTTCGGAAAGGGGACGGTGATGCGGCTGGGGGATCAGCCAGCCGTTCCCATGGATGTGATCCCCACCGGCTCGATCGCGCTGGACATCGCCCTGGGCATCGGCGGCCTGCCGCGTGGTCGGGTTGTCGAGATCTACGGCCCCGAGTCCAGCGGCAAGACGACCGTCGCACTGCACGCCGTGGCCAGCGCCCAGGCCGCCGGCGGGATCGCTGCGTTCATCGACGCGGAGCACGCCCTTGACCCGGTCTACGCCCAGAAGCTCGGTGTGAACATCGACGACCTCTACGTCTCGCAGCCGGACACCGGCGAGCAGGCCCTCGAGATCGCCGACACCCTCGTGCGTTCCGGCGCGATCGACCTCATCGTGATCGACTCCGTGGCCGCCCTGACGCCCAAGGCCGAGATCGAGGGCGAGATGGGCGACAGCCACGTCGGCCTGCAGGCCCGGCTGATGAGCCAGGCACTGCGCAAGATGACCGGGGCGCTGAGCAACACCGGCACGACGTTGATCTTCATCAACCAGCTGCGCGAGAAGATCGGTGTGATGTTCGGCAGCCCGGAGACGACCACCGGCGGCAAGGCCCTGAAGTTCTACGCCTCGATCCGGATGGACATCCGGCGCATCGAGACCCTCAAGGATGGGACCGAGCCGGTGGGCTCGCGTACCCGGGTCAAGGTCGTGAAGAACAAGGTGGCCCCGCCGTTCAAGCAGGCGGAGTTCGACATCCTCTACGGGCTGGGCATCTCCCGCGAGGGTGGGCTGATCGACATCGGGGTGGATCAGGGCTTCGTGCGCAAGGCCGGGGCTTGGTACACCTACGACGGTGACCAGCTGGGCCAGGGCAAGGAGAACGCGCGGGCGTTCCTGCGCGACAACCCCGATCTGGCCGACGAGATCGAGAAGCGCATCAAGGAGAAGCTCGGAATCGGGCCGCAGGTGGACGCCGCGGTCCCGGCGGAGGGCCCACGACCGATCGACCTCTGACGTGCGACCGGTGGCCGAGCCGCCAGCGCATCAGGTCGACGCGGCGACCAATCCGCCGGCGGATCCGGCGCAGGTCGCCCGAACGATCCTCCTTCGTCGGCTGGAGGTCGCACCACGGACTCGGGCTCAGCTGGCCATGACCCTGCGCCAGCGCGGTGTTCCCGACGACGTCGCAGAGCGCGTGCTGACCAGGTTCGAGGAGGTCGGCCTGATCGATGACCAGGTCTTCGCCCAGATGTGGGTCGAGTCCCGGCAGCGCGCGCGGCACCTGGCACCGCGAGCGTTGCGGATGGAACTGCGCCAGCGTGGTGTGGCCGCCGACCTGATCGATGCGGCGCTGGCGACCCTCGATCCCGACGATGAGCTGCACGCCGCCCGGGAGGTCGCGCGGCGCAAGGCGCGCTCCGTGGCCGGGCTGCCGCGGCCCACCCAGGTGCGTCGGCTGACCGGGGCGTTGGCCCGCAAGGGCTACGGGCCCGGGTTGGCTTCTGCGGTGGTCCGGGATGTGCTCGACGAGTTGCGCGCTGCCGCCGCCGATCCCGATGCCGCCGCCGCCGACGGGGTCGCTGACGATCATGGTCCGTGGGACTGAGCCGGGCCGCTGGGTTGCGGCGGGTTGCACCTGCAAGGTCCGGCGGTGCCGGGGACCGACATTGGTCGCCACCGCCCGGAGCGCCTACCCTTGAGCACTCATGGACACCACCCCGCACGCCGCTGGCCGCACCTACGAGGTGCGCACCTACGGCTGCCAGATGAACGTGCACGACTCCGAGCGGATCGGGGGCCTGCTCGAGGCGCACGGCTACCTGCGTGGCCGGGCGGGTCAGGCCGATGTGGTGGTCCTCAACACCTGCGCCGTGCGGGAGAACGCGGACAACAAACTCTACGGCAATCTCGGCCACCTCGCATCGGTCAAGCGGGAGCACCCGGGCATGCAGATCGCCGTCGGCGGCTGCCTGGCCCAGAAGGACCGCGAGCAGATCGTGGCCCGCGCACCGTGGGTCGATGTCGTGTTCGGCACCCACAACCTCGACGTCCTGCCTGCGCTCCTGCGCCGCGCCGAGGTGGCCCAGTCCGCCCAGGTCGAGATCGAGGAGTCGCTGCGCACGTTCCCCTCGACGCTGCCGAGCCGTCGGGAGTCGGCCTACGCCGCCTGGGTCGCGATCAGCGTGGGCTGCAACAACACCTGCACCTTCTGCATCGTGCCCAGCTTGCGGGGCCAGGAGCGCGACCGGCGGCCCGGCGAGATCCTGGCCGAGGTGCAGGCCCTGGTCGCCGAGGGTGTGATCGAGGTGACCCTGCTCGGGCAGAACGTCAACGCGTACGGCTCGGACTTCGGCCAGCGAGACGCCTTCGCCGAGCTGCTCCGTGCCGTGGGCGGCGTGCCCGGTCTGGAGCGCGTGCGGTTCACCTCCCCGCACCCACGGGACTTCACCAGCGCGGTCATCGGCGCCATGGCGCAGACCCCGAGTGTCATGCCCTCGCTGCACATGCCGCTGCAATCGGGCAGCGACCGGATCCTGCGCGCGATGCGTCGCTCGTACCGCCGCGACCGATTCCTGGCCATCCTCGACGAGGTCCGCGAATCCATCCCGGATGCGGCGATCACCACCGACATCATCGTCGGCTTCCCCGGCGAGACTGAGGCCGACTTCGCCGCCACCCTCGACCTCGTGGAACGGGCCCGGTTCAGCGCAGCGTTCACCTTCCAGTACTCGCCACGGCCGGGTACGCCAGCGGCCACGATGCCCGATCAGGTCGCCAAACCGGTCGTCCAGGAGCGCTACGACCGGCTGATGGAGGTCCTGGACCGGATCTCCTGGGAGCAGAACCTCGCCCTGGTCGGCACAACCACGGAGGTGCTGGTCGCGCAGGGGGAGGGCCGCAAGGATGCGGCCACCCAGCGCATGTCCGGCCGCGCCCGGGACAACCGATTGGTGCACTTCTCCGGCGGGCAGGAGGCCCGTCCCGGTGACTGCGTGACAGTACGCCTGGATGCAGCAGCCCCGCACCACCTGACCGGTACCGCGCTCGAGGTGCGCCCGACCGGGGCCGGCGATGCCTGGGCAGCCCGCCTGGTCTCCTGCGCACCGGCCCCCGTGGCCGCCGGCTCCGGTGCGGGTCCGGCCACCGGAGCGGTCGTCCTGGGCATGCCCACGCTTCGTCCTGTCGGCTGACGTGGCGCCGGCCGGACCCCGGGACGGCAGGTCCGACCGGCCGACACCGATTGTGGTGGCGATCGTCGGTCCCACCGCTGTCGGCAAGTCCGACGTGGCCCTGGACGTGGCCGCCAGGCTCGGCGCCGAGGTGCTCAACGCCGATGCCTTCCAGCTCTACCGCGGAATGGACATCGGCACCGCCAAGATGCCCGAGCAGGCGCGTCGGGGTATCGCGCACCACCTCATCGACGTCCTGGACGTCACCGACGAGCTGTCCGTGGCGGCCTTCCAGCAGCGGGGCCGCGCAGTGCTGGCCGACCTGGCCGGCCGTGGCGTGCCCGCGGTCGTGGTCGGCGGATCCGGGCTCTACGTGCGAGCCCTGCTCGATGACCTCAGGTTCCCCGGCAGCGACCCCGACGTCCGCGCGCTCTGGGAGGCGCGCCTGGCCGAACAGGGCCCTCAAACCCTGCACGCCGTGCTCGCCGAGCGGGACCCGCAGGCGGCCGCCCACATCCTGGCCAGCAACGGCCGACGGATCGTGCGCGCCCTCGAGGTCGGTGAGATCACGGGAGCGCCCTTCGTGGCGCAGTTCCCCGTCACCGGCCCGCCGCTGATCGACCACGACTCCTTCGGGCTCACCCTGCCGCGCGAGGTGCTCGACCTGCGGATCGCCGCACGAGTGGAGCACATGTTCGATTCCGGGCTGGTCGACGAGGTCCGCGCCCTGCTGGACCTCGGGCTGCGCGAGGCTCCCACTGCCGCGCGTGCTCTGGGCTACCCGCAGGTCATGGACTTGCTGGCCGGCCGGCTCGAGGACGCTCAGGCCCGCGCGGCCATCGTCACGGCCACCCGGCGTTACGCCCGCCGCCAGGAGCGCTGGTTCCGCCGGGATCCGCGGATCACCTGGCTCGATGCCTCCGGGCCGCCGTCATCCACAGCTTCGCTGATCGCCGACCGGGTCACCGCAGGTGCCCGTACCCTTGGCCCATGACTGCCGGCATCGCCTTCGCCAAGGGACATGGGACGGGTAACGATTTCGTCGTCCTGCCCGACCTCGACGATGCCCTGGACGTGAGTCCCGTCCGGGTCCGCGCACTGTGCGACCGGCACACCGGGATCGGGGCCGATGGCGTTCTGGTGGTGCGCCGCACCGCCAACGATCCGCAGGTCGCCGACCAGGCCGAGCGCGCCGAGTACTTCATGGACTACCGCAACGCCGACGGCAGCGTGGCCCAGATGTGCGGCAACGGGGCCCGGGTGTTCGCCACCCACCTGGTCGAGGCCGGTCTGGCCTGGATCGACGAGCCCTTCCAGGTCGCGACCCGGGGCGGCCCGCGTCGGGTGCTCGTCGCCGAGGACGGCACCGTGACCGTCGACCTGGGTGCCGCCGTTCTGCTCGCCCGCATGGACATCGCAGTCGTGGTTTCCGCCTCGGGTGCGGCTGCCCGGGCAGTCGGGGTCCTGATGCCCAACCCGCACGCGGTGGTCTGGGTCGAGGATCTCGCCGACGCCGGGTCCCTGCTCGCGCCCCCGATCGTGACCCCGGCCGGCGCTTACCCCGAGGGGGTCAACGTCGAGTTCGTCGTGCCGGTGGCCGCCGATCACCTGCGGATGCGCGTGTTCGAGCGCGGCGTCGGCGAGACGCTCAGCTGCGGCACGGGTGCGTGCGCCGCAGCCGTGGCCACGCTGCACCGTGCGGGCAGCACGCCCACCGGTCAACGGGTGCGGGTCGACGTGCCCGGGGGGACCGTGGGCGTGACCTGGTCCCCGGACAGCTGCGTGCTCGATGGTCCCGCGGTGATCGTCACGCGCGGCGAGATCGACCCAGATTGGTGGGCAGCCCATGGCTGAGACCCCCGGAAATGGTGGTTGTCCCGTGACCGAGACCCCCGAAAATGCCTGGTGTCCCGGGACTGAGTCCCCCGGAATGGGGGTTGTCCCGTGACCGAGACCCCGGACCTGCTCGACCGTCAGGCCCTGCGCCGCGTCCCCGGGCTGAGCACCGAACTCGAGGACATCACCGAGGTCGAGTACCGCCAGGTCCGCCTCGAACGGGTAGTCCTGGTCGGGGTCTGGAACTCCGGCACCCTGGCCGACGCGGAGCGTTCCCTGGCCGAACTGGCCCGCCTGGCCGAGACCGCCGGCTCGGTGGTCTGCGACGGCCTGATCCAGCGCCGGGACAAGCCCGACCCCGCGACCTACATCGGCGCCGGCAAGGTCGTCGAACTGCGCGAGGTGGTCGGTCTGGTGGCAGCCGACACGGTCATCTGCGACGGTGAGCTGACCCCGGGGCAGCTGCGCCGACTCGAGGAACTGGTCAAGGTCAAGGTCGTGGACCGCACCTGGCTGATCCTGGACATCTTCGCTCAGCACGCCCGCAGCCGGGAGGGCAAGGCGCAGGTCTCGCTGGCCCAGATGCAGTACCTGCTGCCCCGGCTGCGCGGCTGGGGCGAGTCGCTGTCGCGCCAGGCCGGTGGCCGGGTGGCCGGTGGACAGGGCATCGGCTCCCGCGGCCCGGGCGAGACGAAGATCGAGACCGACCGGCGCCGGGTGCGCGAGTCGATCTCGCGGCTTCGGCGGGAGATCAAGCACATGGCCACCGCCCGGCGGACGATGCGCGCCAATCGCCGTGGCGGCCACACGCCCTCGGTGGTGCTGGCCGGCTACACGAACTCCGGCAAGTCCAGCCTGCTCAACCGGATGACCGGCGCGGGTGTGCTGGTCGAGGATGCGCTGTTCGCGACCCTGGACCCCACGGTCCGGCGCGCGAGCACGCCCACCGGCCGGGTGTTCACGCTGGCCGACACGGTGGGCTTCGTGCGGCACCTTCCCCACCAGCTCGTCGAGGCGTTCCGCTCGACCCTCGAGGAGGTGTCTGACGCCGACCTCATCCTGCACGTCGTGGACGGCTCGGACGACTTCCCGGAGGGCCAGGTCTCGGCGGTGCGTGAGGTCCTGGCCGAGATCGGCGCCAGCGACGTCCCCGAGCTGCTGGTGATCAACAAGTCCGACCTCGCCAATCCTCTGGTCGTGGGCCGGCTGCGCGCCCGCGAGCCGCACTCCATGGTCGTGTCCGCCACGACCGGCGAGGGGATCGCCGAGCTGCTGGCTGCGCTGGACCACGAGCTGCCGATCCCGACCGAGCAGATCGACGCCCTGATCCCCTTCGACCGCGGCGAGCTCGTGGCCCGAGTCCACGAGCAGGGCCACGAGGTGACGATCGACTACACCCCCGAGGGGGCTCGGGTCCGCGCCGTGGTCGGCGAGGCCCTGGCCGCCGACCTGTTGGACGCCGCGGTGGAACCCGCCGCGGTGGCTCTGGCGGATGCCGCTGGCGAAGGCTCGCTCTCCGACCAGGAGCCGGTCCTGGCCACCCGCACCGACGGTGCCGCTGATCAAGCCACCGGTGTGACCACCGTCGGAACCGAACCCCGGTGACCAGGGACCCGCAGGAGGCTGACGGGACCGGCCGCGACGACGGCCCAGCCGGTGAGGCCGCCGCTGACCGGGCGCCAGCCGGCGAGGACGCTCCCGTAGCCGATCTGCTGGCTCTGGCCGTCACCGAACTGGGCGGTCAGCCGCGCACCGGGCAGGTGGCCATGGCCGAGGTCATCGACACGTGCTTCGAGGCCGGGGAGGGGTCGGTGCTGGTCCAGGCCGGCACCGGCACCGGCAAGTCGCTGGCGTACCTCGTGCCGGCGGTTCGGTTCGCCAAGCTGACAGACGAGCCGGTGGTGATCGCAACGGCCACAATCGCGCTGCAACGCCAACTCATCGACAAGGACCTTCCCGTGGTCAGCAGGGCGTTGGCGCCCGCCGTCGGGGAGGTCGACTTCGCTGTGCTCAAGGGGCGCGGCAACTACCTGTGCCTGGATCGGCTGAACCGCGGCTCGCCCGATCCGGACGAGGCCGCGCTGTTCGACACCCCGACCACGCGGCTGGGTCGGCAGGCTGCGCGATTGCGGCGCTGGGCGGACACCACCACCACCGGTGACCGCGACGACCTCACCGAACCGGTCGACGGCCGGGTCTGGTCGGGGTTGTCGGTCTCAGCGCGCGAATGCCCCGGTGCCAATCAGTGCGCCTTCGGCCCGGACTGCTTCGCCGAGGCAGCCCGGGGCCGCGCACGCCAGGCGGATGTGATCGTCACCAACCACGCGCTGCTCGCCATCCATGTCCAGGGCGAGGTCCCGGTGCTGCCCGAGCACGGGGCAGTGATCGTCGACGAGGCCCACGAGCTGGTCGACCGGATGACCACGGCCCTGACCGGGGAGCTGTCCGGCACCGTCATCGAGCGGGCGACCGGCCGGGCCCGCAAGTTCCTGGGCCCCGAACTGGTCGACCCACTGCTCGATGCCGGGGGCTACCTCACCGACGTCCTGCTCGCGGTGCCAGAAGGGCGACTGCGATCCCTGCCCGAGGAGCTGGTCGTGGCCCTGACCGCGTTGCGCGATGCCGGCCATGCGGCCCTGGGCGGACTGCGTGGAGACAGCTCCGATGCCCCGGACACCGCCGCGGACCGGACCACCGCCCGCGCCGGACTGGCCACCATTCACGAGGTCGCCGCGGAGGCGCTGCTGCTCAGCACAGAGTCGGTTGCGTGGGTCAGCATCCGGACCGCCGGCTTGCCCGCGCTGCACATCGCACCGATCTCGGTGCGTGCGCTGTTGGCCAGCAACCTGTTCACCGACCGTCCGGTCGCGCTGACCAGCGCGACGCTGGCCATCGGGGGCTCGTTCGATCCGCTGGCCGACAGTCTGGGCTGCCCGCCGGGATGGCAGGGCCTCGACGTCGGCTCGCCCTTCGACCATGCCCGACAGGGGATGCTGTACTGCGCCGCGGGGCTGCCACGGCCGGGGCGCGAGGGGGTCAGCCACGAGGCGCTGGAACAGATCGCGGACCTCATCGACGCCGCCGGTGGGCGCACATTGGCGCTGTTCTCGTCGTGGCGTTCGGTGGAGCGTGCCGAGGAGGTCCTGGTCCGCAGGTTCGCCGGCCGCACTGATCGGCCGTTGATCGTCACCCGGCGCGGGGATGCCGTCGCGGGCCTGATCGGCCAGTTCGCAGACGAGCCGCGGGCCTCGTTGTTGGGCACGATGTCGCTGTGGCAGGGCGTGGACGTGCCGGGTCCCTCCTGCACGTTGGTCATCATCGATCGGATCCCGTTCCCCAGGCCGGATGACCCGGTGGTCTCCGCCCGCCAGGAGTTGGTCGATGCGTCGGGAGGCAGTGGCTTCGCGTCGGTGTCCGTGCCCCGGGCCGCCCTCATGCTCGCCCAGGGTGCCGGCCGGCTGATCCGCTCGGTGGAGGACCGCGGTGTGGTGGCGGTCCTGGACTCGCGCCTGGCCACGACCGGCTACGGGGTGCGGCTGCGCCAGAGTCTTCCCCCGCTGTGGTGGACGGTCGACCTGCCCACTGTGCTGGGGGCCCTCGGGCGCCTGGACGCCAGCCTGACCGCTGATACCGAGGTCCAGGTGGACGTGGTGAACGTGCCGGCCGGCGCCGACCCCGGGACGGCACGGGCCGGCACAGGCACCAGGACGCAGGAGTGCGCCACCGCGCGGGTGGGATCGACAGACCCCGGGACAGAAGCCGAGCCGGAAGCCGAGCCGGAAGCCGAGCCGGCGCCGGACGGGTCCGTGGCTGCCACAGCAGCGGGCTGACCCGGCCGACGCCCCTCAGTCAGCGCCCGCGCCGATGAGCTCAGGGAGCCTGAAGCGCCTTGTCGATCTGCTCGACGGTGATCTCCTTGGTGCAGAAGAACCAGTCCACGCAGGTCACACCGTCCTCGGCGCCCTCCATCCGGTCCTTGGCCACCCCGCACGAGCCCGGCGGGGGCACGATCACCGGCTCGCCCGGCCGCCAGTCGGCGGGGGTCGCCACGGAGAAGGCGTCGGCCACCTGCAGCGCCTTGACCACGCGCAGCAGCTCGTCGAAGTTGCGGCCCAGGCTCAGCGGGTAGTAGATGATCGTGCGGATGGTCCCCTTGGGGTCGATGACGAACACCGCACGCACGGCCTTGGTGGTGTCCTCGCCGGGCATGATCATGCCGTAGAGCCCGGCCACCTTCATCGAGATGTCCTCGATCAGCGGGAAGGTCACCTCGACATCGGTCATGTCGCGGAACGTGATCTTCTCCTTGATGGTGCGCAACCACGCGATGTGGCTGAACAGACCATCGATCGACAGCCCGACCAGGGCGGTGTTCAGGGCGCTGAACTGATCCTCGAGGGTCGCGAACGTCATGAACTCGGTGGTGCACACGGGGGTGAAGTCCGCGGGATGGCTGAACAGGATCACCCAGCGGCCGGAGTAGTCCGACGGGAAGTTGATCTCGCCCTGGGTGGTCACGGCCGTGAACGCCGGTGCGGGATCGCCGATTCGCGGCATCGTCACGGCGGGTCCGGGGGCAGGAGTGGGAGTAGCGGCAACGGTCTCGGTCATGGGTCTCCTCGAGTGGTTCAGGAGGCCGGCGATGCCCGTCGGCCTCGACGGACATCTCGATCCTACGACCGCCCGGTTGCTCGCCGGTCCTCGGGGTGGCTAACCCCCGGGGGTATCCCGGCTTCTCCGGGCAGACCCGCGGACACGCATCGACGCCTCGGCCCGGGACGCTGCTGCGCGCGTGGTCACACGCCCGTGATCGCCGGGATCCGAGCCATCCGGATCGCCTGGACCATCGCGGCGTGATCGACCTCCGCCTGGTCTGCGTAGTCCATCGACCAGGAGGCGATCGCCGCGTCGAACTTGGTGCTCCCCCCGAGGTAGGCACTGATCGCCAGACGATCACCGGAGCGTGCGTGTGCCCGCGCCAGGGTCCAGCCGCAGGCGTGCAGGTAGCCGGTCAGGCCGGGCACCTCCAGCACGGACAGGTCGGGGGAGAACTTCATGTCGCGCAGCTGACGGACGTAGGTGTCGTGCACCCCGTGCTGGGCATCGGTGGCCGAGGTCCATCCGATGAAGATGTCGGTGGCGGCCTGCATCACCCGCTGGCCGGCCACCACCCGGGCCCCGTGGTGGTCGAACTGCGAGGGCTGCGTGTACGGCTCGAGGACCGAGGCCGTGGCCTCCTTGAACTGCAGCACGAGCGGGTCGCTGCCATCGACCCCCTGCAGGAGCAGGACGTAGCAGCGCGTGCCCACGCTGCCCACGCCGACGACCTTGCGCGCGATGTCCACCACCTCGAACTGGTCGAGCAGCGCCGCGCGATCGGTGACCAGCGTGGCGCGGTAGGCAGCGATCGCGTCCAGTCCGAGCAGCTCGGCATGCTCGGGCCCGACCCGCGTGAGCAGCGGCGGATCCTCGACGAACTGCCGCTGTCCGTCGACGACCTCGGTCAGCTTGGACATGGCCTGCAGGTTGGTGCGCTTGCGCGCACCGGCGATCGACTTCTCCACCCGGGCCAGGGCAGCCTCCGGATTCACGCTGCTGGCCAGCTGCCCGAGGCTGGACATGTCCAGCCTCGAGTACCAGACGTCCAGCGTGCCCATGTCGGCGAACTGCCGAATGGCCTCCCGGTAGGACTGAGCACAGGCCTGGGCCATCTCGCTCTGGACCGACCCGGACCAGCCGTTGGACCGTGCAGTCAGCACTGCGCTGGCGGCCAGGCGCTTGACGTCCCACTCGAAGGGGCCGGGATGGGTCTCGTCGAAGTCGTTGAGGTCGAACAGCAAGGTGCGTTCCGGCGAGGCGAACATGCCGAAGTTGGCTACGTGCGCATCACCGCACAGCTGCACCTGCAGGCCGGTGTTGGGCTGGCTGCCCAGGTCGGCCGCCATCAGCACCGCGGATCCGCGGTAGAAGGCGAACGCCGAGGTGCTCATCCGACCGTGTCGGATCGGTACCAGGTTCTGGAGTCGGGACTGCGACTGCTCGACCAGCAGCGCGACGGGGTCGGCGCGGTGCTCGGGCAGCTCCCACACGCCCAGTGACTGCCTGGGCACCGACTTGCGCGCTGCCTGCCCGTTGTCGACCCGGGCCTGCGGGGCCAGGTTCGTGGGGATGGACACACCCGAACTCTAGGACAGCCAGCCCCCATCCGGTGGCCGAACGCATCGGGAGCGCGGGCTGGGCGCTGCGATCACGCCCCCGGCGGGTCGCCGCAGCAGGATGCCCGAGCCGATTGCTCAGACCCGGCGCAGGACCGCCACCACCGCGCCCATGATCACGGCCTGATCGCCGTTGATTGGTTCGAAGGCCGGGTTGTGCGGCATCAGCCAGGTGTGCCCGTCGCGCTGGCGCAGAGTCTTGATCGTGGCCTCCTCCTCGAGCAGGGCTGCCACGATGGTGCCGTTCTCGGCGGCCTGGCCGGAGCGGACCACCACGTAGTCACCGTCGCAGATCGCCGCGTCGATCATCGAGTCGCCCTTGACGCGCAGCAGGAAGAGGTCGCCGTCGCCGACTAGTTCGCGCGGCAGCGGGAACACCGTCTCGACGGCCTGTTCGGCCAGGATGGGTCCACCAGCGGCGATCTGGCCCACCAGGGGCACCATCACGGCCCTGGGTGCCGTGTCGCCCAGGCCGGTCGGGTCCCCGAGCACCGAGTCGGGATCCAGGACCTCCATCGCACGGGGACGGTTGGGGTCCCTGCGCAGGAAGCCCTTGGCCTCGAGCACCTTGAGCTGGTGGGCGACGCTGGAGGGGGAGTTCAGGCCGACGGCCACTCCGATCTCGCGCACGCTCGGCGGGTATCCGCGCGTCTCGACACTGCGCCTGATCTCGTCGAGCACCTTGCGCTGGCGCACGGTCAGGCCGCTGTCGTCAGCGGGGGAGTCGGGCAGCGGATGAATCGTGGCCATGGTGCCTCCAGTTCGGTCCCACGTGAGTCGGACACCTGGCGATGTCAGACCCCTGCGCGAGGGTGTCTCGCAAGCGGTCCACAGGCTCGGACCGCCTGAGTGAACGGTATCGCTGCCGCGCACATTGTTCAAACATTTGTTCGATTTCGTCTTGAGCGTGTCGCCCGCAGGTGATAGAACTAGCACAGGCGTTCGACCGAACACCAGTACGAGACAGCGAAGCAGCCGTCGAGCCGCACGAGGAGGAGGCCCCGATGTCCACCTACAGCCCCGCAACGATCTGGCAGCCGACAGAGCGAGTCAGCGAGCCCGCGATTCAGCTGACCCGCCGCGGACGGTTGGCGCGCACCGCCGCCCTCCTGACCCTGTTGGCCGTCCTGGTGCTGATGTCCCTGGACGTGCTGAGCGGCGGGCGCGCACTGGCCGAGACCGCCCCGCCGTCCGTCGCGGTGTCGACAGTCACCGCTGTGGTGGCCCAGGGGGACTCGCTGTGGTCGATCGCGCAGTCGGTCTCGCCAGCGGCTGACCCGCGGGCGGTGATCGGGGAGATCCGCGAGCTCAACGGGCTGCGCTCCAACCTCATCCAGCCCGGTCAGGTCCTGCTCGTTCCCGCAGGTTCCTGACCCACTTCCGAACTCGTGTCGCCCGATGCTTGCGTCCTAGTGCCGCGAGAGCTAAGGTTCACCACATCTAGTAGTTACACCGGTGTAAGTCATCCACAGGTTGTGGTTGATGATCCACAGGTTCTGGACAGGAAATCCCCAGGTCGATCCCCAGGGAGGTCCTGTTCGGGCGTCGATGACCACTCGAAGTGTTGACCGGAGGCGACCATGTACTGCCCCTTCTGCCGTTCCGCGGAGACCAGGGTGGTCGATTCGCGCTCCACCGAGGACGGCACCTCGATCCGCCGCCGGCGGCTCTGCCCAGCCTGCAGCCAGCGCTTCACGACCATCGAGACCATGAGCATGCTCGTGGTCAAGCGCTCCGGGGTCGTGGAGCCGTTCAGCCGAGAGAAGGTCGTCTCCGGGGTCCGCAAGGCCTGCCAGGGCCGCCCGGTCAGCGAGGACGACCTCGCGCTGCTCGCCCAGCAGGTGGAGGAGCGGTTGCGCGCCTCCGGGCAGGCTGCCATCGCCTCCCACGACGTCGGGATGGCGATCCTGGAACCACTGCGGATCCTCGACGAGGTCGCCTACCTGCGTTTCGCCTCTGTCTACCGGTCCTTCGAGTCCTTGGCCGACTTCGACGCCGAGATCGCCCTGCTCCGGGCAGCTCCAACCCGGCTCGAGCACTCGGTCGACCTGCGCAGCACCACGTCCTGACCAGCTCTCCCGCTACCCCGAATGGCTCAGCAGCACCGCACCACCGAACGACTCAACACCACCGCACCACCGCAGCCATTGCCTCCGTGCACCACACACCACGACCAGACGGACCCACGTCCGGCGCCCGGCCCACCGGGACACCCACCGCGGGACCCCGCGGCCGATCCAGAGGAGTACGCATGACCCGAGCATCGTCGGACAGCCCGCGGGCCACCGAGACCAGGAGCAACGGCGCACGCAAGCCGCGCGTCGTGGCCGGCGTGCGCTTCGAGCGCGTTTTCACCACGCAGGGCGTGCACCCCTACGACGAGGTCACCTGGGAGTCCCGCGACGTCATCCAGACGAACTGGAAGACCAACGAGACGGTGTTCGAGCAGCGCGGGGTCGAGTACCCGGACTTCTGGTCGGTCAACGCCTACACGATAGTGACGACCAAGTACTTCCGGGGCGCGGTCGGCACGGCGCAGCGCGAACACAGCCTGCGCCAGCTCATCGACCGGGTCGTGCTGACCTACGCCCGTGCCGGTCGGGAGAACGGGTACTTCACCACCGAGGGCGACGCCGAGATCTTCGAGCACGAGTTGACCTGGATGCTGCTCCACCAGGTGTTCTCGTTCAACTCTCCCGTCTGGTTCAACGTGGGCACCGCCTCTCCGCAGCAGGTCAGCGCCTGCTTCATCCTGTCCGTCGACGACACCATGGACTCGATCCTCAACTGGTACCGCGAGGAGGGTCGGATCTTCAAGGGCGGGTCGGGGGCCGGGCTGAACCTGTCACGGATCCGCTCGAGCAAGGAACTGCTGTCCAGCGGCGGCACGGCATCGGGTCCGGTGTCGTTCATGCGCGGTGCGGATGCCTCGGCCGGGACGATCAAGTCCGGTGGCGCCACCCGGCGCGCGGCCAAGATGGTCGTGCTCGACGTCGACCACCCCGACATCGAGGAGTTCATTGCCACCAAGGTCGCCGAGGAGGAGAAGATCCGAGTCCTTCGCGACGCCGGGTTCGACATGGACCTCGGGGGCAAGGACATCACCTCCGTGCAGTACCAGAACGCCAACAACTCGGTGCGGGTCTCCGATGAGTTCATGCGTGCCGTCGAGGAGGATCGCGACTTCGGGTTGCGCGCCCGGGGCACCGGCGAGGTCATCGAGACGGTCGGGGCCAAGAAGCTGTTCCGCACCATGTCGCAGGCAGCCTGGGCGTGCGCGGACCCGGGCATCCAGTACGACGACACGATCAACGACTGGCACACCAACCCGGAGTCCGGGCGGATCACCGCGTCCAATCCGTGCTCGGAGTACATGAGCCTGGACAACTCCTCGTGCAACCTCGCCTCGCTGAACCTGCTGAAGTTCCTGCGCGAGGACGACACCTTCGACGCACAGCTGTTCAAGAAGGCGGTGGAGTTCATCATCACCGCCATGGACATCTCCATCTGCTTCGCGGACTTCCCGACCGAGGCGATCGGGGACACCACGCGCAAGTACCGCCAGCTGGGGATCGGGTACGCCAACCTCGGCGCCCTGCTGATGGCCACCGGCCTGGCGTATGACTCCGACGCCGGTCGGGCGCTGGCCGCATCCATCACCAGCCTGATGACCGGCACCGCGTACAAGCGCTCGGCCGAGCTGGCCTCGGTGGTCGGACCCTACGAGGGCTATGCCCGCAACCGGGACGCCCACAGCCGGGTGATGCGCAAGCACGCAGCAGCCACTGACACGCTGCGCTCCTACTCGTCGCTGGACGCTGGCGTGCTCACGCTGGCCTCGAAGGTATGGAACGAGGGCATCGGGATCGGGTCGGTGCATGGATGGCGCAACGCCCAGGCCTCCGTGCTGGCCCCGACCGGCACGATCGGCTTCATGATGGACTGCGACACCACCGGCATCGAGCCGGACTTCTCCCTGGTCAAGTTCAAGAAGCTGGTCGGGGGAGGGTCGATGCAGATCGTCAACCAGACGATCCCGCGCGCGCTGACCCGTTTGGGCTACACCGGGGAGACGACCGAGGCGATCGTCGAGTACATCGCCGAGCATGGCCACGTCATCGACGCCCCCGCACTCAGGGCCGAGCACTACTCGGTGTTCGACTGCGCGATGGGCCAGCGCGCGATCACGCCGATGGGGCACGTGCGGATGATGGCTGCCTGCCAGCCGTTCCTGTCCGGAGCGATCTCCAAGACCGTGAACATGCCCGAGTCGGCCTCGGTCGATGAGGTCGAGGAGATCTACTTCCAGGCCTGGAAGATGGGCGTCAAGGCGCTGGCAATCTACCGCGACAACTGCAAGGTGGGCCAGCCGCTGTCCGACGGCAAGGCCAAGAAGGCAGAGGCTGACGTGCCGGCTGCGCAGATCGAGTATCGCCCGATCCGCAAGCGGCTGCCGAAGTCCCGGCCGAGCCGGACGGTCTCGTTCGCCGTGGGCGGTGCCGAGGGCTACATGACCGCTGGTTCCTACCCCGATGACGGACTCGGTGAGGTGTTCCTCAAGCTCGGCAAGCAGGGCTCGACCCTGGCCGGTGTGATGGACGCCTTCTCGATCGCCACCTCGATCGCCCTGCAGTACGGCGTGCCCCTCGAGGCGTTCGTGAACAAGTTCGTGAACATGCGCTTCGAGCCCTCCGGTATGACCGACGATCCCGACATCCGGATGGCACAGTCGATCGTGGACTACATCTTCCGGCGCCTCGCACTGGACTACCTGCCCTACGAGGAGCGTGCGGCGCTGGGGATCTTCACCGCCGACGAGCGCTCGGCCCAGGTGTCGGCCAACTACGGCGGCGCCCAGTTGGAGATCGACGTCGATGGCCTGGACGGCACTCTGGGGGCCTCCGTGCCGAGCCCGGCGCAGCCCGGGCCGCAGGCAGCCGGGCACGCCGCCGGTGGGAAGTCGTTGTCCAACGTGCACTCCTCGGCCGAACTGCTCGATGCCATCAACGGCAAGGCCTCCGACGCGCCGCTGTGCATGACCTGCGGAGTGAAGATGCGCCCAGCCGGTTCCTGCTACGTCTGCGAGGGCTGCGGAAGCACCAGCGGCTGCAGCTGATGTGACGTTGCGGGGTCTCTTGGACAGCTCTGGCCAGGGGACCCCGCAGTGTGTGCCCGGCAGGTCCAGTCCGACCGTTGCGGCGTGTCCCTTCCCCAGCGGTGTGCTGGCTTCTAGGCTCGGGGTGAGCCGCCCGACCGGGCGGCAGACAGGATCGACGCGATGAGCGACCCCACCGGCCCGCCCGAGACCAACGACGAGGACCTGCCCTCCGCCCTGGGCGAGTCCTCCCTGAGCCCCAGCAGTGACGCCGACGGCGAGCAGCCGGAGGCCTTGCCCCCGAGCGAGCCCCCGCCCGACTCGGCCCCCGACCCGCCCGGGCGTGCGGCAGCTGACTCCGGCCCTCCAGCACCACCGCCGCCGACACCCCTGGGTGGGTCCTTCCCGCCCCCGCCACCCGGGGGCGGGTCCTACCCACCCCCGCCACCCGGG
>JBAVKQ010000079.1:0-18243 GCA_049688395.1 Candidatus Nanopelagicales bacterium
GCAGGCGCAGGCCAGCGTGCGGCCGGTGGCGCAGTTGAGCACCGCGGCAGCCGGCCAGCCGCGGTCCCCGGCATCGCCGGGCCCCTGCTCCCCGCGGGCGAATGCCAGGAAGCAGCCGGCGACGCGCAACTCGCGTCCGGCGGGATCCACGGCTCGGGTCGCAATGTGGCGAGCCGGCGCTGCTCTGCGTCGAGGGCGGCGGCATCCACCGGCCAGTCCGTACCCATCGGTTCACGGTAGCGCGATCGGGCCCGGACCGGTGCCCGGCCGGTTCCTCCGCTCACCGTGAGTCGTCCGGCGATCACTCAGCCGACTGTCTTTGCGCGTCGGTCCCGCCGGCGGGCGATCCACCCGAGGCCCACCACCGCCGCGCCGAGCCCGAGGTAGGCCACCTCGATCGGGGAGGGGGTGTCTGGCTGGGCGAGGATCACGACCTCGCCGGTGATCCAGCCAACGAGCACCGTGCCGGCAGCACAGGTGGCCATCGGCCATCGCGGGTCGTCGCGCAGGGCCAGGGCCAGCGCGGCCAGCGCACTGCCACCGACCACACCGGTCAGCGCGATCCCGGGAACGACGTAGGACGAGAACGGCGTGCCAGCGAGCCACTCCGGCGGCTGCTCGACCCGGAATCCCGTGATCAGTTCCATCCCACCCAGGATGGCAGTGACCCCCACGAACCCGGTCAGGGCGATCGTGGCGGTTCGCACCGGGTCGCGGCCCACGGCTATCCGGCGATGCCCAGGAATCCGAGCCGGGCGCGCTCGACCTAGACCATCTGTGCAGACGTTGCTCCTCGGGCGCGTTCGCCCCAGCTCGATCGCGACACCGTTGTGATCTCGTTGACAGGCTCGATGATCACACCCGACAACGAACGCCGGCGGCGGGTGTTCCACCAGCGCATTCGCGAGATCATCGACTCGACTCCCGGACCTGCCCGCACGGGGCCGCCGACCCTCTAGACACGACCCTGCCGGAATCAGGCCCCGGATCGTTCGAAGCGACCGTCGGTCTCTGACTGGTCGCTGCCACCGCTTGCTCATCTCCCGAGTTTTCAAGTGCCGGCGGGGACGCAACCGGGCGGGTGAACGCGGAGCAGCCGGAGTGGGGATCCACGATTCGTGGGGGGAGGCTCAGCGCAGGGCCCGGCGGAAGAACCGGTCCCGGTCGAGGTCGGCCCGTGCGCGTAGGTGGGCCAACCGCAGGGCCGCCTCGCGCACACCGGTGCCCGTCGAGGTGTCGTAGCTGTTCCGCTCGAGCTCCAAGCTGTACTGGGCCTCAGCGGACCACCAGGCGTCGAACTGGGCACCCAGCAGGTCGCCGCCGGGCTCGGGGCTACTCGACTCGTGTCGATGCATGACGCGAGAGTAGCCCGCGGAGCCGCTCCAGTGGAGGCTGGCGACCCATCGCCGGCGATGGGCCTCCACCACGTCGGCGTGCACCGGGGGCCCGACCCGCGCACCCTGCTGCGCGCCGAGCAGGGCCGCTCCCACCCGGGCCATCGCAGCACGCAACTGGCCGGCGCGGGGGATCTCGAGCCGGTCGTCGTGCCGGCGGGCGATGTCGGCCAACCTGCGCTCCACTGGGATGATCTGCCCATCGGGGGCCGAGTGCATGTCGGCGTAGGCCAACGCGTCAGCCAGCAGCCCCTCCTCTTGGGGGAATTGTTCGGCCAGGTCGTGGATGCCGTGCTCGTCGGCGGTCAGGACCGCCAACGAGTGGTTCGCCACCAACCGGGCCAGCCGATCCGGGTACCCTTCCGCGCGCAGGAACACACCCCCATCCAGAGGATGGAACCCGGTGCGGGCGATGCGCTGCGAGTAGCCGATGTCGTGCAGGGTCGCCGCGGCGACCAACAACTCCGCCTCCTCCGGGTCGAACAGCACCGCCAAACGCGACGCCACGAACCCCGCGGTCTGCACGTGCGGAAGCCGTGTCCCTTCAGCCGCGAGCAACTCCCGCGACAGCGCCTCCACCTCCGTCAACGGAGGAAGCACCTCCAACGGCAAGAGGGGCTGCCCGGGATCGCGGGGCTTCGCCATACCATGCATTGTCTCGCGCCCAGATCGCCCACCACAAGGGAGATCCACGCCACTGATGCCCACGCCCGAATCGTCCCTCGCGGCGGCCACCGTGTCCCCTCGCCGCCGGCCGCTGGCGCCGGGCACCGCCCTCAACATGCGGCCCGGGTGGCCCACGGCCGTGCGCGACTCAGCCCGGGGAAGAATGGGCCGGCCAACGATCCGGCCCCAGCAGGTCGCCTCGCCCCGAGGGCGAGGCACGCTCCCGGGCAAGATGCGGCCACCGAGGTCCCCAGACGCGCCCCGACGACAGAAACCAGTGCATGACAGTCACCCTCTGGATCGACCAACTTTCGCCGGGCGCGGTTTGGAGTTCACCTCCCTGGCAGGGGCGGGAATGGAGATGGGGTGGGCGATCCCGGAAACGGCCTCGGGGCTGTAGCCCAGTTTGTAGCCCAGTTGAGGCTCGGCCCGGCGGTGCGTCGCGTAGTGGCGGTGGTCAGGATCGGCCGACTGGGTCCTGCGGTCTGCCCGGCGTCAGCCACAGTCCGAGGCCCGATGCCCAGTCGCCCAGCACTGACGCTCGCTTGAGCGTTGGGGCCGCAGATGCGCTGCATGGTGGCGGCATGGATGGGCGCATGTTGGCTGCATGTGGGCTACGCTGGTGTCGAGGAGGTGATGGCGATGTCGACCACGACTCGTTCCAGTCACGCCGCGGGCGCCCAGGTGGCTCTGACTGATCAGGTTGCGGCGGTCAAGGAGGTGCTGGGTCCCAAGTTGGCGGGGTTCACCTTGGGGGTGTCGTTGACCACGGTCGACCGGTGGGCCACTGGCAAGGTCACGCCTGGTCTGGATCGTGAGCGCCGGGTCAGGGCGGCGTATCAGATCCTGGAACTACTGCGCCCGGTGGAGGCGGCGCCGACGATCCGGGCGTGGTTCATCGGGATGAACCCGCAACTCGATGATCGGGCACCGGCCGAAGCGATCGCCGAGGGCGACCTGCGCGAGGCGCTGGCCGCGGCTCGCGCGTTCGCGGCGGGTGGGTGAGCGTGCAGGGTCTGACCTCGGTGGTCCCACCGGACCGGTTGTGGCGGATCGGCCGACGCGCGGATCCGTTGCGGTTCGCCCGGATCAGCCAGACCGACGCCACCCTCCAGCGCTGCCAGCTCCCCGTGCAGCTGGGGACCGAGGGCCAGCAGGGTGCTCGTGTTGTCTGGCGCGGGCCGGGAACAGGTTCGACGTGCCCGGGGGAGGGGTGCTCTATGCGGCCACCACAGTCGAGGGCTGCTTCGCTGAGACGTTGGCCCGGTTCCGCCCGTCGCCGGCCTTGGCCGCGGCGGTGCGGGAGGACGGGTGGACGAACTGGACCGGGGCTCGGTGTATAGCGCGAACCGGGGACTCACTCGGGTGCTGGCCTCCTGGATCTACTCCCGCACCGATGATGACGGCCAACCCCGCTACGGCGGGATCCGCTACGAATCCCGCCTGGGGCGGCAATGGGAATGCTGGGCCATCTTCGACGGCGCCCTACTCACCACATCCACCGTCACACCGATCGACAACCGGCACCGGGACCTTGTGGTCATCGCTGACCAGTTCGGCCTCACCCCTCACTGAGGCGCTGTCGACGGCCCGCAGTTCGACGGCCTCGCTTGCCGTCCGGCGAGGGGTCGTCCAGCACCGGGGCGGGCGCAGCCCCAGCAGCCGCGACCTAGATGTCCCACGGTCGCCGCTGGCGTGGAGCCCTGTGTTGGTTGGGCGGTCAGGGGGCTGCCCGGGTGTGGGTCAGGTCCGTGATCGTGACCACCAGGGTCAGCGCCCTGAGGATCGACGAGGCGACGTCCAGGGCGGTGGCGGCGAGGTGGCGATGTCTGCGAAGTCCACGCCGACGGCCCCAACTACGAGGGCGATCGTGCTGCCGTGCGGGGTCGGGTGCTCCGGCGGCGAGTCTTGGCGTTGCGGGTGGGATCATCGAACGCGATGAGGAGGCAGGGCCATGGAGGTAAGGGTCAACACAGGGGATCGGGCTGAGGTGGTGCCGATCGCGGCCCTGCCTGCTGCCCTGACTGACCCGGAGGCGATCGTCTGGGTGGACGTGCCCGACCTCGACGAGGAGGCCCTCATCGTGCTGCACTCCCCGGAGCTCGGGGAGCACGGGCACGTGCACTACGTCGAGCTGGACCAGTTCATCGCAGCGAAATACTTGGTCACCGTCCACGGCCCGAGGAATCCGGCCGTGCCCGCGCACGTCCCGGTGCGGGACACGACCCTGGTGTGGGACCGCATCCAGGAAGGCCGCCTCCTCCCACGCTCAGCGACGCAAGTGTCCCACGCGATCGTCGCGTCGATGGTTCGGGGTATGGAGGAGACTCTCGAGGTCGTCACGGAGGACGTGTGGGGCCTCGAGCAGGAAGTGACCCTGGGCGCCATGGGCGACCCGGAGGAGTTCCTCTACCGGATGTTCCGCACCCGCCACGCCCTGCTCGCGGTGTCCAACATCGCCGCCACCAGCCTCGAGATCTACCAGCGGATGGTCCTGGTCGCCCGCGGAATCACCGACCAGGACCGCACCCTGTTGGGCGACAACATCGACCAGTTCCGCCGGGCGCACCGCTTGGCCGAACTGCAGCGGGAGTACCTGCAGGGTGTGATCGAGTTCTACCGGACCCGCACGGACACCAAGATGAGCCTCGCGGCCGAACGGCTCGCGGTGATCGCCGTCGTCACCCTGCCGATCACCGCCCTGGCCTCGGTCCTCGGGATGAACGTCATCGTGAACTCGCGCACCCAGCAGGTCCCACTGGCCCTGTCGCTGGTGGTCATGATCATGATGTCCGCATTCCTGCTGCGCTGGGCCAAGAGACACGGCTGGTGGTGACCAGCCCCGCCCACGGTTGCTCACCTCACCGGGGGTGCCGGCACCTGTCGGTCAGCCGATCACCCTCGTTGGCAGGACCCGAATGGCGGGTGTGGTGAACCTCCTTCTTGAAGAGTGTGCGCGTCTGGGAGTGCCGTAGCGGGCTGGGATCTGGCAGTGGGGCACCCCGGTGGGCTTGAGGCTCGGGGATCATCACGGTGGTGGACGGGTGTGAACGCACCGAGGGGGCCGACCGGGTGACTCACCGGCCGACCCCCCGCCCGCCAGGGGCTAGTGGGAGTGCGTCTTGCCCCCGTAGACCCGGCCCCAGCTGCGGACGGTGAGCGTCAGCAGCTGGCCCTTCTCCACCAGCTCGGCGTCATCGGCCGAAGCATGCACCTGGGCGTCGAAGAGGAAGGTGTTGGGACGCTTCCACAACTGGGAGACGTCGATGATGCCGCTGGACTCCTCGTCGATGGTGATGAAGTCCGGCGCGCCGACCGCGAACTGGACCGGGTCGAACGTGGCCACGACGCCGCGCGCGCCGTCGGCGAGGCGGTAGGCCACGATGCGGCCCACGTGGTCATTGCCGCCCGGGTCCTCCTGGATGAGCATGTTCCCGTGACGGTCGATCGTCATGTTGTCCGGCTTGCTCAGGTACGGAGCCTCGCTTCCGTCGAGCAGCAGCGTCAACGTCCCGCCGAGCTCCGGCTTGTTGACGTCCGCGAACCGGAGCCGCCACAGGCCGCCGCCGTCCCGCTTGTACCCGGTGCCCGGGGCGGGCGTGGTGTCGCCGCCCTCTGTGGTCAGGAAGTAGTAGTCGTTGGGCTTGCGCGGGTCGAAGTTGCCGTCCTCGATGCGGGTGAACCCGAGGGCGCCACTGGCCAGCCCGGACGTGTTCTGCTCGGCCGGTGGCAGGGTCCAGTCAAGCGCGCCGAACGTGACCGGGGCCGGGGTCCCCTTGCCGTAGGTTGCCCGGAACCCGGTGTCGTCGGCGACTCCGGCCACCTTGAGGACGTTCAGGACACCGTTGGTCAGACCGGCCCGATCGACCGGTGAGCCCTTCCTGGTCTTGGTGCCCCAGTAGACCCGCAGCTGGCTCGTGTCAGTGTTGCCGTCCTCGTTCGCGACGACGACGGTGCGGTCGCCACGGGTTGGCGCGACGATCGTGTTCTCGCTGGGCAGCCGGCCCATGCGCGGCAGCTGGTAGGCGGTGCCGCCCATGGTCACCCCGAACGTGCGGACCTGCTCCCCCTCCTCGTTGGCGAAGTAGATGCGCCCGTCGTAGCCCCGGCCGGACCGACGGTTGATCAACTGGCCGGCCTCGCTGAGCGAACCCGAGCACAGCCGGTAGAAGGGGCTGTTGGCAACGGTGTTGGACTCGTACTCGCCAGTGGTGTAGTCCCAGTCGATTACCCGGGTGATGAGGTCCGATCCGCCGCTGACGGCCCCCGTCCGCGGATCGAGGGTCCACCGTGAGACGAACGCGCCCGGCTGGCCATGCGCGCGGGTGACGCCCTGGCTCGACCTGAGCTCGTGGTTCATGAGGAGGTCGACCTTGCCCTTCACCCCAGGGGCGGCGCCCAGGGCATCGGGGATCCCGACCATCCGGTAGCCGTCGGGAGCATCACCAACGGTGAGCAGGGACGTGATCCTCACGCCATCGGCGACCGGTATCACGTATGGCTTCAGGCTCGAACTCGGGCCCGTCTGGATCACAGGGGCTGGTGCGGCGCCTGCTGCCGCGATCGTCGTGAGGGCGAGCGTGCCGGCCATTGCTGTGACGGCAGCGCCACGGCCACGGTGCGTGCGACTCATATGTGGAGGTTCCCTTCGTTGGTTCGCGTTGCTCGGAAGTGAGCGCTTGGACGCTATGAGCCCGAGGTGGACTGTCAGCCGACCTGACAGGACGGTTCAGTGAACTCCGGACGGCGAACGGGAAACCTCAGCCACCGCCCTGGCGGGCGGAGAAGGGTCAGGCTGAAGTGGCAGCCACGCCTTGCTCGGTTCGCGGCGGCGCCCCTCCTCGCTGGCCGGCGGTCCGAACCCCCACCTTCAGCCGACCGGGTGTGCCCAAGAGCTCTCGAGCGCATAGTCGGGCGTGACGTCGAAGAAGAGGTGCAGAACGCCGGACCGGGCCACAATCGCTCACATGGCATAGCAGGTTCCGGTGTCGATATTTCGGACTCCGACCCGCGCCCACAACCGGTGTCCAGAACGGCCAGGACCTTCGCCGGTTCTGAGAGACGGTCGTGGGTGCGGGAGCGAGGTCACCGGTGCGCGCTCCCGCACCCACGAGCAGGGCGTCACCCGCGAGTCCCCCGCCGGATCACCGGCGCCATCCGCGGATGGCGATCAGGACGGCCACCACCATCACGACGGTGCTGGCGGCAGCGGCCGGGGCTCCGTTGCCCGCTGTCGTAGCGGTGACGAGGTTGAAGCAGGTGTGCCAGAGCGCGACCAGGGCGATGCTGCGCCCGGTTCCGTGGTACATCCACGTGAGGAACACCGAGCCGGCGGTCAGACCCACGAACATCCCAAGGCTCCTCCCACGCCCAACAGCTTGACCGACGGGGCCACCGCCGGGAAGGGTCATCAACGGTGACCAGAAGCGCCCGCCGTTTTGGCTTCTTGAACACCGGTCCCGGACCAAGGAGTCCCCGCGACAGAACGCGTCGATGGTGGGTGAGTCAAGGGCAGTGAAGCCGCACCAGGAGTCGAGAACCCTCGCAACTCGCCCAGTGAGACACGCGGGCGACCGCGGACGGTGGAACCAGCATGTGGCCGGCCTGCTCGCGGCCATCGGCGGGCCCTGCACTGGCCCGGCTTCGGCTGCTCCGCTGCGTTCCATCCCAGGGGGGCTCGGCGTCGGGTGGGGGGCGGGTTCTCAGTCGTTGGGGGTGAGGATCTGGTCGAGCAGGGCCCGGACCCGGCGTTCGATGTCGTCGCGGATGGGCCGGACATCGGCCACGGTCTGGCCGGCCGGGTCCTCGACGGGCCAGTCCTCGTAGCGTTTGCCGGGGAAGATGGGGCAGGCATCTCCGCATCCCATGGTGATGATGGCATCGGCAGCGCGCACGATCTCGTCGGTCCAGGGCTTGGGGAACTCGCCGGTGATGTCGATGCCCCGTTCGGCCATCGCCTCAACGGCAGCGGGGTTGATCTGGGATGTCGGCTCTGACCCCCCGGACCAGGCGACGGCGCGGTTCCCGGCGAGGTGTTGGAAGAAGCCCAGTGCCATCTGGGAGCGGCCGGCGTTGTGCACGCACAGGAACAGCGCCACGGGTCGGTGGTCGTCGGATTTGCCCTCGACCCGAGCCAGGGCGGTCAGCCGCTGGCCCGCGAAACGCTCCGCGAGTAGGGGCAGCCACCGGTGGATGGTGGCGATGTCAGCGAACTGGTCGTAGGACTGCTTGAGGAACGCTTCGATCGTCTCGGTTCCGAACACGCCTGCGAACCGCTTCTGCAGCCGGGTTGCTGCGCTACGCATCGCCAGCTGCTGGTCGATGGAGAGCTCCCCACGGGGGAAGTGCGGGAAGGACGACGGGGTGGTCATGGGCCGGCTCCGATCGCGTTGCGGTGGGGTGCATGCCCGGCAGCGCAGAAGTCACACACGCCACCGGATACCGAACAGTGCCTCAACGTGCATTGAGGCACTCCGGGACCGTATCAGGGTGCGGTGACGATTGTCACGCGGTTCGGGCTGGCTTGACTGACAGGACGGGGTGCGCAACATTGCCTCAATGCAGGCTGAGCAAGAACCGTGGCGCACGCTGGCGTGGCGGGCTGCCGCGCACGCTGCGCTGGGCGACCCTGGGAGGCTGCGGGTGGTCGACGCGGTCGGTGGCGGGGACGCCACTCCCACGGATCTGGCCAAGGCACTGGGAATGTCGTCGAACCTGCTGGCCCACCACCTCAAGGTGCTGGAAGCCGCCGGACTGGTCCGGCGCTTGCCCTCGGAGTCCTATGGGCGCCGGACGTACGTCCGGCTGGTCCCCAAGGCCTTGACCCGGCTGGGCCTCCCGTCGTTCCCCGAGATCCCGAACGAGCGGGTGGTGTTCGTGTGCTCAGGGAACTCCGCGCGCTCCCAGCTGGCCGCTGCCGTGTGGGCTGAGCGCACCGGGGCATGCGTCGCCTCGGCCGGCACCCACCCGGCGGCTCGGATCCACCCCGGGGCCGCACGGGTGGCCCGGTCCCACGGCCTGCGGCTGCTGGCCGAGCGACCGATGTCCACCGCCGAGGTCCTGCACCCCGACGACGTGGTGGTGACGGTGTGCGACGCGGCCGACCGAGAGGTCGCTGTCGAGCACTCCCACTGGTCCATCCCCGACCCGGTGCCGGTGGGAACCGGGCGGGCGTTCGAGGGCGCCCTGGCCGAGATCACCGACCGGATCGATCGCTGGGTCGCCAGCGCGACCCTCAACTAGGCGCGAGGGACCCGAGCAGCGCGACGAGACCACCCGGGAGATACTCGCTCGAACACCCGCCCCCGGCGCGCGGACGACACCGTCAAGCCAGCGCATGTCGGCGCGAGCTTGCCTGGCTCTAGCGGTGCGCGGCTACCTGGACGAAGTCCGCGATCCTGAACGTGGCCCGCACGAGGTTCTTCTCCTCCGACCGGTCCATGCGCGACGAACTGCGCGCATCTGGCGGGCGACACCGGACATCTAGTGAACCGGACCGCAGCCGGTCTCGGGACGCGGCAAGGCTAGCGGTCGACGGGCTGCGTCCGAGCGATCCACCGGGTCCATACGAGCCCCTGGCGCTCGGCGGTCGCAGCATTCAGCCCCAGCGCAGAGCCATCGGCGCGGCACCAGTCGCACTCCGGCACCTCGGACTGCAACAGCTCGATGGGGATCCGGTCAGACGCGGCGTGCACTGTGGCCCACTGGACCTCGACATGCTGGGCCACCGTTCCCGGGTGATCTCGTCGTGCCGCCAGGAACGGTGGGCGGCTGACGACCCCGCGGCCGATCAGACCCGACGTGCTGCCCTGGAGGAGCAGGTAGGCTCCCGTGCCCCGAGGGATCAGCCGCTGCCGATCGACGCACCACAGCGTGGGGGCAGTCCCCCTGCGGCCCGAGGGTCGCGCCCCCTCACCGCGGGTCCCTTTCCTGGGGAAGGGCACAGCCACGTCCCAGAAACGCCAGGACCGCGGCGATGCTCCCCGCTGCCGAGTTGGCCACGGCCGCCTCCCCGGTCGGTATCGCGGGCGCCGGCATGCTCGTGGACTGCGCCACAGTCCCAGTGCGTCTCAGGGACGGGGTGGCAGTGGCACCACGCGCCCCGGCCTCCTCGCGCCGGAGGAACTCCGGGTGAGGTCCAGGCGTCCGGACTGTGAACGCCTCACGCGCTACGTCGCGTTCACCTCCCCGTTGCGTTCCCGGAGGGAACTGGAAACCCGGGCCTGCGAATGTGGTTCCCGGTGACCCACCGGATGCTGCTTCCCGAAGGAGCCGGTCGGGGCTGCCCCGGAGAGGAGACCATGCTCATGATCGAGCCAATGGTGATCGGGGGCCAGCCCGACCCATCGCGAGTCGAGGATCAGGCGTGGCGGTGGACCCGCTGGGCGGCATCGGGTGCCGAGTTCGAGTCAGATCAGCCCGACTACCGTGCTCGCCCTGTCTCGCGGCGGTCCAGCATGCGCGCGCACCCGTCGGCGCAGCGGCGGACCCAACCAGGAGAACCGCCCCGATCATGACCCGGCCAAGGGAGTGGTCGTCGTGCAAGGAGACGTCGACCATGTGCGTGTGATCATCGGTGCGGACTATCCGGTCTGATGCTGGCTTGACGGCCCCCGGCCGGAAGCGTCCCGGCCAGGGCGCCGAGCTTCGTTGAAACAACCCCCTCTCGATCGGCGGCGGCGATTCACCGACTCCCGCGCAGCAGAAGGGCCCAGCCATCCGCCGAGGCACATCTCAGAGGTACTCGCGCAGCCCGATCTGTCGGGTGGGGTGCCGCAGCTTCGACAGGGCCTTGGCCTCGACCTGGCGGATCCGCTCGCGGGTGATCCCATGGACCTTCCCGATCTCGTCGAGGGTCCTGGGCTGCCCGTCGGACAGTCCGAACCGCATCCGCATCACCGCGGCCTCCCGCGGCGACAGCATGGCAAGGGCGACTTCGAACTGCTCACGCAACTCCTCGCCTGACACTGCGTCGCCCGGGGGGAGCGCCTCGGAGTCCTCGATCAGGTCACCGAACTCCGAGTCGGCGTCCTCGCCCAACGGGATGTGCAGGGAGATGGGTTCCCGGGCGTGACGCTGGATCTCGATGATCCTCGCCGGCGAGACACCGAGCTCCCGGGCCAGCTCCTGCGGCGTCGGTTGGCGGCCCAGCTCCTCGCCCATCTGGCGCTTGATGCGGCCCACCTGGTTGATCTCCTCGACCACGTGCACGGGGATGCGGATCGTGCGGGACTGGTCGGCCAGCGCCCGGTGGATCGCCTGGCGGATCCACCATGTCGCGTAGGTGGAGAACTTGTAGCCCCTGGTGTAGTCGAACTTCTCCACCGCCCGGATCAGGCCCACGTTGCCCTCCTGGATCAGGTCCAGGAACGACATCCCGCCGCCGGTGTTGCGCTTGGCCAACGAGACCACGAGCCGCAGGTTCGCCTCCATCATCCGGTCCTTGGCCCGGTGGCCATCTGCCGCGATCTGCTCGAGGCTCCTGCGCAGCTTCTGGTCCAGGACAGCATCGGAGTTGAGTCGCTCCGCAGCCAACAGACCCGCCTCGATTCGGGTGGCCAACTCCACCTCCTGCGCCGCGGTGAGCAGCGGCACCCGACCGATCCGCTGCAGGTAGTCCTTGACCGGGTCCACGGTCGCACCAGCCACCGTCACAACCGCCGCCGGCTCGTCCGCGGTGTCAGCGTCGGAGATCTCGAACGCGTCGCTGAGGTGCTCGGCTTGGACGACCTGGGTTGCGACCCCCTCGAAGTCGTCGACCAGATGCCTCAGCACGGTTCCGTGGCCGCCAGCCGACTGTCGGCTGCGTCGATCAGGGCCTCCTCCGCGAGTCCCATCCCGTCATTGCCAACAACCCGATCGGCGCGCTGCGCGCGCCCGAAGAGCAGGTGATGAGAGGAGATGAGATGGTCTGCTGTCCCGCGGTTGCAGGCGGTGGGAATGTCGCGGAGGACGGCGATCCGGAGCAGCGCCTTGACGTCCGGCTCATGGGGCTGCGCGGTCAGCGGATCCCAGAAGAAGATGAGCATGTCGATTCGACCCTCGACGATGGCGGCCCCGATCTGGAGATCCCCGCCCAACGGCCCGCTGCGCATCCGTGAAACGGGCAGGTCCAGCGCCTCGCTGACCAGCTGGCCCGTGGTCCCGGTGGCGACCAGCCGGAAGCGGGCTAGGGTGTCCCGGTTGAAGGTGGCCCAGGCCAGCAGGTCGTCCTTGCAGTGGTCGTGGGCCACAAGGGCCACGGTCAACGGTTGCTCCATGCAGCCAACGATGAGGGCCGAAGGTGGCCGGGGCCCGACGGCCCGGTGACGAGCGAGTGACATCTACCGGCATCAACCGGCAAGGCTCAGCCCGGTACCAATGTCCTGGCCCGTTCAGGTTTCGGCCGAGTAGCGGCTACCAGCCCGGCCTACGGTGCCGGCCATGCCCAGGTTGCGCGTGACCCAGTTGGCGCCGGGCCGCATCATGATCGGCTCACCTGACGAGTTGCTCGAGTGGCTCGGGGGGATGGTGGCCTGATGCGGAGTCCGATGACGGGGCTGTGGACTCTGCGATCACTCAGGCGGTGTACGAGTGGGAGCGCGGCGTGTTTACGGGTCGCACGCCGAGAGGCTGGGTCTGCGCGCCGACCGGCGCCCAGCTCACCCGTCCCAGCCGCAGACCTGGACCATTTCGCAGCGTCTTCATGCGTGGAGGTCAGTGGAATGGCGCTCGAATGCTGGATGAACATCCTGCGCCCTGACTCAGTACGCGGCTCCGCGCGCCGACCGGAGGTCTGGGTGACGCGCTAGCCTGAACGCCGGACACGATGAGGGTTGGTGGACATGCGTGAGGCATTCCAGCATGAGCTGGTGGGGATCCGGGACCTGCTCATCGAGATGGCGGTCAAGGCGGGGGCGGCGATGAACACCGCCACCCATGCGATGCTCAACGCCGACCTGGGCGAGGCGCAGGCCGTGATCGACGGTGACGACGCCCTCGATGACCTGACCGGGCGGATCGAGTGGGCCTGCTACGACGCGGTTGCCCGCCAGCAGCCAGTGGCCCGCGACCTGCGGCTTGTGGTGTCCTCTTTGCAGATCTCCTCCTCCCTGGAACGGATGGGGGACCTGGCTGACCACGTGGCGAAGTTGACCCGGATGCGCCATCCGCAGGCGAGCATCCCCGAGGACGTGCGACCGATGCTCGCCCAGATGGGGGCCGTGGCCGACCGGATGGCAACCCGCGCGGCGTCCCTGCTGAAGAGCGCGGACCTCGCGGAGGCCACGGAGATCCTGGCCATGGACGACCAGATGGACCAGATCCACCGTGACCTGTTCACCGCCGTCCTGGCGCCCACGTGGACCCATGGCGTCAAGGCGGCGATCGACACCACCCTGATGTCCCGCTACTACGAGCGGTACGCCGACCATTCCGTGGCCGTCGCCCGACGGGTGATCCAGATGGTGACCGGGGAATCGTTCTCCCAGACCGACGCCGCCGACCAAGCCGCCGCTCCGGCCACCCACAGCGCTCCCGCCTCAGGCCCAACAGGATCGTAGGTCGCCGGGACTTCGCCCACCGTTGCCCTCGACGAAGTACTCGGGGCACTGACCCCGGTCCAGACCGCCAGGTTCACCCGCTTCCGTGTCGCGCTCCTGCACCGAGGTGCCCCACGCCCTGCACCACCACCGCCGGGATCGGTCGCTGAGCTGGCAGTGACGCTCACCTGGGCGCGAGGCCGCGCGACATGGCGGGGAAGGGCGACAGGGGCCTCGCGCTGGCCCCGGGCGGTTCGGTGTGCGTGATGCCGCCCGGCGATTCAGTCGTGGCCTGTTTCGACCGGACCGGGGAGGTCCGACGGATCCCCCTGGGGTGGGGTGGAATTCAGCGTCGGCACCGACGGCGCCGTGTGGGTGCTCAGCGAGTAGGTGGCCCGGGTGCCCGACCGGGTGGGGTGGGCCTCCCGCAGGCGACGGACGTCGAGGGCGCTGTCGACCCAGCAGTTGAGGGGAGCACAATCGATTCGAGGACTGACCTCCGGGAGGAACCGTGGCCCAGGCGTTCGACGTGAAGAAGGCGCTCAAAGGTCTATACCTGCCCTCGACCGGGCCAACCGTCGTGGACGTTCCCGCGATGACGTTCGTGATGGTGGACGGGGCGGGTAACCCCAACGATGAGGAGGGTGCGTATGCCCGCGCGATTCAGGCGCTCTACTCGTTGACCTACACGATCAAGATGAGCGCCCGGCCGGGCCAGGCGCCGGAGGGCTTCTTCGAGTTCGTGGTGCCGCCCCTGGAGGGGCTTTGGGCCTTCCCCCTCGCGCAGTTCGATGGCGTCCACGTGCCCAAGGACGCACTGATCTGGACGTCGATGATCCGCCTGCCCGAGTTCGTCACCCCCGAGGTCCTTGACTCGGCGCGCGCCGAGCTCGCTCGGAAGAAGAGGGACGTCGACACCTCACGGGCGCGCGTGGAGACCTGGACCGAGGGCGTGTGCGTGCAGGTCATGCACATCGGCCCCTACGACACCGAGCCCGAATCGGTGGCCCGCATGCACGCATGGGCCGAGTCGCAGGACTACGCCGTGGACCTGTCCGACGCGCGCCGGCACCACGAGATCTACCTCGCTGACCCTCGGCGCACCGCCCCCGACAAGCTCAGGACGGTGGTCCGCCACCCCATCCGGAGGGCATGAGGCGGCCCCGATGATCAGAGGTGGCCGATCGCGCGGGCGACCTGGGTGACGTGGGTTCGGGCATCGGCCCCGGCGCCCGAGCATGTGCCAGACCAAGGGGCGCGGGTCAGCGTGCGGGGGCGGACCGGCGTAGCAGGGCGTGGATCCGCCGCGCAACTCGGCCATCGAGAAGGGCTTGGTCAGGTAGTCGTCGGCTCCGGCCTCGAGCCCGACGACCTTCTCGACTTCGGTGGCTCGGGCGGTGACCATGATGATCGGCACGTTCGAGGTGCGGCGGATGGTGCGGCAGACCTCGAGCCCGTTGAGCCCGGGCAGCATCAGGTCGAGCAGGATCAAGTCCGGTGTCAGTGACTGGAACACGTGCAGCCCGGCGGGTCCGGTGTGGGCCATGGCCACGTCGAAGCCGTCGCCGTGCAGCAGGTGGGCGATGGTTTCGGCGATGCTCGGCTCATCCTCGATGATCAGCACTGTCGCGCGGCCCTCACGGGGCCTGTGGGCGGGGCCTTCCCTGCCCTCTGGCGGATGGGTGGGCACCCGGTCACATCCCGTCAGAGGCTCGCCGAGGTCCCCGGCGGTGGTGGTGGGTGGGGCGTTGTTCGCCGAGGCGATGATCTGTACCGCCTCGCGGGGGTCGTCGGTGACGTGGATCAGGTCGAGGTCACGCATTAAGATCCGGCCCTTTACGGCCATGGTCGACCAGAGCCAGGTCAGCAGGCCTGACCAGTACGCGCGGCCCATCAGGACGACAGGGAAGCGGGTGACTTTCGCGGTCTGGACCAGGGTGGGTGCCTCGAAGAGTTCGTCGAGGGTGCCGAACCCGCCGGGCAGGACAACGGACCTTTGGGAGTGCTTGACGAACGTTGTCTTGCGGGCGAAGAAGTAGCGGAAGTTGATGCCGAGGTCGACCCATTCGTTGAGGCCCTGTTCGAAGGGAAGCTCGATGCCGAGGCCGACCGACACACCACCGGCTTCGCAGGCGCCCTTGTTGCCTGCTTCCATGATCCCCGGCCCCCCTCCGGTGATGACCGCGTAACCGGCGCGGGCGAGCCCGGCGGCGACCTGCTCGGCCAGTGCATAGTGTGGATCGGACTCCTCGGTGCGGGCGGACCCGAAGGTGCTGACCGCCGGTCCGATGTTGGCCAGCGCCCCGAAGCCCTCGACGGACTCGGCCTGGATGCGCAGCACCCGCCAGGGATCGGTGTGCACCCATTCCCCGGTGTCGTGGGTGTCCAGCAGCCGCTGGTCGGTGGTGGTGGCCTGGACCTGGCCGCGGCGCAGCAGCACCGGGCCCTTGTGCGTGGTCGCGCCAACGGCCCGGGGCCGCACCTGGGAGTCGGGTCCTCGGCGTTGGTCGGGGATGATCTCAATGGTCATGCCCCGCACGGTAGGGTCACCGGGCAGTCCAGCAAGGGTCCGCAGGAGGTCGTGTCGGCCAACCCTGGGCGAAGTCCCGGCGACCTACGAACCCGCTGAACTCACGTTCGCAGGACCGTCGGCCAGCTGGTGGCCGACGGCGCCGACCTGGGAGAACGGTTCGCCGATCACCAGGTGGATGACCCGCCGGGTGATGGCCACGGCGTGGTCGGCGTAGCGCTCGTAGTAGCGCGACATCAGGGTGGTGTCGATCGCGGTCTCCACTCCGTGCGTCCACGTGGGGGCGAAGACGGCGGTGAACAGGTCTCGGTGGACCTGGTCCATCTGATCATTCGTGGCCAGGATCTCCGAGGCCTCCGAGAGGTCCCAACTCGTCAGCAGAGACGCGGTCCGGGTGGCCATCTGGTCGGCCACGGCCCCCATCTGGGCGAACATCGGTCGCACGTCCTCCGGGATGCTCGTCTGCGGGTGGTGCATCTGGGCCAGCGTCGCCATATGGTCTGCTAGGTCACCCATCCGCCCCAGCGAGGAGGAGACTGCAACGAGGACACCACAAGCCGCAGGTCTCGGGCCACGGGCTCCTGGCAGGCAACAGCGTCGTAACAGGCCCGCTCGATCCGCCCAGTCAGGTCTTCGATCTCTTCGGTGCCGGCGATCACCGCCTGTGCTGCCTGCAGATCGGCGTCGAGCATTGCCTGCGTGGCGGTGTTCATCGCCGCCCCCGCCTTGGCGGCCATCTCGGTGAGCAGGTCCCGGATTCCGGCCAGATCGTGTTCGAATGCCTCACGCATGTCCCCACACCTCCGCGTTGCCTGAGCCGACCTCAGTCGGCGCGGCTCCACTCACCTGGCTGGGGCTCACCGGCACACCAGTCGGAGTTCCGCGCCACCCTTGTGCTGTTGGAAGGTAGCCGGCCAGCGCATGGGTGAGCGGAGCGTGCGCGGCCAGGACCTCCGGGGCCACGATCGCAGCGACGTGGTCAACGACCGCTTGCCCGTGGAAGGGGTCCTGGGCGTGCAGCAGGGCCACGGCCTGGTCGAGTCGGGCCAGGCCAGCGCGGGCCGCGTGCCCCGCGGCACCGGGTGCCGCGGCGTGCCCACCCCACGTGGCCACCCCGGTCAGGTCCTCCCGGGTGCCCTCAGTGTCACGCCACGACGTGTCCAGGTAGGACACCCGGACACGGTCCACCACCGAGGGGTCGACCCGGATCTGCCCGGCGAGGGCCGCTGCCTGGGGAAGCCCCGGCGCGACCGCACGGTGCCCCAGGGAGACCAGCAGGTACACGACCAGAAGGGCGAGGACACCGACCGCGGGGCCCTCGCCCGAGGGGGGTGGTCGGTGAGGACTCGACACGGAACCTCCTGGACTGTGCAGGTCACGGTGACGTTGGGACGCGCCGCCCCGATTGCGGAGCGTTGTGGTCGGGCTGATCTGTGCCCGGCCGTGTGGTGGGGGTGCCGGCGCCGCAGTCCCTTGCGGGAGGTGCCCAGGGCCACGGCGATCCGCTCCCAGTCCCAGCCTTGCTCCCTGGCCCGCTGCACGGCCAGGTCTTGCACCAGGTCGGCCAGCGCCCGCTGTTGGACTGCCGCGGCCAGCGCAGTCCCCGGCTCCTTCAGCTCCCGCAGCCCCGTCGACAGGTGCACATGCCGAGGGTACCGCCGCCCGCGTGGGGGAGATGCCTCGTCAGTCGGACGGTCACCAGATGTTCATCCGGCGTTGGGCGCGCCGTGTGGCCCACTGAGGTCCCACCCTGCCCGCCGCCAGTTGGGCGCCGTGCGGGGGAGCGGGGGCATCGAGGTCAGGTCAGGGCGGCGCGGAAGTAGGTGTCGCGTCGGGAGTCGGCCCGCCAGCGCAGGGCGGCCAGGCGCAGCGCCGCTTCCCGGTCCTCGAGCCCATTAGTGTCCTGGGGTTGGTAGAGGTCCAGGGTCAGGGAGTACTGGGACTCTGCAGACCACCAGGCCCGGAAGGCAGTCCGGGTGGGATCTGGGCGGGCCGGTGCCGGCGTTGCTGGTGCGGTGGACGGCCGGGTGCCGTATCGCAGGGCGCTGCCCGGCCATGCGGGGCTGGCTCCCATCGCCCAGGGCCGCGCCCACCCGGGCGATGGCGGCCCGCAGCTGGTGGGCCCGGGCGGTGT
>JBAVKQ010000080.1:0-3142 GCA_049688395.1 Candidatus Nanopelagicales bacterium
ATCCGGAGCCGCCGCGCCCGGAACCTGCGGCACCCGAGCCGCCGGGCCGGCGCGTGGGCGGCCGGGCGTCAGCCACAGTGCTCGCCGGCCTCGACCCGGACCCCGCGGGCCCAGTCGGCTGCCGGCATCGCACGCTTGCCCTGCGGGCGGACCTCGCCGAGCTCCACGGCGTACGTGGCGGTGCCCACCCGGACTGTTGCCTTGGTCGTCCGCAGCTCGCCGGGGGCCAGGTCCCCGACGTCCGGCACGGGCCGGACCGGACCGAGCTTGATCCGCTCGCCGCGGAACTGGGTCCAGGCGCCCGGTGCCGGGGTGCAGCCGCGGACCAGCCGGTCGACGCGCATCGCCGGTGCGGCCCAGTCGACGCGGGCGTCCTCCACGTTGATCTTGGGTGCGAGGCTGACGCCGTCCCCGGACTGCGGGACCGCGACGATCGCGCCGTTGGCCAGGCCGTCCAGGGTGGCGACCAGCAGGCCCGCGCCGGCCTCGGCGAGGCGACCCAGCAGGTCGCCGGCGGTGTCGGTGGGGCGGATCGTATCGGTGAGCACGCCGTAGACCGGCCCGGTGTCCAGGCCCTCCTCGAGCCGGAACGCCGACGCGCCGGTGACCTCGTCGCCGGCCATGATCGCGTGCTGGACCGGGGCTGCCCCGCGCCAGGCGGGCAGCAGCGAGAAGTGCAGGTTCACCCAGCCGTGCGTGGGCACGGCCAGCGCCGCCGGCGGGATCAGCCCGCCGTAGGCGACGATCGGGGCGGCGTCGGGGGCCAGCTCCTCGAGCCGGGCCTGGAACTGGGGGTCGCGCGGCCGCTGCGGGGTGAGCACCTCGATGCCCTCGGCGCGGGCGACCTCGGCCACCGGGGAGGGCACCAGTGATCGGCCCCGCCCGGCGCGGGCATCCGGTCGGGTGAGCACGGCGACCACCTCGTGCGGGGAGGCCAGGATGGCGCGCAGCGCGGGCACGGCCACCTCGGGGGTGCCTGCGAACAGGACGCGCATCAGCCCAGGCCCGGGCGGATCGAGTGCGGGCTGAACCGGATGGTCGGTGCCGGCTGCCCGAACCACTCGGCCGCGCGAATCTCCTTCATGGCCAGCTTGCGGGTCACCGGGTCCAACCGGTCGATGAACAGGATCCCGTCGAGGTGATCGGTCTCGTGCTGCACGCAGCGGGCCAGCAGCTCCGAACCCTCGATCACCACCGGCTCGCCGTGCTGGTTCATGCCCCTGGCCACCACTCCCATGGCCCGCTTCGTGTCGTAGAGCAGCCCGGGCAGCGACAGGCAGCCCTCCTCGCCGTCCTGCTCCTCGTCGGAGAGGTCCAGGCTCGGGTTGATCAGGTGGCCCACGACGTCGTCGACCCAGTAGGTGAACACGCGCAGGGAGACCCCGATCTGCGGGGCGGCCAGGCCGACGCCGGGGGCGTCCATCATGGTGTCGGTCAGGTCGGCGACCAGCGTGCGCAGCTCCTTGTCGAAGGTCGTCACCGACTCGGCCGGGGTGCGCAGGAGGGGGTCGCCGAACAGGCGGATGGGTTGCAGCGGCATGCCCACATTCTACCGGCGGCTCAGCGGCGACTCACCGGATCGATGCGCACTGCCACCGCCACCGCGCGCCGGGCGCTGCGCACCGATTGGGCACGGGCCAGCGCGCCGGCCAGCCGCGGGCCCTCGGCGAAGGACACGGCCAGCAACCAGGTGACCTCCGATTCGGAGCCCGGCCCGGGCAGCGGCCCGGAACGACGCAGGATCGCCGCGCCGAGCTCCTCGGCGACCGCATCGGCCAGCTCCCCGGTGGCCAGCGCAGGGCCGGTCAGCTGGGCCAGGCGCACGGCCGGGGGCAGGTGCAGCTGCGCCCGTTCGGCCAACTCGCGCTGGGCGTAGCCGAGGGGGTCCCAGCGGATCAGCGCCTGGACCTCGCGGATGTCGGGCTCCCCCACCACGAGCACGCGACCGCCCCGGTCGGCGGGTCGGACCAGCGCGGCGATGTCGAACCAGCGGCGCAGGACCTCCTCGGTCACCCGCAGCCCGGGTCGTGACAGCGCGGCCGCGGCATCGAGCAGGAGCAGGGCACCGTACCCGTCGGGTCCCGGGTCGGGCTCCGCCCCCGGAGTCGCCACGACCAGGGCATCCGGGCTGGTCAGGGTCCGCACCGGGGCCTGACCCGACGAGGTGATCACGGTCAGCCCCGGCAGGGCGCGGCCGAACTCCTCGGCCGTGCGGCGCACCCCGACCACGGCGGCCCGCAACACCTGCCCTCCGCAGAACGGGCAGCGCCAGTCGAGTACCACCCCGTGAGTGGCGCACGAGGGCGCCCGATCCGGTCCGTTGGCCTGCATCGGTCGGGCGCACTGCGGGCAGCCGACCGGTTCCCGACACGCCTGGCAGGCCAGGACGGGCAGGTAACCCGCCCGCGGGACGCTGACCAGCAGCGGGCCGGAGTCCCGGGCCGCCCGCAGCAGGTCAAGGGCCACCGACGGGATCCGCGACCCGGTCCGGGCCGGATCGGCGACCAGGTCCGCCGCCGCCTGGATCCGGGGCACCCGGCCACGCAGTACGGGTCGGGGCAGTGCGACGGTCGCCAGCCAGCCGGAGGCCGCCATCCGTGCGGCCTCGAGGGTCACCGGATGCCCGCCGAGCAGGAGGGAGACGTCCTGCGCCGCGCTGCGCAGCGCGGCCACCTCCCGAGCGTGCCAGCCCGGGGTCTGCGGCTCGGCCAGCGACTCGTCGCCGTCGTCCCAGACCACGATCAGGGCGAGGTCGACCACGGGGGCGAACACCGCGGCCCGGGTACCGACCACCACCCGGGAGGCCCCGGACAGCACTTCGAGGAACGCCCGGTAGCGGGCCTCGGGACCCAGGTCGGCCTCCAACCGGGTGACCTGAATCCCGGCACGGGCCAGGGCGCCGGCGATCCGTTCGATGTCGGCTGCGTCGGGCACGATCACCAGGGCGCCGCCCGCGCGGGCCCGCACCGCACGCACGAGTTCGGCGATCCGCTGGCCGACGTGCTCACCGGGGCCGGCCGCCCACAGGGCACGGACCGGCTGGGCGCCACCGACCGCGTCGAGCAGCCGGTCGCCGCCGCGGTACGCCGACCAGCCCGCAGGGTCGATAGGTTGCGTACCTGCCACGCCCGCGGGCGGCGGC
>JBAVKQ010000081.1:0-12094 GCA_049688395.1 Candidatus Nanopelagicales bacterium
GTCGCCAACATCACGTCATGCTCACCATGACGTCGCACACGAACAAGAGCAAACCCGCCCCACCCACAACCGGCAGGATCAGCCCACCGTGACGCGACCCTGCTCACCCACGACGGCGGTCAACACCGGGGGCAACCAGACCTGCATGGCCGTCCGCTGTCCGCGGTTGAACCCACCGAACTGCGCCGCGTCGAACTTGGCCTCACCTCCAGTGTCCGCCCATGCGCTTGCGATAGCAAGCACTTTGCTAGCGGCCGCACCGTGAGATGGCTCACGCCCCGGACATCCCCGACGTTGGGTGGCAGTGCTCCCCCAACGGAGCCCGGTCGCCACGCCGGGACCGGCGCCTCGACGCGTCCGCACATCGACCAGCACCAGTCGCCCCGGACCACGAGCATCCGACCCAGTCGCCCACGGCCGGGACTTCGCGGCTGAGGTTGGGTTGGCTGGGAGGACTGGTCATCGGGTCGTGCTGGTGACCCGATGGGGAGGCCAATCAAGTCGAGGAGGGACGCGTGAGCGTGTACAAGGTCGTCGAGATCGTCGGGACCAGCACCACGTCGTGGGAGGACGCAGCAGTCGTGGCTGTGAACACCGCGAAGGAGACCCTGCGGGATCTGCGGGATCTGCGGGTGGCCGAGGTGGTCGAGCAGGACATCGACCTCGCTGGTGGCGAAGTGATCTTCCGCACGAAGCTCAGCGTGTCCTTCAAGTACCAAGCAGACTGACTCGCCCCGCCGTTACCCGGCGGCCTGACGCGAGACCCGCACTGGCGGGTCCGGTGCGCTCTGCCCCGAGGGGGAACGCTTTCGGTCCCTTGCCGATCCTCGTCGTCCGGTCTACCGTCTCTCGCGGAGAAGGGCCCCCGGGTTCGGGACGAGTTGCCGCCGTGGCGCTCGCCGGGGCCGGCTTGCCGTTCCCGGTCCGTCCGACATGCGGCCCCGTGCGATTGCCTCCTCACTGGCAGTCCGCACGGGGCCGCGCCAACGGATGGCCTCCCGTGGTCTCCAAGGCCGCGATTTCGACACGGGTCGGGGACGACCCGAGAGCGAGACACGCGGGCGGGCGGTTCGGGTGGGATCAAGGGTGGCCGCGCTGACCCGCTTCCCCGGCGCAAGAAGCCCCCGGGGCGCACTATGGGGACACCTCGGTGAAGAATCGAGGTGGGCAGCCACGACGCAGCAGGCCCCGGCCACACGTGACACCGCTCAGTTGAGCCAGAGAGGAAGCACCCATGGCACATGACATGGCAGGTGGATTGACTGGGTGGGATCTTGAGGGATTCCACGATGGTGGGGACACGGAGTGCTGGCGGCGCCTGGGCTCCCATGTGGTCACGGTGACCGACGATGAGCGGGGCGAGATCCGGGGTACCCGGTTCGCGGTGTGGGCGCCGAACGCGAAGTCGGTTCGGGTGAACGGGGATTTCAACGGGTGGACCGGAGACGCGATGTCGCTGGTCCCGGGGTCCGGGGTCTGGGCGCTGTTCGTCGAGGGGGTCGGGGAGGGCGCGCTGTACAAGTACAACGTCCTGGGGGCTGACGATGTGTGGCACGAGAAGGTCGACCCGATGGCCCGGTTCGCTGAACGGGCCCCATCGAACGCATCGATCGTCTACGAGAGCCGGTACATCTGGGGCGATGACCAGTGGATGACCCGGCGGGCCGCGCATGTGCCGCACGAATCCCCAGGCTCGATCTACGAGGTGCATCTGGGTTCGTGGCGCAAGGGACGCACCTATTTGGACCTGGCCGAGGAACTCGTGGAGTACGTGACCCGGATGGGGTTCACCCATGTCGAGCTCATGCCGGTGTCCGAACATCCCCTCGAGGCCTCCTGGGGCTACCAGGTCACCAACTACTTCGCCCCGATGTCGCGCTTGGGTCGCCCGGACGAGCTGCGCCACCTCGTTGACCGGCTACACCAGGCCGGGATCGGGGTCATCCTCGACTGGGTCCCCGGCCACTTCCCCAAGGACGCCTGGGCGTTGGGCCGCTTCGACGGAACGGCGCTCTATGAGCATGCCGACCCGCGCCAGGGTGAGCACAAGGAATGGGGCACCTACATCTTCAACTACGGGCGCAACGAGGTGAAGTCGTTCCTGGTCTCCAACGCGCTGTACTGGGTCCAGCAGTTCCACTTCGACGCCCTGCGCGTCGACGCGGTCGCGTCCATGGTGTACCTCGACTACGGCCGCGAAGCCGGCGCGTGGATCCCCAACGAGTACGGCGGCAACCACAACCTGGAGGCCATCGACTTCCTGCGCTACGTCAACCGGCACCTGTACGAGCGGGTACCCGGGGTGGTCATGATCGCCGAGGAGTCCACCAACTTCACCGGCGTCACCAGCCCTGTTGACCACGGAGGCCTGGGGTTCGGCTTCAAGTGGAACATGGGCTGGATGAACGACTCCCTGGAATACCTGGCCCTCGAGCCGATCCACCGCCAGTACCACCACCACGAGATGACGTTCGCGATGATCTACCAGTACACGGAGAACTTCATCCTGCCGATCAGCCACGACGAGGTCGTCCACGGCAAGGGTTCGATGATCAACAAGGTCCCCCAGGATCCCTGGCGGCAGTTCGCGACCCTGCGCGCGTTCTACTCCTTCATGTGGGCCTTCCCCGGCAAGCAGCTGGTATTCATGGGATGCGAGTTCGGGCAGCGCCCGGAGTGGTCCGAGGACGACAGCCTGGAATGGTGGGTCGCCGACCTCGAGGGCCATCACGGCCTGCAGCGGATGTTCCAGGACCTCAACCAGATCTACCGGACCAACCCCGCGCTATGGCAGCTCGACACCAGCCCGGAGGGATTCCGGTGGATCGACAGCGACGACGCCGGCGGCAACACGTTCTCCTGGTTGCGCTTCGACGGCGCCGGCCAACAGATCGCGGTCGCGGTCAACTTCTCCTCCGAACCGTGGACCCAGCACCGAGTCGGCCTGCCCGAGTCCGGAACCTGGACCGAGGTCTTCAACTCCGATCTCGCTATCTACGACGGCACGGGCGCACACGGGAACAACGGCCAGATCACCGCGCAGGCCGAGGAGTACCACGGCTTCCCAGCCAGCGCCACGATCATGATCCCACCCCTCGGAGCCGTGTTCCTCCGATACGAACCTGAGACCACCGAACCACCCCAGAAGAAGAAGACCAAGAAACAGAAGAAGAAGCCCGGCAACCCCGTCGACGCCCCGAAGGCGAAGGAGAAGGCGAAGGGCCACCGGACGTAACACCCAAGCGCATAGCCCATCGACACGCGCCGGCCGACGACGCCCTGCCCCACTGAACTGGGCTACCAACTGGGCTGCGGCCCCGAGCCCGACCCCGGGATCGCCCACCCCGTAGCCGTTCCGCCCTCGCCCCTCGACCGAACTCCATACCGCGCCCCTTTGCCGCGACTGGCGGTCTGGTGCGGGGGAACTCCCGCTTAGATTTCAGCCAGTTCCGCGCAGGACGAGTCCGTGAGACTAGCGGGACCGCGACTTGGAGGGCGACGTCACGGTCAGACGGGGCGACCCGGTCGGATGCCGAGGGTGTAGCGGATCTGTTGGTGCATCAAGAAGCCGCCGGAGGGGTGGGTTGCGGCGGCCAGCCGGCGTTCGGCTTCGGCCCGCACAGCGGGGCGCTCCGGTTCGGGCACCGCCGGCTGCGTGGATCACCCAGGCCAATTCCTCGGCGGTCATGGCCCGGTCGGCGTACTCCCGTAGGGATCGCCGCTGCTCCAGCGCCTGCGCCACGCTCATGACCGGCGGGGGCCCATGGCGGGCAGGGTGACAACCTCGGCGTCGCCGACTCGCAGGTAGGGGGCTGGTCTGCGGCCCCAGTCCACCAGTTCACGGACCAGTCCGCGCAGCCCGAGTGAACTCTGCCGGTGGTAGAACAGGCCGACGTCACCACCCGGGTAGGGATCCGGCGAAACCCCGGACTTGGACGACCAGCCTACGACCATACCGGCCACACCCGCGCCCACCGCCGTGATGGCCACCCGACGCGTCGGGTGGGGGCGTCCCTGACCATCTGCCGCGGAAGCGGTGCCGCCCACGGCCCCTCCCTCGGCCGCGCCGACGGGGGCACCGGCCTCGGGTTCGTCCGAGAACGGCAGGGCCGCGGGTTCCCCGGCCTGCGCCGCGGAGTCGATCGGCATGTATGGCCCGGGCTCGCTGCGTTGTCGGTCGACCCGGCGCGAGGGAAGGACCCAGTGCCAGTGCAGCCCCACGTGGACGGCGATGAGCGCCGCGACCGTGTAACCGGCCCACCGGTGCGGGGTGAACTCGTTGAGATCCAGCTGGTCGACGAGAAGGCCGGTCAGGATCACCACGATCGCCACCGCCAGAAGGAGCACGTTGAGATGTACCTGCCACGTCTGCGATGCATGTCTAGCCCTGTCTAGCCCTGTCTAGCCCTCCCGGCCTACCGCCGGCACCGGGGCCGGCGCAGCGACATCGCTCGCCGCTTGGCTCTGCTGGGGACGCCGACGATGGGTCCGAACTCGATACCCCTCCCATCATCGCCGCCAACACCCCCTGGTCGTAGGGTCGGAGGCCCCGCGCCGGCGGCGATGACCACACCCAGGCGGGGAGCGCTTGGGTGTGCCCGGGGTCAACGCTCGCGCGCAGCCCAAGTTCGTGTGGACGGGCATCCAGGAGCGTCTGGACGCGCTGCGAAGCTACGGGATGTTTGTGTCACACATCCGTCCGGTCCCTTCAGGGCGGGGCTTCCAGGGCCGATACCCGGTGACTCCAAAGAGGGCGGGGCGGAGGCGACCAAGCGGGCCGCCGAACGCGTGGGCGAGGCAGCAAAGCAGGCCGCCGAACGCGTGGGAGAGGCAGCAAAGCAGGCTGCCGAGCGGGCTGCCGAGACCGCCAAGCAGGTTGCCGACGGGGTCGGGGACTGATCATCCGGCGCCCCACACGGCGCGATCGGGATCCACGCCGCAGTACGGGCTCCCAGCGGCGACCTCGCGGAGACGAAGGGCGTCATCGAAGGCCCGGCTAGGCTGTTGGGCATGAGGTGGCACCTCGGGTCGAGTGGGCCCAATCCCTGGGGTCCCGGCTCAGGGTGGGGTTGGTGGCGATGAGGGCGGGATCCACGCAGCCCGTGCGCGAGGGGGCCTCGGTCGGTGGCTCTCCGGAGGGCCCCGGGGGTGCGACTGACGGTTCGGGGACGTGTGCTTGCCTCGGTTCTGGCGATGTCGGCTCTGGGGATGGCTGTCACGGGCGGCACGGCGTCCCTGGTCCAGGACCGGCTTATCGACGCCGGCATCACGGTGGCGGCCCGAGGGACACCGGGACCAGCACATCGTCAACGACCCGCTGGAACAGCCAGATCTCCACGGTCTCCACCGCGGGAAGGGCGACGGCCACGAGCAGCAGCACCACGATGCCGGCCGGGAACGGACGCAGCTCAGGACCCAGGCGTCGCAGGATGTCGCGCAAGCGAGCCCGCGGCGCCGCAGCGATCAGCCCGTCGCCCTGTGCCTGGGGCGCCAGGAACGCCACCAACGAGCTGCGGACAGCCGTGAGCGGCCCCGACCCCGGGAACTGGCCGGAACCTCTCGCGGCATGCCCGCGTGAGATCAACTCGCGCAGGTCCGGGCACGCCGACTCGGCGCTTCTTGGACTTCTTCTTCGTCACCGAGTTGCAGTCGCGGCTCGAGCAGCCAGCCTTGGTGCGGGCAGCGGGGGCAAGCGCTCGGAACAATCCAGACCTAGCCATGATTCCTCTTTCGAAACCTGCCAGGCACGGTGCTCGGCCCCGGCAGACACCATGCTGCCGACCGGACATGGCACGCCGATGAGACGCGCGTGCGGAAGCCCTCACGATCGACGAACCGCGACCGCCCAGGTCGAGGGAGTACACCCGTGCCTCGACCGGGGGGATGCCGAGCGCCTGAGCTCCCGGTCACGGACGATGCCGGTTCGAGGTACCGAAACGTCGATTGCGTAGTAACGTAACTATGCAGATGTTGGTTCGGTGCATCGGTGGCCTACGGCCGCGGTCGGGTCGGCATCCCGTTGGAGGTTGCTGTGCAGTGGAACAAGATCGGTAGGGCGCTGGCCGGTGTCGCCGACCAGTTGGGCATCGAGGTCCCGGGGGTCGACGTCGGGCCGGTGACCGACGCGGTCGGGGGGTGGCCGAAGCCGCCTCAGGTGCAGGTTCCGAAGTCACCTCGGCGGCCCAGGGAGTCCTCGACGGTGTCACGCAGCCGGTGACCGACGCGATCGCGGAAGTCACTGAGGACGTCACCGGCCAGGTCCAGCCGTGACCGCGCCGGTCGGAGCCACGGCCGTCGGGGCTGAGTCTCCGGCCGGCGCCCCCAACGACGGGCTGCTGCGCAGGCTGGGCAACCATAGCGGGTGGCTGGTGCTGGTACCGGCCCTTGTGCTGCTCCTGGCGGGGGCTGTCGCCGCCGTGCTCGGCGACTCGGTCGTACGCGATGGCTGTTGGCTGGTCGCGGGCCTGATCGGGCTCGCGAGTTCCACCGTCGCCGTGGCCAAGGGCTTGATCCACCGCACTGGTGGGGTCGACATCCTGGCCCTGCTCGCGGTGGCGGGGGCGATCTGGACCGGGGAGTACCTGGCAGCGGCCCTGATCGCGGTGATGGTGGGCACCGGAACCGTCCTGGACCAGTGGGCCGAGTCCACAGCCCGCCGCGAGTTGAGCCTGCTGGTGGCCCGCTCCCCACGTGTGGCCCACCGGATCGCCGACGAGACGGTCGCTGACATCGGCGTTGACGACGTGCTCGTCGGGGACCTGCTGCACGTCGGGTCTGGGGAGATCGTCCCGGTGGACGCCCGACTCCTTGAGTCGGGCACGTTCGATGAGTCCGCCCTGACCGGGGAGGCTCAGGCGGTGGACCGGGCCGCGGGGGACACGGTGCGCAGCGGTGTCGTCAACGCCGGGCCCCCTGTGCAGATCGTGGCGACCTCGGTTGCCGCGGAGAGCACGTACGCCGACGTCGTGCGCCTGGTCGAGTCAGCGCAGGCCGACTCCTCGCCGTACGTGCGGTTCGCCGACCGGCTGGCGTGGTGGTTCGTGCCGGCGACCCTGGCGCTGGCCGGGGCCGCGTGGCTGGCCAGCGGCGACCCGGACCGTCTGGTCGCCGTCCTGGTCGTGGCCACCCCCTGCCCACTGCTGCTGGCCGTCCCGGTGGCCATCATCTCCGGGGTCTCCCAGGCGGCCCGCCGGGGTGTGGTGATCAAGGGTGGGCAGGTACTCGAGCAGCTGGCCGCCGGACGTGTCCTGCTCTTCGACAAGACCGGGACCCTGACGATCGGCCGCCCCACCCTGGCCAGCGTGCACACAGCGCCTGGGGTCGAGGTGCCCGACCTGCTGGCCGCAGCCGCCAGCCTCGATCAGGCCTCCCCCCACGTCCTGGCGAGCGCGATCGTGCGTGCAGCGCAGCAGCGCGACCTGCCCCTGGTGATCCCCACGGAGGTGGCGGAGGTCCACGGCCACGGCATCCAGGGACTCGTCAACGGCCGCCAGGTCCGAATCGGCAAGGCTCCGTGGATCCTCGGTGAGGAAGCCCCGACCTGGGCCCGGCGCGCCCGCCAGGAGGCCGATCTCGAGGGATGTGTCAGCATCCTGGTCGCCCTCGACGGGCAACCCGCGGGGGCGCTGCTGTTCTCTGACGCGATCCGCCCGGACGCGACCCGCATGCTGCGCGGCCTGCGCGCAGCGGGGCTGACCCGCATGGTGCTGGTCACCGGCGACCGCGCAGACCTCGCCGAGTCCGTGGGCCGCCTGGTCGGCGTCGACGAGGTCCGCTCCGAGCAGACCCCCGCGGACAAGGTCCTCGTCGTGGGTCAGGAACAGGCCTACGGCCCGGTGATCATGGTCGGCGACGGCATCAACGACGCCCCAGCCCTGGCCGCCGCCGACGTGGGCGTCGCGATGGCCGGACGCGGGGCCACCGCCTCCTCCGAAGCCGCCGGCATCGTGCTCACCGTGGACCGCATCGACCGGCTGGCCGACGCGATCGCGATCGCCCGACGGGCCCGCCGCATCGCCGGGCAGAGCGCCTGGATCGGCATGGGCCTCTCAGCGATCGCGATGCTCGCCGCTGCCCTGGGCTTCCTCCCCGCCGCGATCGGCGCCCTGTTGCAGGAGGCCATCGACGTCATCGCCATCGGCAACGCCCTGCGGGTGCGCATGTTCCGCCCGCCCGCCATCACAGTGATCTCGCCTGCCGACCACGAGCTGCTCACCCGGATCGCCGCCGAGCACGACGCCCTGCGACCGATCGTCGATGACATCGCCAGCACCGCAGACGACCTCCAGGACGCCGACCCGAACGATCCACTGGCCTCAGTGCGCGTCCTGCTGACCCACCTCGAGGACGAACTGCTGCCCCACGAACGCCAGGAGGAACGCGAGCTGCTCCCTGCGATGGCCCTCGCGCTGGGCGGCAACGACCCGGTCGGCGCCCTGAGCCGCACCCACGCCGAGATCGAGCACCAGGTCCACCGCCTGCGCCAACTGGTCGACGCGACCGACCTCGAACCCGAGGACGCGATCAGCGACGCCCGACGCACCCTCTACGTCCTCTTCGGCGTCCTTCGCCTGCACAACGCCCAAGAAGAGGAAGGCCTGTTCAGCCTCATCGGCTGACGGGCTCTCACCGCCTCAGGTCGCCGACCTCGGGGGGACCATGGGCCCACGATCATCAACCGCTTGCGCAATCCCTGTGACTACGCTGGGCAAGTGCCCGCATCGCCACCGCCGAGCGCCGCCCCGGAGCCTGTCGACTTCGTCGAGGCCGCCACCACGTTCGCGATGCTCGCCACCCCGACGCGGGTCCGGATCCTGTGGCTGCTCGCACACGGCGAACGCGACGTCACCAGCCTGGCCGACGCCACCGGAGCCACCATCCCCACAGTCAGCCAACACCTCGCGAAGCTGCGCCTGGCCGGGCTGGTCCTCGTCCGACCCGAGGGCCGCCACCAGATCTACCGGGTCGAGGACCCACACATCATCGCCCTGGTCACCCAAGCCGTCGAACACCACCAAGACCTCCGCGCCCACCCAGCCTGACCGACGTTCCCAGGCGCGGACCCCTACCGACCGCCGATCCCTGCCCCGCCCGTGCGGCCACTTCGCTTGATCTCCCAAGGCGAGACCCCCGACGAATCCGTGGTGGCCCGAACCCCGGTCGACACGGCCCCGAGAGCAGCCCTGGTGGTCCCCTGCAGTGCCACCGGACGATCCCCGGCGGGCCGCAGTTGCGGTGCCGCCCCGAGTCCCGGAGGCTGCGGTCAGTCGCCCTCGGGTAAGTCCAGCCGGTCGGCGGCGCTGCTCTGCAGATGCAGGTGGGTCAACACGTTCCCCTTGAACACCCGAAGTCGGTGACGGCGGTCAGGGCGGGTTCGCTACTGTCGCGGTCTTGAGCGATGCGTCCCCGTCCGGGTTCCACCCGGTCCGCGGCCTGGCGGGTGAGTTCAGGGCGCTGGCACACCGGTCCGGGCGCCTGCTCAACGAAGTCAGCCACTCCCAGATCATCGGCGCCCAGAACCTGCTCACGAAGGCGACCCATAGCCTTTCCTCCGAGGATGCCCAGCGCGCCCAGCAGCTGATCGACAGTGCCGCTCAGCTGCCCTACAACCCCCGCGAAGAGGGGTCCCCGGGCGTCCGCGCCGCCTCGCTGCTGATCTACAGCCTGATCGTCGAGACGCCCCACTCGAGGCGGACTTGGGAGACAAACCGGACGCCACCGTGTAACAGCGGCGCGACATCATCCGATCGTTGGTCATGGCCGCGGTGGCGCTGGCAGCCGCACACACCGACGCCGCCGACGCCGGCTAGGCCCAGCCCGCCTGGAGACCCAGCATGACCGAGGATCTCGCCCTTCACATTCGGGCTACGAACTGGGCTACGCCCTCTGGAGCCAGTTTCCGGGATCGCCCACCCCATCGCAGTTCCCGCCCCCTCCCCCACCCTGAACTCCATACCGCACCGCTCTTCAGAATCTGGGAAACACCATGCACGTGAGCGCAACTGGGCCTTGGGCAGCGCCGCCTCGTCGTCACCCTGACAGAGCGTCAGCGCGGGGGACTACAGCGTGATCGTGCCCTCGTCCCTGAGTCGCAGGTTCTCGGCGACGGTGGTGACGTTCCCGGAGTAGGGCGCGGGTACGCGCAGCACCCGACCGAGGACGCCCTCCTCGCTGACGCCCGGAGCCGTGAGCACCACGGTGTCCCCGGCCGATTCGCTGGTTCGCAGCGTGGTGACCGCCGTCCCGACCAGTGCCATCTCGGTGGGCGCGCCCCCGAGTCGGCCGCCCTCGGCGAGTTGGAGCGTTGGGCAGGGCCCGGCCAGGGGCAGGACCCAGGCCGAGCCGGACTGACCGACATCTCCGATGGCCTCGTTGGGCGCGCCAACCAGGATCCCGGGAACCCCGGGACACGGACGCATCACCGCCACGTCCCAGCCGAACAGGTCGCCGGCCTGAGCGATCCCGGGCACGCCCCTCGTGCTCTGGGTCAGCGTCGCGATCGGTGTGAGGCTGGTCGCGCCCACCCGGAAGGCCGCGACGGCGCCCGTGTCGCGCCGGGGGCCGTCCTCGAAGGGGACGCCGATCGCGGCGTAGCCGTCAGCCATCGCCACGGCCCAGCCGAACCGGTCGCCCTTCTCGGCCTTCCCAGCGACGCCCCTGGAGCGTTGGGTCAGCACCGTGCCGGTGAACCGGGTGCTACCCCGATACCTCAGCGCGGTGAATGCTCCGGCGTCCCTCACCCGACCGACGTCCTCCCCGGGGGCCCCCACGAGAGCGAGGGATCCGCTGGCAGACAGCGAGGTCCTGAAGCGGTCCCCCGTCTCGTCGGCGCCGGCTAGGCCCATTGGCTCAGGACGATCGGCTCCGGGCAGCCCGTCTGCGCCCAGCCGGTAGGCGAGGATGGCCCCGCCCCTGGCCACGGAACGTGGGACGGTCGCGCCGACCACGAGCACGGGCGTGGGGGATTCGATCAGGGCGGGAGTCCCGAAGACTAGTTGCACGCCTGCTGGGACGGGATAGCGATGTGCGTCACCCGGCCGCAGCCCGGACGTGGAGCCGAACAGCACCTGGATCGCCGACGTGGCCGGCGACTGGTCGACAACGACAAGATCGGTGAGGCCGTCACGATCGAGGTCACGCGCCAGCAGTCCCTGACCGAACCCCGTGGCGCTGTCCGGGCTGGTCGCCGCACCCCAACGTCGCTCCGGCCGAACCGCTGCGACCGGCCCGACCCGTAGGTCACGACCACCTCGTCGCGCGGGTTGGAGGCCACCCCGTGGACGAGGTCAGCGCCCCGTCCCCGTCGAAGTCCGGGAAGACCGCCGATAGGCTCGCGGCGCTCGGGGCCTGCTGGTTCTACTCACCGTGCCGCCCCCCGAGCCAACGACCGGGGCCAGTACCGAAGCGACCAAACCCGCGACCGCGACCATGCCCACCCCAGCCGACCCCCGCCTGCGCAACCGCGTGCGTGCACTCCCACGTGACCCCGGACAGAACCCCATGCACTCATCGTCGCCACCCCCTCCATTGGCTCCATTTCCAAGCAATGCCCGTGGCCCTGAGGGGAACAGGAGCTCAACGTCCCAGCGGGGGTCTCAGGGTCCTCTGGCGGGCTCCTTAAGGTTGGTGATGGTCCCTGTTCACGTGGTGCCTGCCGATGACAGATCCCGTGGTGGGCCTGCCCCGGCGACCACCCGGAGACTCGTGCGTTGCGAGTCCACGCTGGCCTGGTGGGCCAGCGCAGCGAACACGGCGAACTCCACGTCCCCGCGTGGGGCCCAAGGGTCCGCTGGTAGCGTCGCGAGGGTGACCAGAGACGTGGAGTTGCGGCGGCGCATCGTGCAGGCGGCCGCCGAACTGTTCACCGAGCACGGCTACGAGGGCACCCGGATCCGGATGGTGGCCCAGCGCGCCGATGTGACGCCCCGGACCGTGCGCCGGCTGACCGGCAGTCGCGCCCAGCTGTTCGCGATCGTGATCGCCGAGACGGTCACCTCCGAGGCCGCCGACCAGATCGCCCGGGCGGCCGAGGCGGTCGACGTGACGGGACCCCTGCCACCGTTGGCCGCGATCATCGCGGCGGCCGGTGAGGTCT
>JBAVKQ010000082.1:0-9773 GCA_049688395.1 Candidatus Nanopelagicales bacterium
GAGCAGATGACCGGAAGGGAAGCGTTTACGAGGGTGCGGGGGGCGGGCGGCGGTCGGGCGGGTGCTGGCCGAATCCGCGGGGCGAACTAGGCTTGGCCCGTGCTCGCCTCCGACAGCCCCACCCGAATCGCCGCCCCCGTCGCCCCGTCCCCGGTCACCTCCGCAGTCCGGGGCATCTTCATGGCCAACCTGGTCGCCCAGATCGGCATCGTCGTGACCGGTGGCCTGGTCCGGGTGACCGCCTCTGGCTTGGGCTGCCCGACCTGGCCGGAGTGCGTGGACGGCTCGCTGGTCCCGACCGAGGGCCAGGCCGAGGCGTTCCACAAGTACATCGAGTTCGGCAACCGACTGCTCACGTTCGTCCTGGGGATCCTGGCGATCGCCGCGGTGGTCGGTGCGCTGCGGATGCGCGCGCGCTGGCAGCGCGAGGGCGCCCAGGTGCGTCGGCCGCTGCTGCTGCTGGCCGCCGTCCCCCTGCTCGGCACCCTCGCCCAGGCTGTGCTCGGCGGCGTCACCGTGCTCACCGGGCTGCACCCGCTGATCGTGGGGGCGCACCTGCTGCTGTCGATGGTGATCATCGCCGGGTGCGTCGTGCTGGTGCATCGCGCCGCCGAGCCCGGCGACCAGCCCGTGCGCCGCCTGGTCCGCGGCGAGATCCGGGTGCTGTCCCTGGTCCTGGTGGCCACGGCCGCCGCGGTGGTCGTGCTCGGCACGATCGTCACCGGGGCGGGACCGCACTCCGGGGACACCGACGTGGAGCATCGCCTGCCGATCGACGTGCGAACCGCCGCCTGGCTGCACGCCGACGCGGTGCTGCTGTTCGTGGGCCTGCTCGTGGCGATGTGGCTTGCCCTGCGCCTCACCGACGGTCCGGCACCGGCGCGCTGGTGGTCGCACGCGTTGCTGGGGTTGGCGGTTGTCCAGGGGATCGTGGGCTACACGCAGTGGTTCGCCGGGGTGCCGTGGGCGCTGGTCGTGCTGCACATGCTGCTGGCATGCCTGGTCTGGGTGGCCACGGTCAAGACCCACCTGAGCCTGCGCGTCCGAGGCTGACCGCATACTCCAGGCCGAGCGGCCGTCCCGCGGGCTCAGCCCGCAGCCCAGTGGCGAGCGCCTACCCAGCGGCCCGAGCCCCCGAGTCGGTCACCAGGGCGGCGCTGGCGAGTTGTCGGGCGAGTTCAAGGCCGCGCTCATGTGCTGGAACATCGGATCGGTGAAGCTCGGCAGGGCCTGGTAGGCGTCCATCACGACGTCGTAGCGGCGCTGCGCCCGAGGTTCCGGGCCGAACACCTGCCCGGGCCGGGTCATCATCGCCATCGCGGTCTCGAAGTCGGGATGCACCCCCGCACCGACCGCGGCGCACATGGCCGCGCCGAGACCGGCGGCATCGGCGATCCCGGAACGCTCGGCCGGGCGACCCACCACGTCCGCGACGATCTGCATCATCAGATCCGAGCGCGCACCACCGCCGGAGACGACCAGCCGCTCCGGTCGCCACCCCAGCGCCGCCTCCATCGCCTCGGCGTGTCCCCGCATGGTCAGTGCGATCCCCTCCAGGATGGAGCGGTACAGGTGATGGGGACCGTGCGAGCCGTCGAGACCGAGGATCGCACCCCTACGGTAGGGCGCGTCACCCGGTGCCAGCCAGTCCGGGATGGTCAGCAGGCCGCCGCAGCCCGGTGGGACGGCCTGCGCACCCTCGTTGAGCCACGCGAGGATCGCGTCCTGGTCGATCGGACCCGGCAGCGCGGCGCTGACCAGCGCTCGAAGCCACGACACCGTCCACATCCCGCGCCGGATCCCCCCGCTCTCGTAGAGGTACCGACCCGGGATCGCGGCCGAGTTCACCCAGTAGCGATCGTCATGGCCATCGACGTCCGCGCCCAGGGTCATCGCCGCGATGTAGGTGCCCAGCGACAGCAGCAGCGTCCGGTCATCGGACAGCCCACAGCCCAGCGCCTCCACCGCCTTGTCGTTGGCTGTGGCGTACACCGGCCAGCCCGCGCGCAGGCCGGTGGCCGCGGCCGCCTCCTCGGTGATGTGTCCCAACAGCCCACCCGGATCCACCAGGTCGGGCAGCAGCGCCAGCGGCATCCCGGTCCGCTGCACCGCGCCCGGATCGGTGGACCAGCCCCGGGCCGCCGGATCGATGGGCCACATCCCCTGGTAGTTCGCCGCGCTGTCGCGCCGGCTCCCGGTCAGCCGCAGGGTCAGGTACCCCGCCGCGCTGGCCACGGTGGCCACTGCCGGGTCGACCTGCGCCAGGGGGACGGAGACGCGCGCGTCCATCCAGCTGAGCACCGGCTCGGTGAGCCGCCCGCGGGCATCCATCAGCGCCCGGCAGAACCGGATCCCGCACAGTCCGATGCCCACGATCTGGTCCGGATCACCGGAGAACGCCGCCAAGGCGCTGCGGCAGGTCGTGGTCAGCGAGTCCCATAGGTCGTCGTCGGGATGGACGGCCCGCCCGTCGGGGCCCAGTTCGTAGGGCCGCAGGACCTCTTGCGCGGAGGCGTGCACAGTGCCCCCCGAGTCCAGCACCGACACCTTGGTGCTCTGCGAGCCGCCGTCGATGGCCAGCAGGTAGGCGGTCACGGACGGGCGGTCGCCAGGCCCTCGGGCAGGCCGGCGGCGTCGATCGGGAAGATGGTCCCCGGGTTCATGATGTTGTTGGGGTCGAAGGCGCGCTTGAGCCCCAGCAGCAGGTAGTAGGCGCTGCCGTGCTCTGCGCCGATCCACGCGGTGCGGTACTTGCCCACCCCGTGGTGATGCACCATCGACCCGCCCAGGCGCAGGGCCTCCTCGACGATGATCGCGTTCAGCGGCTCGTGATAGGTCGTGATCTCCGCGCGTGGCTCGCAGGTGATCTGGTAGTCGTAGACGAAGTACAGGTTCGTGCCGGTCTGATAGGAGTGCGAGGAGTGCGCGCCCAGCATCGTCAGGTCCTCGACCCGCGGGAACGTGCCGCGGATCCTGGCCATCACCGCCTCGTACAGCTCCGCGGTGCGCGACCAGTCGATCGACACCTCCGTCGTGTAGCCCAGGTGCGAGTGCTCGCGCATGACCTGCCTCTCGGCCTCGATCTTGTCCAGCCCCCAGTTCAGGCCCTCGAACCAGGAGCGGATCGCCGCCTCGGGCACAGGGGTGTGCGGCACCCGGGCGGCCGCCTCCTCGATCGCCTCGGCGGTGGCCTGCGCCAACCTCTGCGGACCGTCGGCGGTCAGCACCACCAGGTTCTGGTCCATCGGGTGATCGGGGAAGTGCTGGCGGGCGTCCTGCGGGGAGTAGACACGCGCCACCGCGGGTCGGTAGCCCGCGGTCACCACGCTGCGCAACAGGTCCACACCCACGGCGAAGTCGGCGACGTGGAAGCCGAAGTAGCGGGTCGTCTCCGGGGTCCAGGGGAAGAGCTTCACCGTCACCTCGGTGATGAAGGCCAGGGCGCCCTCGTTGCCGATCACCACGTGCCGGATGTCTGGGCCCGCGGCGCGCCTGGGCACGTTCTTGATCCGGGTGATCCGACCGCCCGGGAACACTGCCTCCAGACCGACCACCATGTCCTCGATCGCGCCGTAGAGGGTCGAGAACTGCCCGATGGAGCGGGTGGCGACCAGGCCGCCCAGCTGCGCGATCGGCTTGGACTGCGGCGAGTGGCCGGTGGTCAGGCCCCGGGCGCGGACCGCGTCCTCGAGGACCTGCAGCGGCACCCCGCACTGGACGGTGGCCATCATGTTCGGCTCGTCGATGGCCAGGATCTGGTCCATCCGGGATCCGTCGATGATCAGGGTGTCCGCCACGATCGTCTCCAGGCCGCCCTCGGTGCCGGTGCGCCCGGTCCGCGGTACCACCGCGACCAGGTGCCGATCGGCGAACTCCAGCAGCGCGGCCACCTGGTCGGCCGACTCCGGGTAGGCGATCGCGGCCGGGAACGGGCCGTCGTAGATCCCGTGCACCGCGGTGTACTTGCGGAACCGATCCACGCTGCTCTCGCGCAGTCGTTGCTCGTCGGTGTCGACCTGGTCGGAGCCGAGCAGCTCGGCGACGGCTCGGGCGATCTCCGCACCGGTCAGGGACGAACGTGAGGCAACCACTTCTAGGACCCTCTCCTGGCGACACCGTGAGGTGTCGACCTGTTGATGTCGGAGCGCTGGGGTCAGCGCACCAGGTATCCCCCGTCGACGACCAGCACATGGCCGTTGACGTAGTCCGAGGCGCGGGAGGCCAGGAACACCGTGGCGCCCATCAGGTCTACCGGATCGCCCCACCGCCCCGCCGGGATGTGCTCGACGACGCGCCGGTTCGCCTGCTCGTCGGCACGCGTCGCGGCGGTGATCGCCGTGGCGAAGTAGCCCGGCGCCAGTGCGTTGACCTGCACGCCGTGCCCAGCCAGCTCGTCGCAGTAGGCCTTCGTGAAGCCCACGATGCCGGCCTTCGTCGCGGCATAGGCCGGGGAGCGCTGCCCGCCCAGGAAGGAGAACAACGAGGCGATGTTGATGATCTTGCCCGAGCCCTGCGCGATCATGTGGATGCTCGCCTGATGGGCCATGTCGAACGCGGCGGTCATGTTCACCGCCAGCATCGGATCCCACTGGCCGCGATCGAATTCGGCGACGTCGGCCAGCACGCAGATCCCCGCCGAGTTGATCAGGATGTCGATGCCACCCAGTTCGGCCACGCAGCGCGCGACCACCTCCGTGGGCACCCCGGGTGCGCTGATGTCGGCAGCCAGGAAGTGGTAGGCGCGCCCGGCTGAGGTGACCAGTGCCCGGGTCGTGCCGTCGTCCTCGACCAGGCTGGGGACTAACACGTCAGCCCCGGCCCGGGCCAGAGCCACCGTGAACGCCCGACCCAGCCCGGTGTTGCCCCCGGTGACCAGGGCGCGCCGACCGGCCAGGGGGAACGCGTCGAGGCTGAAATCGGTCAAGTCCATCGGGGCCGTACCTGCCCCCGTGTGTGGGCAGGTACGGCCAGCGACGACGTCATGGGCGTGCGGCCTCAGCCATCGATGAAGCCCTGCTCGACCAGCCAGTCGGTCGCGATGTCCTCGGGCTCGTCGCCGTCGACATCGGCACGGGCGTTCAGCCGCTGCATCTCCTGCGTGGTCAGCAGCGGCGAGACCTTTGCCATCACGTCGGCGATCTGCGGGTGCGCGGCCATGACCTCGGCGTCCATGGTCAGCGAACCCTGGTACACGGGGAAGAATTTCAGGTCGTCTTCCATCACGACCAGGTCCAGAGCCTGGATGCGGCCGTCGGTCTGGAACACCTCGCCGAAGTTGCAGTCAGTGCCCTCTTGGGTGGCCTTGTAGATCACGCCCGTGTCGAGCATCACGAGGTTGTCGTTCGAGACGTCGAACCCGTAGGCCTCCTGGAGCCCCGGCCACCCATCGTCGCGGGTGCTGAACTCGCTCTCGATGCAGAAGCTCTGCTCTGCCGGGTCCAGCTTGGCGACGTCGCTGAGGGTCGTCACGCCCAGCTCCTCGGCCTTGTCCCGGCGGATCGCGAACGCGTAGGTGTTGTTCAACGGTGCGGGATCCAGCCACACGATCCCGTTGGCGGCATCCGCGTCCCGGACCGCGTCGAACTGCTCCTGGGGGTCGGTGATCGGCTCGGTGTTCTTCAGGTAGGTGATCCACCCGGTCCCGGTGTACTCCCAGTACCCGATGAACTCGCCGCTCTCGAGGGCCTGACGCACGTTGGCCGACCCGACCAGCTTGGTGTTGACGTCGACGTCGGCGCCGTTGGCGTTGAGCATCTGGCCGGTGATGTGGGCCAGGATGTACTGCTCGGAGAAGTCCTTGGACCCGATCGTGCCGGTCAGGCCTTCGAGCAGCGCCGCGTCGGGCGCGTCGGATCCTGCCGGGCCGGCAGCGGGCTCCGAGTCACTCGAGCATGCCGACAGCAGCACCAGGGAACTCAGCGACAGGGCGATCCAGATGTTCTTCTTCATGGTTCTTCTTCCTGTGAGGTGAACAGAACGGCAGTGGGGCTCGACGGGGAGCAACGGGAGGTCTAGACGCCCTCCGGACGGACACGGTCCTCCACCAGCCCAGCGAGCCAGTCGATGAGGATGGCGATCGCGGCCACGAGCCCGGCGCCCACGATCAGGACGGGGAACCTCTGGAGCTTCAGCCCGTTGACGATCATGTCCCCCAGACCGCCGGCGTTGATGAACGTGGCGATCGTGGCCACGCCCACGGCGAACACCAGCGCGGTGCGCAGGCCGGCGAGGATGACCGGAGAGGCCAGGGGCAACTCGATCCGGCGCAGGATCTGCCCGGAGGTCATGCCCATGCCCAACGCCGATTCGCGCACGGTCGGGTCGACCTCGGCCAAGCCGACGATGGTGTTGCGGAGCACCGGCAGGAAGGCGTAGACCACCAGCGCGATCAGTGCTGTCGTGAATCCGGTCCGCCAGATGATCGCCAGCAGGATCACGACGCCGACCGCGGGTGTCGCCTGCCCGACGTTGGCCAGGGTCAGGACGATGCCGCGCAGGGTCCGCGAGGCCGTGCGGTGGACCAGGATCCCGGTCGGGATGGCCAGCAGCGCGACCAGCGCGGAGGCCGACATCGAGAGCACGAGATGCTCACGGACTCTGGCCACGATGTACTCGGAGTTCAGGGTCCGCGCCTCGATGGAGTCCAGCTGCGCCCCGGACAGCCAGATCCACGTCACGACCCCGAGCGCCGCCACGATCAGCGGGACGGCCAGAACGCGCCAGGTCCCGCTGCCCAGCCACCATGCCCGGCTGCGGGTCGGGGCCAGTTGGGTGCTCATCGTCCTTGGCCCCCGACTCGCCCGGGCCCGGTCAGCGCGCGGGAGATGGCGGCGGAGTTCAGGGCCCCCAGCCGGGTCCCGGAGGCGTCCACCACGTCCACGTCGGGGGCACCGGTGACCATGAGCAGGTCCAGGGCGTCGCGCAGGGTGCTCTCGACGTCGATGCTGGGGCGGTCGCCGGCCGCGTCGGCCGGACCGGCTGCGCTGAGCTGAGCCCGAGAGATCGGCATCAGGGCGAGGCGCTTGAGGGCCGCCCCGGCGCCGATGAAGGAAGCGACGTAGTCGTTGGCGGGCTGGGCCAGGATCCGCGCCGGGGTGTCGAACTGCTCGATCTGGCTGCGCTCGCTCAGGACCGCGATCCGGTCACCGAGGCGGACCGCCTCCTCGAAGTCGTGGGTCACGAAGATGATGGTCTTGCCGATGGTGGCCTGGAGGCGGAGGAACTCGGTCTGAAGGCTCTCGCGGGTGATCGGGTCCGTGGCGCCGAAGGGCTCATCCATCAACATGACCGGGGGGTCCGCAGCCAGCGCGCGCGCCACCCCGACGCGCTGCTGCTGGCCGCCGGACAGCTGCCGGGGGTAGCGATCGGCGAACTCCCCGGGATCGAGCTGCACGGTCTCCAGGAGTTCGGCGACGCGCCCGGCGACCTGTTCCTTGGACCAGCCCAGCAACCGCGGCACCGTGGCGATGTTCTCAGCGATCGTCATGTGCGGGAACAGCCCGATCTGCTGGATCACGTACCCGATGTGCCTGCGCAACTCGTGCGGGGAAAGGCCCAGGACGTCCTGTCCGTCGATCCGGATGGAGCCGGAGGTCGGCTCGATGATCCGGTTGACCATCTTCATCGTCGTGGTCTTGCCGCAGCCGCTGGGGCCGACGAACATGACCAGCTCACCGGGTTCGATCCGCATCGAGAAATCCTCGACGGCGTTGACCGCCGAACCGGGGTAACTCTTCGTGATGCTCTCGAGCTCGATGCTCACCCCACCCGGGGTCGTGGCCGTGGACGGGAAGAAGGCGTCGAGTGCGGATTCAGACACGAAGACCCCTGGCGGTGGTGAGGCGGGTGATCAGGACGAACAGGGCGTCTGCGAGCAGGGCCACGATGATGACCCCGACGGTCCCGACCATCGCGTAGTTGACGGCGTTCTTGGAACCCAAAGACGACAGGCCCTTGAAGATGTACTCGCCGAGCCCGGGGCCGGCCACGTAGGCCCCGATCGCCGCGATCCCGATGGCCAGCTGGGTGGCCACCCGGACACCGGTCAGAATGATCGGCCAGGCCATCGGCAGCTGCACGCGCACCAGTACCTTGCCCGGGGTCATGCCCATGCCCATGGCGGACTCGAGCACGTCGTCGGGCACGGACCTCAGGCCGACGACGGTGTTGCGGATGATCGGCAGCTGCGCGTAGAGGACCAAGGCCACGACGGTCGGGCCCCAGCCCAGGCCGAGGGCGGGGGTGAGCACCGCCATCAGGGCCAGGGAGGGGACAGTCAGCATCACAGCCGCCAACGTGATGAAGCCGGAACTGAGACTGAGGTGATCCCAGACGAGCAGGCCGATGCCCACTCCGACGACGGTGGCGATGGCCACCGAGAGCGCCACGACAGCCACATGCTGGACGAAGAGTTCGAGGATGTCGTCCGCACGGCGGTCCAGGAACGTGCCCAGACCGTCGAGCCCCTGGCTCATGTTCTGCATCCCACCTCCCCTGCTCGGGTCTGCAGCTCGTCGACTTGCCAGCGTTCACGAAACCGGCGCCAGACCCACACACGCATTCGCAGCATAGGGCAAATGGGCATCTATCCCTCGGGCAGCAGCGATCCCGGGACAGGATTGCCCTAACCGGCTCGGGGCACCGGGACGGAGGCGGGGTGGCACCGGGCCCGCTGACCGAGAGGGTCGGTCAGCGCCGGGGAGCCGCGGGGTGCGTCCGGCGCACGGTGCCCGCAGACGGTCCGGGCTGGTCGAGCGGGTCGGCCGATGTCGAGTCCGATGGCGCAGCGACACCGCTGGGGTCGGCGTTGGGGTCTGCGCTCGGCTCGGCACTTGGCCCGGCGCTGGGCGCTTGGGTCCGGGTCGGCGACGGGCTCGGGTCCGGGGTGGGCGTGTCCACCGGTGACGGGATGGGGGCTGCGCTCGCGGTCGGGCACGGCGTCGGGGACGCGGTCGCGCTGGGAGTCGGGGACACGGTCGCCCTCGGAGTCGGCTCGGCAGTCGGGTACGCGGTCGCGCTGGGAGTCGGGGACACGGTCGCGCTCGGAGTCGGCTCGGCAGTCGGGGACGCGGTCGCGCTCGGAGTCGGCTCGGCAGTCGGGCTCGAGGTCAGGCCAGGGGGCTCGCACGATGTCGTCGGTTCACTCGGTGTGGGCTCGGCCGGGACAGTCGCGGGCGCACTGGGCTCCGGCACCGCCACCGGCGCACTCGGCTCCACGGGCGCAGTCGGCTCTAACGGCGCAGTCGGCTGTACCGGCACCGCCACAGGCTCAGTCGGCTCCACCGGCGCACTCGGCTCGGCAGGCGCCGTGGGCTCCGCCGGCGGACTCGGCTCCATCGGATCAGTCCCGGGAACGCTGGGCCCCACCGGTTCAGTCCCGGGAACGCTTGGCCCCACCGGTTCAGTCCCGGGAACGCTGGGTTCCTCCGGATCAGGAGTGGGCGAGGGGGCTGGGGTCCCGGTCTGCGGAGCCTCCTCGGTGGGCGGGGCCGGGACGAACCCCAACCCGATGAGCGGCCCGGTATGGGAGTCCAGTGGCAGCCGGATCAGCGTAGGCGCTGGGCTGGCCGAGCCATCGAGCCCGGCCTCCCCCAACGCGACCGAACTGTCCGTGGTCGGCTCCGAGGCGCGACTGGGCTCACGCGACCTCGCCGCGCGGGACGCCGACTGCGCTTGCTCACCCGCGGTGGCCCGCGACGGATCGGAGCGCTGAGAAGCGCCGGGCGCACCGGCCGGGACCGGAACCGTCGAGGTCGCTCCGGGCTGCTGGGCGC
>JBAVKQ010000083.1:0-9770 GCA_049688395.1 Candidatus Nanopelagicales bacterium
CCCTGACCCTGTCCGGCACCGGCCTGGCCGGCTTCCCCGCCCGGGTCGTCACCTTCGCCGGGCTGCCGATGAACGCGGCTGCGGCGATCGGGCTGATGGCGCTCGGGGCGCTACTCGTGCGGCGGGCCGGTGCGGTGCGGCCGGGCCAGCCGGCTCCAGCAGGCCGCACCGCCTTGCGCGAGGGGCGCACCGCGGACCAGTCTTGACCCCATGAGCGATGACCTGCGTGACGTCCTGGACCGAGTGGCCGCCGGCGAGATCAGCCCCGAGGAGGCCCAGCGCCTGCTGGCCGCGTCTTCGACCCCGTCCGGTGAGCCCGAACCCGATCCTGACGCCGAGCCGGTGCGCAGGATCGTCGTGCGGGCCAGGGCCGTGCGCCTGATCATCTCCGGGGAGGTCGGTGTCGACAGCGCGGTCGCCGACGGCCCGCACCGGGTCCAGCGCTCCGGTGGCGTGCTCACCATCCACTCCGATCTGCGCGTGGGCGAAGTGGCCGAACCGCCACGCTCGTTGCTCACCGGCTGGTTGAGCAACGCCCAGCGCGCGGGGTCCACCCTGACGGTCCGGGTCAACCCCGACCTGCCGCTCGAGGTGCTCAACGTCGCCGGGTCGGTGGAGGCCCACGGCATGCGGGCGGCCACGTCGGTCGGCGTCGAGGCCGGTTCCGCCCGGCTCTATGACGGGGTCGGACCGGTGGTCCTGTCCGTGGCCACCGGCAGTGCCGACGTCGAGTGGCAGTTCCAGGGGCAGTGCAGCGTGAGCGCCGAGCTCGGGTCGGCCCGGGTCACTGCCATGCCCGGTTCGGATGTCTCGATCGTGGCCTCGGCGACCATGGGCGTGGCCACGGTCCGGCTGGCCGACGGCACCACCCTCAAGGCCACACCGGAGGGGCACCCGCCTGTGCTTGCCGGGGCCGGCACCGGTCGACTCGATGCAACCGCACGCCTGGGATCCCTGACCGTCACAGTCATGTCGTAGCCAGCGGCTGGCGCGCATGCATCGGGCGGGTCAGCCACGCTGGGCCCATGACCATCCGGATGCCGTTGTCCTCGAACGACTCGCTGTGGCTGAACATGGACACGCCGGAGAACCTGATGATCATCGAGACCGTCATGTGGTTCCACCATCGGCTGGACCTCGAGGCCGTGATCCGCGACGTTCAGGAGCGGGTCATCGATCGGTACCCGGTGTTCGGCTGGCGAGCCGTGCAGTCGGATTCGGTGGGCGGGGCCGACCAGTGGGCCGAGGATCCCGACTTCGACATCCGCAACCACATCAGCGTCCACGAGCTCGGTGGCGATGGCGGCCGCGGCGCGCTGCAGGATTTCCTCGAGGCGCGGTTCTCCGAGCCGCTGGACCTCGACCGGCCGCTGTGGTGCGCCTACGTGCTGGCGGGCCACGAATTCGGGGCTGTGATGGTCCGCTTCCACCACGCGATCGCCGACGGCACCGCGCTGGCGCGCGTGCTCATCGAGATGACCTCGGACAGCCCCGGGGACGGGCCCGACCACCCTGCTGTTGATGCCGACCGGGTGCACCCCGCCGACGCCCCCGGCAACCCCGAGCTGAGGCCCACCACACGGACCAGGCGACGAAAGCGGGACCGGGCACGCAACGCGATGACCTCCGCCATCACCCTGCCGGTGGCCGCCGGGGTGAAGGTCACCGAGGCCACCGCGAAGCTGGTGGAGATGCTCGACCTCGACCGGCCCGGCAGCACGATGGCCAAGGTCTCCGACCAGGGCGTGGGCGCGGCCGACACGCTGGACAAGCTCCTGGTCGGCACCCCCCCGGACGTCGTGTTCTTCGGCAAGGCGGGGCGACACAAGCGCGCGGACTGGGCGCCAGCGCACGACCTGGCCGCCGTGAAGCGAGCCGCGAAGACCCGCGACGCCACGGTCAACGACCTCATGCTCGCCGGTGTGGCCGGCGGGCTGCGCCGCTACCTGGAGTCCCGGGGCGAGCGGATCGCGGATGTCATGACGATGATCCCGGTCAACCTTCGCCCGATCGACGAGCCGTTGCCCACGCACCTGGGCAACCGGTTCGCACTGGTCGCCATGGAGCTGCCGGTCGCGGCCGACACCCCGGCGGCGCGCCTGGACGCCGCGCACGAGCGGATGGAGGTCATCAAGGCCGGCCCGGAGGTGCTGCTCACGTTCGGGATCTCCACCGCGCTGGGCAAGTTCGGCGCCTACACCGCGCGGGTCTCGCGCACGATCCAGGAGTACTTCGGCAACAAGGCGATCGGCGTGACGACCAACGTGCCCGGCCCGCAGCGCACCCGCTACTTCGCGGGCCAGGAGCTGGTCGGCCTCCTCGGGTGGGTCCCGGGTGCCGGAGACCAGTCGATCGGGGTGTGCATCTTCAGCTACGACGGCCAGATCCGGGTGGGGTTCAAGACCGATGTGAACGTGGTCCCGGACATCGCCAACCTGGTTGCGGCCTACACCGCCGAGATGGAGGAGTTGCTCGCGCTGGCCCGGTCCGGGTAGTCCGGACCCGACCGGCGGGGTCGTCCCGGCGCAGCACAGCGGCGTCGAGGTGGAACTGCACCGGTGTGACGGTGCACACTTCGCCCATGCCCTCACGCGTGACGCTGTCCCCCAACGACTCCCTCTGGCTGCACATGGACACCCCGGAGAACCTGATGACCATCGAAGGGATCATGTGGTTCGACGAGCCGCTGGCGGTGCCCGCGGTCATCGAGACGCTGCGCACCCGGCTGCTGGGTCGCTACCCGGTGTTCGGCTGGCGGGCGGAGACCTCGGATGCCATCGTCGGCGCGGATCATTGGGTCGAGGACCCGGACTTCGACCTGACCAACCACGTGAGCGTGCACCAGCTGGACGGCGACGCCCACGAGGCGGTGCAGCGCTTCCTCGAGTCGCTGATGTCCCTCCCGCTGCCGCGCAACCGGCCGCTGTGGCAGTGCCACGTCCTCAACGGCCCGGACGCCAGCGCAGTGATCCTGCGCTTCCACCACGCGATCGCCGACGGCACCGCCCTGGTGCGCGTCCTGCTCGACCTCACGACCGAGACCCCCGAGATCAGCACTGGCGACGCCCCACCACCGACCTCCGCGATCCATCCCGACCGGGCACTTCCACACCTGGAGAAGCCCCCGGTCGGCCGGTCGCACCCAGGCCTCGTGCAACGGGCAACACGCTCCCTGAACAGTGTCGTGGCCCTGCCACTGGCCGCCGGCGTGGCCGTGACGAACTCCGCAGCCGGGTTCATGGAGCACCTCGATCCCGCCCATGAGGCGAGCCTGGTGTGGCGCCTGGCCGAGCAGGCCAAGGGCACCGCCGACGCGGTCGAGAAGCTGTTGGTCGGCACCGCACCGGATGCCCTGCCGTTCGGCCAGCCCGGCGTGGCCAAGCGCGCCGACTGGGCCCCGCCCTACTCCCTGCCCGCGGTGAAGGCGATCGGGCAAGCCCACGGTGCGACAGTCAACGACGTGATGCTCGCCGCGCTGGCCGGTGCCCTGCGCCGCTATGTGAGCAGTCGCGGGGAGGTCCCCCGCGACGTGGTCACCATGATCCCGATCAACCTGCGGCCCTGGGATGCCCCGCTGCCCGAGCACCTGGGCAACAAGTTCGCGCTCGTGGCCTTCGAGTTGCCCCTGGGGATGCCCACGTCCGGGGCGCGGATTGCGCAGTCCAAGGCGCGCATGGATGTGATCAAGCATGGGCCGGAGGCGATGCTCACCTTCGGCCTGGCGCATGCGATCGGCACCGTGGGCGCGGTGACCGGCACGGTGTCGCGGCAGATGATCTCGTTCTTCGGCAACAAGGCCTTCGGCGTGACGACCAATGTCCCGGGGCCCACCGAGCCGCGCTACTTCGCCGGTGCCCAGATGATCGGTGTGCTGGGCTGGGTGCCCGGCGCCTCGCAGCAGACCCTGGGCGCGTGCATCTTCAGCTACAACGGCCAGATCCGGGTCGGCTTCAAGGCTGATGCGACCGTGATCCCGGATGTGGCCAACCTGGTGGCCGCCTTCGACGATGAGATGGCCGACCTGCTCGCGACGATGCCCACCGAGGTGCCCAGCAGCTGATCTCGCTGGGGACGTCGATGGGCATCGTCGGTCGGGCTGGGCGCGATTGCCCCCGGCCGATGGGTCAGATCACCTGACCGAAGCTGACGTTGCGGGTCCAGATCCGCACCTTCTCAACGCGCTTTCCGGGCCGCGGGGAGTGCAGGACCCGGTTCTTCCCGGCGTAGATGCCCACGTGGTAGGCGCGGCTGCCACTGCGGAAGAACACGAGGTCGCCCTTCTTGGCCTTGCTGCGTGAGATCTTCTTCGCCTTGCGCATCTGGGCGGTGGCCGAGTGCGGGAGGCTCACCTTGGCCGCGCGGCGCATGACGTACATGGTGTAGCCCGAGCAGTCGAAGCCGCGCGGGGTCGAGCCGCCGTAGCGGTACGGCACACCCTTGAGCGAGTTTGCCTTCTTCATCACCCGCGCCGAGTAGTAGGCGAACGAGCGCGAGCCGCGCGAGGCCCTCTTCTTGCGGGTCTTGGCGACCACCGGGGCGGCTGCCGGGACGTAGGACACCACCGAGACCGCCTGCGGCGCCGGGATGGCTGCTGCAGTCGGGGCTGGGGTCACCGGAGCGATCGGGAGTACGACGGCCAGCGCGGTCGCGCCGGCCAGTGCGATTCCGCGGGCACGAGTCAGTAGAGCCATGTGTGGTGTCTCCTGGCACGCCTGCGAGGTGAGCTGTCGGATTCGAGCGGAGATCACTCGGCCGCTCTCGCGGCTTCACCCCAAGGGCCCACGCCATCTGGCAGGTGGGCCCACAAGTGGGTCCCCCACTCCCGTTCGGTGCATGCGTTGCTGGCCGTGGCCAGGTGGCGGGGGCTGTGACGGGAACGGGATTCGGCGCCGTCCGCCCCGTCCCACCGGTTGGCGGGACGTCTACCACGGTAGCCAATGTCGCAGGAATGTCACAAACGCGTCGCTGTGACATATCTCTCGCCCAGAGCGGGCGAACCCGCAAGAACCTCGCATTTGGGGGGCGAATACGACCAATCTGTGATCGTCTGATCACAGGATGTCGTCAATCGGTGCAGACCTGGCAACCATAGGCCAGTTCTGGGGCTGGGCGGCGAAGCTCGGGCGAGTTCTGGGGCTGGGCGGCGAAGCTCGGGCGAGCCCTGGATCGGGGCGGCGAAGCTCAGGCGAGCGTGAGGAACAACTTCTCGAGCTGTTCCATCGACATCGGCGGGTCCTCGCCGTTCTGGTTGGCAACCGCGCAGGCCTGCAGCTCCGCGGAGATGATCTTGAAGCCGGCCCGGTCGATGGCCCGGGACACCGCGGCCACCTGGACCATGACGTCGCTGCATTCACGGCCCTCGTCGATCATCGTCACGATGCCCGCGACCTGCCCCTGGATCCGGCGCAGCCGGTTCACCACGTCCTTGCGGCACGACTCGTCGATCCCCATGGCTGCCCTCCGGTGTCCTGTGAGTACCCCGTAGGGTACCCCGCCGATGGCCCGGGACGTGAGTACAGCGCGTAATGCTGCCTAAACTCCCGGTTACAACGCCGGCGCAAGCGTGACGATGATGTGTCCGGCCTGGGCTCGGGTGATCTCCAGCCCGCCCGCGATGCAGTCCAAGCCAATGCCCTTGCCCTCGCCGCGGGCCTGCATCGTCTGGCCGGGGAACACCCCGATCCGATGCAGCTCGGCCATGGTCACCTCGTCGGCCTGCAGCGGTTCGGCGATCCGCACGACGGCCACCGTCTGCACGGCCACAGCGTCGGCCGCGTCGGACGGCGTCGCTGCCGCGCCGACCACCGCACTCAGCGGACGGCCGGGCAGGCCGCTGGGCATGCCGATTCGCTGCCCTGCATCCGGGTCACTGCTGGTGGCCAGTTCGGCCAGGCCGGGGATCGGGTTGCCGAACGGGGAGTGCGTGGGGTGGTCGAGCAGGGCCAGCAGACGCTGCTCCACGGCCTGGCTCATCACGTGCTCCCAGCGGCAGGCCTCGGTGTGCACCTCGGCCCAGGGCAGGCCGATGACCTCGACCAGCAGGCACTCGGCCAGCCGGTGCTTGCGCATGACCCGGGTGGCCAGGGTGGCGCCCTCGGGGGTCAGCACGAGGTGCCGGTCGTCGGCATCGATCTCCACGAGTCCGTCGCGCTGCATACGGGCCACGGTCTGGGAGACCGTCGGTCCGCTCTGCCCGAGCCGCTCGGCGATCCGGGCACGCATCGGCCGGATGCCCTCCTCGGCCAACTCGTAGATGGTCCGCAGGTACATCTCGGTGGTGTCGATCAGGTCGCTCACCCCGCCATTGTCCCCCACCAGCGGGGCAGTCGGGCCCCTGGAGCGCCCGCAGCCGGGGCGCGTGCAGGTGCGGCAGCTCGGTCAGGCACCTAGGGTCACCAACGTGGCGCATGTGATGTGGTTCCGACGGGACCTGCGCAACGCCGACCATCCCGCACTGGCCCGCGCGGTCGAGCAGGCCGACGGCGCGCCGATCCTGGCGCTGTACGTCGCGGACCCGGGGCCGTGGCAGCGGATGGGCGATGCGCCGCGGGCCTACCTGGCTGCTTCGCTGGCCAGCCTGCGCGGGGACCTCGGCGGGCTGCACGTGCGTACCGGGGAGCCCGCGCAGGTGCTGGCCGCCCTAGCCGCGCAGTTGGGCCCGCTGACCGTGCACGTGACCGCTGCGGCCACCCCGAAGGGCGCGGCCCGCGACGAGCAGGTGCGCACGGCCCTGGCCGCATCCGGTTCGCAGCTGATCGCGACCGGCCATGACTACGCAGTCGCCCCGGGAACGGTCCGAAAGCCCGACGGCACCCCCTACCGGGTGTTCACCCCGTTCAGCCGGGCCTGGCTGGCCGCCGGCTGGTCGACGCCCACCCGGATGCCCACCGAGATCCGCCTGCTCGACCTGCCCGGCGAACCGTTGCCCACGGCCGACCCGCCGCCCGGCACGACCCTGCCCGCGGCCGGCCATGGCGCCGCAATGGCCCGCTGGGGCCAGTTCCTCGACGAGCGGGTGGTCGACTACGACACCGACCGGGACCGCCCGGACCGCCCCGGCACCAGCCGGCTGTCCCCCGCACTGCGCTGGGGCGAGGTGCATCCGCGCACTCTGCTGGGCGCCCTGGACCCCGATCGGGATCGCCGGTTCATCGCCGAGCTGGCCTGGCGGGAGTTCTACGCCGACGTCCTGCACCACAACCCGAGCACCCTGACCGACAACCTCAACGCCGACTACGACCGGATGGCCCACGACTCCGGGCCATCGGCCGACGAGGCGTTCGACGCGTGGGCGCTGGGGCGCACCGGGTTCCCGTTCGTCGACGCCGGGATGCGTCAGCTGCGCGCCGAGGGCTGGATGCACAACCGTGCGCGCATGGTGGTGGCCTCGTTCCTGGTCAAGGACCTGCACCTGCCCTGGTGGCGGGGGGAGCGGGAGTTCATGCGCTGGCTGATCGACGGCGACCCGGCGTCGAACGCCCACGGCTGGCAGTGGGCCGCCGGGTCGGGCACCGACGCCGCCCCCTACTTCCGGGTGTTCAACCCGCTCCTGCAGGGCCTGCGCTTCGACCCGGACGGTGACTACGTGCGCCGCCACGTGCCCGAGCTCGCGCACCTGGCCGGAGCCGTCGCGCACCAGCCGGGAACCGTTCTGGACGGCTACGCGCACGGCTATCCGGAGCCGATCGTCGATCATTTCGAGGAGCGCGACGAGGCCCTGCGCCGCTACGCAGCGATCCGCTGAGCCGCGCTGCTGCGGGACAGGCTCCCGGCGACCTCCGCGTGGCAGACTGGCCACGTGGCCATGCTTGCAGCGATCTCCCTGAAGGGCGGCGTCGGCAAGACGTCGGTCGTCCTGGGCCTGGCTGCCTGCGCGTGGCAGGACGGCCATCGCACGTTGGTCATCGACCTGGACCCGCAGGGGAACGCCACCGCCGCGCTGGACCCGGTCGCCTACGAGTTCACCAGCAACGATGTGCTCGCCGACGGGCGCCCGGGGGTGGCAGCCGAGGCGATCGTGGCCAGCAACTGGGGCGAGGGCATCGAGGTGCTGCCCGGCGAGCGGGCCCTGGAGCACCGTGCGCACGCCGAGGGGCCCGACTCCGCGTTGCGGCTGCGCTCGGCGCTGATCGGGGCGCTGGACCGCTACCACACGATCCTGATCGACTGCCCGCCCTCGCTGGGCGAGTTGACCCGCAACGCCCTGGCCGCCGCCCCCGCCGCACTGATCGTCACCGAGCCGTCGTACTTCGCCCTGCAGGGCGCCCAACAGGCGCTCGAGGCCGTCGATGTGGCTCGGGCGGCCACGAACCTGGGCCTGCGACCGGCCGGGATCGTGGTCAACCGGATGCGCCACAGCAACGAGCACGCCTACCGACTGGCCGAGTTGCGCGAGACCTATCCCACGCTGGTGCTCGAACCGCCCATCCCGGACCGCACGGCGATGACAGCTGCCCAAGGTGCTGCGGTACCCATCACAGCGCTGCGCACCAGTGGCGCGCGGGACCTGGTGTCACTGTTCGGTGACCTGGCCGCCAACATCGAGAAGGGCCTGTCATGACCGCCCCGGAACCCCGCCCCGCCCTGCGCAAGGCCGCCGACGCGCACATCCATCCGGCCGCCCCCGGCCATGCCCTGCACACGTTGCTGCCCGCCACGCAGAACCCGATGGCCGCCGTGGCCCTACCGGCGCCGCGCACCGACACGCAGGGGACCGTCACGCAGCCCGCCGACGCTGCGCACGAGGCAGGCAACCAGGACGCACCCCCCAGCCACCGGCTGTCCGGGCCGTTGCGCGGGACGACCAGCGACGGGCTGCGGGCCGCGACCCGTCGGGCCCGCCCCGCCAGGGCGGGCAAGTCGGAGAAGACCGTGGACCTCGGGGTGCAGGTGCCCAAGAGCGTGCGCAAGGAGTTCCGGGCCGCGGCCCGGGCGGACCACAAGGATCCGGACGTGATCGTCACTGCCCTTCTCAAGTCCTGGCTGGGGACCTGACAGACTCCTGCCTGTGCGCCTGCGCACGCCGGGACCGATCGCGCCGATGAGGGAGACATGATGACGCTGCACAGGACGACGACCACCGCGCTGGCCGCGCTGCTCCTCGCGGGGACGCTGGGCGGTTGCGCCGACTACACCACCACCGGGGTTCCGGCAGACGAGACGGCGGCAGCTGAGGCCGTCTCCGGCGAGGGCCATTCGCAGACCGGCGAGAAGGAGGGTGCGATGAACGCCGACGAGGAGATCAGCGCCCTGGCCGGCACCCTGGTCGGGATGCCCGCCGACGAGGCGGAGCAGGTCGTGACCGAGGCCGGCTACACCTGGCGGATCGCGTCGGTGGACGGCGAACCGCGAGCCCTGACCATGGACTTCCGCACCGACCGGATCAACGCCGAGATCGAGCAGGACACGGTCACGCGCGTCACCGTCGGCTGATCCGCGCTGGTCGTGGGGCGTGTCCGCGAATCCGTAGACTCCGGGCATGCCCAACCGGACCGGCAGGGGCCTGCCCGCCAACTCGGCCAATTCGGCCAATTCGGCCAATTCGGCCCACTCGGCCCACTCGGCCCACTCGGCCCACTCCACACACCCCACACACCCCACACACGGCGCACCGGGCACCGATGAAGCCACGGCCGCTCCCAGCCCCGCCGTGGCGCCGACCCCCCGCCCCCGCAGCTGGGCGCACCGAGAGGCCCAGGCCTACCGGCGCCGGCGCCGCGACTACGTCGCGGCCAGCAACGCCCTGGTCGGCGCGGTGCGGGGCCGGCTCG
>JBAVKQ010000084.1:0-2023 GCA_049688395.1 Candidatus Nanopelagicales bacterium
GTCGGGCCGTCCAGCAGGCTGAGCATGATCTGGGCCCGCGACGGGTCAGCAAGCGCCCGCCCGACCCGGGTCAACACATCCAACGATTCAGTAGTCCGCACCCCCCAACCATACAGCACAGGCTGAACTATCGGAGCCGTGGTAACCAGCACGCGTGCCCCCCACCCCCGGGGGAGCGGGGCAGCTGGTTCTTCAGCGCGGCCCCGGGTCGTGCTGCGCTCCTGCCCATACGGGAGGGCATCCTCGTCCCACGCCACCAACCCCATCGGTGGATCAGGATTCAGTCGAACAACTCGCCGAGGAATCCGCCGCGGCGGCGCTTGCTGCTCTTCGAGTCGCCGTGATGACCGCCGCCGTGTCTGTCCTCGCGAGGGTCGTAGCGGCGGTCGTCATCGCGGCTCGAGTCAGCGTTGGGCGGCGGCGGGAAAGAGGCTGGGGCGGTGCCGTATCGCTGTGCCTCGGCGTCGATGAGCCGGTCGAGTTCGCCGCGGTCGAGGAACACGCCGCGACAGTCGGTGCACTGGTCGATGATGACGCTGTTGCGTTCGTAGGTGCGCATCGGGCCCTGACACTTCGGGCAGACGAGCGTGGTGGGCGTGTCGGTCATGAAGCGGCCTCCCTGGGTTCGATGCTGGTGACAACAGGTCTGGTGGAGTTCTTGCGGGGCTGGTAGCCGAGAAGGCGTAAGGCGTTGGCGACGACAACGAGGGTGGAGCCCTCGTGAAACACGACCGCGGGGCCGATGCCGACGAAACCGACGATCGTTGCCGGTATCAAGAATGCGACCATGCCGAGGCTGAGGTACAGATTCTGGCGGATGATCCGGCTCGCCTTGCGGCTGAGCCCGATCACGACCGGCAGTGTGGCGAGGTCGTCGCCCATCAGCGCGATGTCGGCGGTCTCGAGGGCGACGTCGGAGCCGGCGGCGCCCATGGCGATGCCGACGGTGGCGTGCGCAAGCGCTGGGGCGTCGTTGACGCCGTCGCCGATCATGGCGACCTTGCCTTCCTCCTGACGGAGTCGTTCGATCGCGGCGACCTTGTCCTCGGGCATCAGATCGCCCCATGCCTCGGTGAGGCCGACGTCGCGGGCGATCGATTCCGCGACCAGTTGGTGATCTCCCGACAGCATGATCGCCCGGCGGATCCCGACCTGCTGCAAGTCGGCGACGGCGGCGCGTGCGGTGGGACGGGGAGTGTCCATCAGCCCGAGCGTGCCCAGGAACCTTGTGTCGTGCTTGACGATCATGATCGTGCGGCCCGCGGCCTGCAGGGCTTCGACGGTGGCCTCGACGTCGGGGGTGATCCCGCCGTTGTCGTCGAACAGGGCGATGTTGCCGATCAGCGCAACGGCGCCGTCGACGGTGGCGCGTATGCCCCGACCGGTGATCGCGCTCACGCCCTCAGCGGGGGGCGATGTGCGGCCATCGAGTCGGTCGGCGCCGTCGCGGACGATCGCTGCTGCGAGCGGATGATCGCTCCGGGACTCGACCGCCACTGCGATCGACAACAGCTCCGACTCGGCAACACCATCAGCGGGAACAACATCGGTGAGACGCGGGCGCCCCTCCGTGAGCGTGCCGGTCTTGTCGAACGCGATCGCTCGAAGCGTGCCGAGGTTCTCCAGAGGTCCACCGCCCTTCACGAGGACACCCAGTTGCCCGGCGCGGGCGACGGCGGCGAGCACCGCGCTCGGGGTAGCGATCGCCAGCGCGCACGGACTCGCCGCGACCAGCACCGCCATCGCCCGGTAGAACGCCTCGGACCACGACGAACCGAGCAGCGGGCCGGCCACGAGCACGACGAACACGAGCCCGATCACCACGGGTACGAAGATCCGTTCGAACCGGTCGGTGAAGCGTTGCGTCGGCGAGGCCTGGGTCTCGGCCTCACGGACCATGGTGGCCAGCTTCGACAACGTCGTGTCGGCGGCCAGTCGTGTGACCTGCAGCTCGAGCTGCCCGGCCCCGTTGATCGTGCCGGAGAACAACCGCGACGACGCCGGCACCCCGTCCGGTTCGGCC
>JBAVKQ010000085.1:0-9091 GCA_049688395.1 Candidatus Nanopelagicales bacterium
TCGGGATCATGTCCTACGACGGGCATGTCGCCATCGGAGTCACCGGAGACTACGACGCCGTCCCCGACCTCGACCTCCTGTGCACTGCCATCGAGGACTCCCTCGCCGAGCTGGTGAGCACCGTCGGCAACCGATGATCGCTTGCCGTGCCCCGGGGAGCGATGAGGGGTCGCTGTGCGACGCTCGTCCCGATCCTGGGCCCAGCATTCGGGCCAGGTGACAGGAGCCGGTTCACAGCAACCACCCGGCTGCCATGACTGCTGGGTCGCGCGCCTTCAGGTGCCCGCGACGCGAGGCTTGTGGCCAGTCCAGTGGGACAACCCTCGTGTGCGCGGCCTATCCGGGCAGCGGCTCCGCGTCGCTGCCGCTGCTCGCTGGTTTCGGTCCGTGGTGGTGGAGGATGCGGCGGCCGAGGTCGAGTGTCAGGTTCAGGATCGCGTGGATGGTTCGGGTGATGGCCACAGCGTCGAGCCCGGTCGTGGCCCGGGCGAGCTCGTCGACGCGGGCCGCCAACGACCGGTGTTGGGCTGCCATCGCCGCTGTCAGCATCCCGACTGCGTCGTCATCTTGGCCGGCGTCCTGGACGGCCCTGTCGAACTCGTCGTGCGTGACCAGGCCCTCGGCCAGGACCGCAAGCAGGTGGTCCCTGTGTTGGTCGAAGGGCTGACCTGTGGTCACCGCGGAGTAGATCGACACCGCCAACGGCGGGTACATGGCGATCAGGTGCTCGTCGTGCTCGACCACTCGGCTCAGGGAGCGCACCTGGGACGGGGCCGCGTTCACGCCGGTCCCCGCCGGGGCGAGGTGTCGAGGGTGTCGACCTCGATGGGGTCCTGGGTGGCGGGTTCGAGTGCGATCCTGGGTAGCCAGCGGTCGAGGCGCTGCGGGATCCACCATGCCCGCCGGTCGGCCAGGGCCATGGCTGCCGGTACGAGGACCAGTCGGACGAGGGTGGCGTCGATGGCGATCGCGACGGCGAGCCCGAATCCGAACAGGTTGACCACGCGCTGGTCGTTGAGCAGGAAGCTGAGGAAGACCACGACCATCACGGAGGCGGCGGCGGTGATCACGCGGGCAGTGGCGGCCACGCCGTTGGCCACGGAGGCCCCGGCGTCGTCGGTCCGGCGGAACTCCTCGCGGACCCGGCTGAGGAGGAACACCTCGTAGTCCATGGACAGGCCGAACAGGACGGCGAACAGCATCATCGGGGCGAAGGATTCGATCGGCCCGGTGGCGGTGCCGAGCAGGTCGCCGAACCAGCCCCACTGGAACACCGCGACCACGACCCCGTAGGCGGCTGCGACGGAGAGCAGATTCATGACCGCGGCCTTGATCGGGATGAACACCGATCGGAACTCGATGAGCAGCAGCAGCATGCTCAGCAGGACGACGAAGCCGATGAACCAGAGCATGCGCTCAGCGAGCCGATCGGCCAGGTCGACTGCGGTGGCGGTGGCGCCACCGACATGGGTGATCCCCTCGGCCTGGGGGAGCACGTCGGTTCGCAACGTGTGCACCAGATCCTCGGTGGAGGCGTCCTGGGGAGAGCCGATCGGGACGACGCTGAGGATGGCCGCGGTGCCGGTCGGGTTGAGGGTGGCGCTGGGCACGGCAGCGACTCCCGGGGTGGCCACCAGGCTGCTGCCCAGCTCGTCGAGCCAGGCCTGCGCCTGTGCGGCAGGGGTGTTCTCGGGGTAGTCGACGGTGACCAGCAGGGGGCCGGTCCAGCCGGGCCCGAACTCTTCAGCGACGATGTCGTAGGACCGCCGGGCGGTGGTGTCCGATGGTGCGGAGCCCCCGTCGCTGGTGCCCAGCCGGATGGAGATCAGGGGCGCGGCCAGAAGCAGAAGGACCAGGGTCGAGGTGACCAGGTAGGGCCAGGGTCGACGTTGGACCCGCCGGGTCCACCGGTGCCAGCCGCTGGTCCGGTCATCGGCGTGGTCGAAGCGCAGGGTGCGGATACGCAGGCGGTCCAGCTTGCCGCCGAACACGCCAAGCAGGGCTGGCAACAGGGTGACGGCGGCCAGCAGCGTAGTGGCGACGGTGATGCTGGCCGCCAACCCGAGCGCGGACACGAACGGGATCCCGATGAGGAACAGGCTGAGCAGCGCCACGATCACGGTGGAACCCGCCACCAGGACCGATCGACCGGCCGTGGCGACCGCGATCGCGATCGACTCCCCCGGCGGGTGCCCGGTGAACATCGCCTCCCGGTGTCGGGTCACGATCAGCAGTGCATAGTCGATCCCGACACCGAGCCCGATCATCGCCGCGACAACCGGGGCGGAGGTCCCGATCGGGCTCCACGCGGAGAGTATCCCCACCACGGACAGGCCGAACGCGAGGGCGAGAAGCGCGGTCAGGATGGGCACGACCATGGCATAGAGCGATCCGAACGCGAGCAGCAGCACGATCATGGCCGCGAACAGGCCGATGACCTCGCTGCCGCTGGGACCGGACTCGGTCATCGTGGCCGGACCGCCGAACTCGACCTGCGCCCCCGAGTCGCTGATGCCCAGCGCGGCGGCTTGGGCCGTCTCGACCGATGCGGGCGGGATGTCCTTGGCGGTCTGGTCGAAGACGACTGTCACGATGGCCGTGGAGCCGTCGGTGGACACGGTCCCCCCGGGGCGGTAGGGCGACGCGACGACCGCGACGTCCGGTCCGACGGCGATGTCGGCCAGGGCGGACTCCACGGCGGCACGGACCGGCGGGTCCTCGATGCCCCGGTCGGCGCGAATCACGATCTGCATCGGGTCCCCCGACAGGCCGGGGAACTGCTCCTGCATCGTCTCGTGGGCGGCTTGCGAGTCGGTGCCCGCCACGGACAGGTCGTTGACGAACGCCCCGCCGGCGACGTTCCTACCCACCACTGCCAGGGCCACGAGCAGCAGCCATCCGGCGATGACCAGCCACCGGTACCGAACCTACCGAGCGGCCGCGCTCACTGAAGGCGCGCGACAAATGGCTCACCGCGAGCGTGGTCGACAACGCAGCCACCTTCATCAGCTCGATCTTCGATGAAGCCCAGCGTCGTGACCCGAACCACCAACGCACCTGGGTCGCACTCGTCGACGGGGCCAAGCATCAGATCGACTGCATCCAGGCCGAGGCGAAGGCCCGCACGATCAAGATCGGTGTCGTCTGCGACTTCATCCACGTACGCGAGTACCTCTGGTCAGCAGCCTGGGCGTCCTTCACCGAAGCCGACCCGGCCGCCGAAGCCTGGGTCAACGAGAAAGCCCTCGCGGTCCTACGCGGGCAAGCCTCAACCGTCGCCGCCGCGATCCGCCGCAAAGCCACCTGCCTCAACCTCGAACCGCAGCAACGGCGCAACGCGGACCGCTGCGCCAACTACCTGCTCGCCAAGCGCGACTACCTGAACTACCCACACGCACTGGCAGCCGGCTGGCCAATCGCGACCGGCATCATCGAAGGGGCCTGCCGACACCTCGTTAAAGACAGACTCGACCTCACCGGCGCCCGCTGGGGACTCCAAGGCGCAGAAGCCATCCTCAAACTCCGAGCCCTACGCAGCAACGACGACTGGGACAACTACTGGACCTTCCACCTCGAACAAGAACGACACCGGACCCACGCAACACGCTACGCCGACCAAACACTGCCAACAGCTGCCTGACGTCCCTCCAGGGGAGCCGCACCCAAATCAATCTCCAGGTCGGGCCTCTGGGACCTGCCCTTGGGCTCGAAGGTTTCGGTGACCTGCCAACTGGCCGGCAAGCTCTGACGCACCGTTGTGGCGACCTTGCGCTCCACTTCGGCCCCCGTGGGGGGTGTCATCCACAGCCATCGAGGCATCTCCGTTCGGGTATTCAAGACCTTCCGCCGGCGGCGGAATCTCGCGGTTACCCGAACACCGTGACAGGTAGTTCGGGGAACATTAGAAACCCGCTGGCGGCGGACTCCGTCCTTTTCCCGAACAGCCCCGCCAGACCTCACGCAGCGCCTGCCTCGTCAGGGCAGCAGGGCGGACGGCCCTCCCCGGTCCACAAGGGACCGGGTCCTTCCATTTGGTGGGGTGACGACATAAGGGTCTGGCCAGCGCTGATGCGCGAGGGCAGAACCTCGTTTCACCGAGGTCGCACGTCTATTTCACCACCCGGAATTTCGGACTTGTTGTCAGCAGGAGGAAAGGACCCGTCACACCTCCTTCGACCCAGCGGCGACCGGTCGGCGCTCAGTCGTCGTGGAGATGTCGATGTTCTGGGCAGTGCACGCGACCGCAGTCGTCGCGAGACAGGCCCGTGCGGCCGCCGCACCGGTAGCAACCCGGCAGCCACCGAACGGTGATGACTGCCACGACAAGGTTCACCCACTCGGACATCGCCCGTCTTGCGCAGCTGGTGCAGGCCCTGGGCAACCACTGAGTCGTGTTCATCATCAACGTCCAGGTCATCTTGCGGCCATTCCCCAAGCGACCCGAAAGCCAGTCAGCCCGGTAACTAGGGAGTCCCCGACTGGTCTGCCGGGCATATTCAGCGCCGGGCTACAGGCGGACTCTGCAGGCCGTGACATGCTCGTCGAGCAGGTCCAGCAGGATCGCGGGCACGCTCGACTCCCATCGTGTGACGTCCGGGGCCTCGACGACTCGTTCGGCGGCCAGAACGATGCGCCCGGCCATGTCCTCGATGCGCGCCAGCAGTTGCTCTGAGTCAACCGCACAGTCCCGAGCGAGTTCGTCCCAGTCGCTGCGCGAGACCTGTGCCGGGTCAACTTCCGTGAAGCCCACCCGCATCGCCAACGACGACGGCCTATCGCCCCGGTACGGCAGGAAAGAGTTCAGGTCGTACAGCGGCGCCAGACGCGTGGACTGGCCGTGGTGCAACACCGCGTAGTTTCGCGCATGCGCGTCCGTACCCACGACCAACCAGTTGAACGCGACCGCATCAAGGAAGGTGGCAATGTCCTCGAGCGCATGTCCGTCCGTGACGTGGTCGCGAAGCACTCCAAGGACACGCTTGGCACCGGGACCCCCCTGCGACTCGTACTTCAGGCTCGGTGAGAGCCCCAGCGCCTGCACTGCGTCCTCCTGATGGACCCGGTGCCAGGCACCAGTGTCGTCGGGGTACCGGTCGAAGCGCCGCACGATGAGCACGCGGGCACCATCGAACTCCTCCAGCCAGGTCGGCGCCACCGGGAGACCGACCTCCGCTGCGAGTCGCATCGTCAGGTGCTCGTTCAGGTCCTGGTCTGCCAGCCTAGGGATGGCCGGCTTGAAGATGTGCGTCGTCGGGGCGGCACCGGAGGGCACCGCCCACCCGGAGTCGGTCCGCGCCAGCGCGAACTTCGCCTGTGCGCCCGCGAGGCTGAACTGCCCTGTGCCCGTCGACGGCGACCACGCTGAGGCGTCCGCGGTGAGGTCGCGCACGCGACGACCGACCTCGACATCGGACACAGGTCGCAGCGACCGGGAAACCGGGTCGGTGCCGGGCTGGATGAACCGAGCGGCACCGGCCACGTCCTGCCCCACGTGCCAGAGCAGCGCAAATGCGTCCGACCGACGCACGCCGTATCTGCTTCGCCACGCCGCCAGGACCTCCGAGCGGTCCGGCAACAACCCGCCTAGCCAGTTCAGGACCTCCTCGCCCTGGTAACGCACACCGACCGACGGCAAGGAACACGACAGGCCCACCGTCAGGTCCGACGCACCAGGTTGGTACTCCAGCTTCGCGCGCCCCTCTCGCGTGCTGGTCAGATCTGCGATGTGGCGGCCGTGCATGTGCACCTCGAGCAGGCGGCCGACCCGCACCGGCACCGCCCCGCCGATGCCACTCACGGGGGACTGCCCTTGCGGAACCCCGACAGGTGTCGGTCAAGGTCGAAGCCGTCCCCTCCCGAGCTGGTGGGCGATGCCTCGGTGGTTCCTCCGGCCGAGCCGTCGGAACCGGCTGTGAGCAGTTCTACGCCGAGCGCCTCGAGTAGCGCCAGGACGCGCCACAACTCGGCGTTGCGGTGCTCCCCGCCCTCGAGCATGTTCACGAAGCGGCGCGATACCCCCGCTTGGTCAGCAGCCTGCTGCTGGCTCCAACCCAGACGTATCCGAGCTGCGCGCGCGACCGCTCCTACGGCTGCGGTAGACCGCACCGCTTGCATGACAACCTCCTAGGTGTAAGGGCTACCTTACATTGCGCACTGTAAGGCTACCGTAGCCTGTCACGGAACCCTTACAGTGCGCAATGTCACGAGATCCTTACACCGAGTCTCACTCCATGGCCCTCCTGATCCCGGACACGACGTGGTCGTCCCGGGGCGATCGCGTGAGTACAGGCGACAGGTCCGCGTGCTCGCCCAGAGTTCGCCTGTGAACTCGCGGCACACGACACGGAATCGGAACGGCTGGCCCGTCCCCGAGTGTTCCCGATAACCGTCAACATCCGGCTCCACATTGGGGCCGCACTGAGCCGTAACGTGAACCGACAGGAAGGTCAACATTCTGTGACCCCCCTTCGCGGAATGGGACTCGGCCTTGGCCGGAATAACGCTGGGCAGGGGCGGGGTGAGCGTGAACCGGTGGACCCGGTACGGCAAGGACCGGCTGTACGTGATGGATGGTAGGAAGCGGTTGGGCTGTTACGACCTGGTCGGCGACGAACTCCATGTGGAACCAGTCAGCCGCCCACGAGGCAACGCTCGACCACGAGCATTCGGTCCCTTCGGCCGCGTCGATCAGAGCGCACGAACCATCTCCTTCGAAACTGGCCTCGTACATGCTCAGATCCGCCAGCCTACGGACCCAGGGCTAGCCGACGACGGCCGGACCTCGACCTGCCCCACAGCGCCGCCAGTTGGGCGACTTCACTTGGGGCCGCCAGTTGGGCGACTTCACTTGGGCATAGCAGCGCCCAGAGGGACCGGCGTTTGTCCCATGGAGTTCGCAGATCGCCGGGGCGGTTCCGATCGCCTCCAGCCTCGGCAACGGCAACCTCGCTGGCCGGGACGCGCCCCATCCCTCTTGTCGCGCACGCCCCGGCTTGCTCATTGGGCGGGGTCAGGCGGACTTCAGCGGGCGGATCGCCTCGAGAGCGGCGCCCAGGTTGTCCTTCTCGATCTCCAGGTCGTAGCGGGTCTGCAGGTTCAGCCAGAAGCGGTCCGTCGTGCCGAAGTACCGAGCGAGTCGAAGCGCAGTGTCCGCGGTGATCCGACGCTTGCCGTGCACGATCTCGTTGATCCGCCGTGGCGGCACTCCGATCTCGACTGCCAGCTGATGCTGGGTGACTCCCAGCGGCTCGAGGAACTCCTCCATCAGTACCTCGCCAGGGTGCACCGGGTTGATCTCGGCCATTGTCACCACCTCCTAGTGGTAGTCCACGATCTGGACGTCCTGGGGACCGGCATCGGTCCAGGTGAAGCAGATCCGCCACTGCTGGTTGATGCGGATGCTGTGTTGCCCGACCCGATCGCCGCGCAACGCCTCCAAACGATTGCCTGGCGGCACCCGCAGGTCCTTGAGCGTCTCGGCCGCATCGAGCATGGCCAGCTTGCGCAGCGCCACCCGCTCGATCCGCGGATCCAGCTCCTTGCTCCGGTGCCGTGACCACAACCGTTCGGTGGCGTCGTTGCCGAACGATCGGATCACGAGGATTGAGCATAACGTCCCGCGTTATGCTCGGCAAGCCATCCACACCGCGAGGAACGTCAAGGACCGTGCCCGCGACCGCCAGCAGTGCCCTGGCCCAGGACCGGCTGGAATTGGGTCCTGCCCCGCGCCCGCAGGCGATGCCTACCTGTTCCGACTTCTTGGCGATCGGTACTGGGACTGGCCCCCGTCCGGGTAGTGATCGGGGCAGCCGTCAATGCGGCAGGCGCCATCACACGACTTGAGATGGCTTAGCTGATCCGCTTCGCGCTGCGAACCCAGCAGCCATGGCACCGCCAGCCCGGACCATCCTTCACCGACGGGAAGTGCTGACCGCGGTTCCGCCCCATGTTCCGAGAATAGGCGCGCCAGCCCTCGCAGCCGGAGCTGTCAGCCAACTCCAGCACGCGACACGAGACGCTTCGTCGCGCCGATATGAGCGCCACTCGAATGTGCCCCACTTCGCCGCCTGTCACGCAGGTTGGCAGGCTTCACGAGCCATCGGTGGCCACCTCCGCCTGCGTAGGCTGTCGAACATGCCGACTCCAGAGTTCGTCGTCGAGTTGCGGCGCCACGTCGGGCAGTCCCAGTTGTGGATACCTGGTGTTACGGCGGTGGTGCGCCAAGGCGGGCAGGTGCTGCTCGTGCGCCGCACCGACACTGGCCAATGGGCTCCAGTGACCGGCATCGTAGATCCCTGCGAGGAACCTGCGGTGTGTGCTGCCCGAGAAGTCTGGGAGGAGACAGGTGTCCTCGTGCGGGTTGATCGGCTCGCATCCACCTCGGTGATCCCTGAGGTCGTGTACCCCAACGGCGACCGGGCTGCCTACCTCGACCAGTGCTTCGCCTGCACGTGGCTCTCCGGAGAGCCACGGATCGGCGACGACGAGAGCACCGACGTGCGGTGGTGGCCCATCGACCAACTCCCACCAATGAACCAGGCCCTTCGGGCACGCATCGACGCCGCACTGTCCGACGAGCAGGCAGCCCGCTTCGTAGGCGCATCGGGGAAGGCCGCGGGCTGAGTGCTGGAAGGCGGCCAGGGCCCCGGGCGTCGCCGATCCCGAGCAGCACCCCTGTCCGCGCGTCCTCGTGCTAGGTCCCCGGGACGACGTCCACCGCCACCGTTGGGGTGCGTTCGCTGCCGCTCGGGGTGGGAGGCGTCTTGTAGAAGATTTGAAGCAGCCCAACCCAGAGGTCGCGAGTCGTCCGCAGCCGTTCGCTGGCATCCGATGTCCGCAGATGTCCGCAGCCCTTCACGCAGAAGGCCAGTCCCCGGTTTCCCGGAAACTGGCCTCTGACCTGCGGTGTTACTTGTTGCGGGGGCAGGATTTGAACCTGCGACCTCTGGGTTATGAGAGATTCATATGCGTGCAGTCGCCGCCCCGGTTCGTGCTCAGACTTGGACATCGTCGCAGGTCAGATGGCACTTCACCGTCCGCAGACGTTCGTGGGAATCCGGCTCCGTTCGGCGGGTCCTGCGGACATTTTGCG
>JBAVKQ010000086.1:0-2793 GCA_049688395.1 Candidatus Nanopelagicales bacterium
CCTGGACCGGTCGATCCAGATAGCAGAAGACCCGCCGCGCACCGTCGTGACTCCATCATTGTCCTGCGACTCAGCCCAGGTCTGGGGGCCCTGCGCCCCCTGGTCATAGGTGCGTCCGCAGGCGGCGGAAGGACGCACGGTCGAGTTCGACGCTTCTGGTGTCTGCCGGCCGGGCATGGTTGCTCGCGGAAACCTCGCTCTCCCAGGGCGCCTGCGATCTCGCCCCGCTCGGGGGACCGCAGCGTCCTGGCAACCTGGCGATGGGTACTTTCCATCGGACGGGGATTCGACAGCGCCCGAGGGTCGGTCGGCTCTAGTGGTGCAAGGGTCGTTCCGGTGACGATGGAGGTGCTGGGGTTGCGATGCCGCCGGCACTTCGGGCGACGGTCGATGCGTCGGGACGGGAAGGAGATCAAGATGGTCAAGGTGAGTTCGCCAACCGTTCCGGACAGCGCGAGAAGGTCGCTGACCACTGCTCGGGAGTGGCTGGGTGCGACCACGGCCCGGGTACTCGGCCCGGCCGGGTTCGACCCGGCTGTCTGGGTCCCGCCCCCGGCCCCGGAGCCGGTCGGGGTACTGGCAGTGAACCATGCGCTGGCGGCGGTCGAGGTGATCGCTGGGAATTGCCCCGGCCCGGAAAGCGTCGCGGTCGCCGCTGACGGCAGCCTGTACACGGGCCTGGCAGATGGGCGGATCGTCCAGGTCGCCGCGGACGGGTCGAGCGTTCGTGACGTGGCTACCGCGGGTCGACCCCTGGGGATGCAGGTCGCCCCGGATGGACGCCTGTTCGTCGCCGACGCGCGGCGTGGGCTGATCGCGGTGGACCCGCGCACCGGTGAGGTCACGACGCTGGCCGACCACGTCGATGGGGCGCCGATCAACTGCGCCGACGACCTCGCGGTAGCCAGTGACGGAACCGTGTTCCTGTCCGACGCATCGACCAAGTACCCCATCGAGCAGTACCTCACGGACCTGGTGGAGCACCGCCCCAACGGACGGCTGCTGGCCCACGACTTGGGCACCGGCACCACCAAGGTGCTTCTCGACGGGCTCCATTTCGCCAACGGAGTCACCCTGAGCCCCGACCAGGACTACCTGCTGGTCGCCGAGTCCGGCATGTATCGGGTGCTGCGCCTATGGCTGCAGGGACCCCGAGCGGGCCAGAGCGAGGTGTTCGCCGACAACCTGCCCGGCGGCCCGGACAACATCACCACCAGCCCGGACGGCCTCTACTGGGTGGCCCTGCCCGGCGGCCCGCAGTCCCGAGCAACGGCCGATCCGCTGATGCCGCACCCGCTCCTGCGCCGAGCCCTGATGCGGGCGCCCCGACCCCTGCGCGAACGGTTCCCCAAAACCGGGTACGTGCTGGCCCTGGACCCCGACGGCCAGATCACGCGGACCCTTCAGGACCCCACCGGCAGCCGGTACCCATTCATCACCAGCGTGCTGGAGCACGAGGGCATGCTCTACCTCGGTAGTTCCGACACTCACGGCATCGGCGTCTTGCCGGCACCCCGACACTGAGCCACACCGCACCCATCAAGGATCATCAGTGCCTGCAGGATCGAGGTTCGGCGGCAACACGGCTCCCTAATCGAAAGAGCAGCGCGCGCTACGCGGCGGTAGGGGTCAGGTCGCTGGCGTTTGCGGCACGGCTTGCTCACTCGGAGAGTCCAACTCTGCGCGCCTTGCTGAGGCAACGACTCGAGCCGACTGGCTTCCGTTCGGTCGGTCGGTCACGGCCGCGGTTGAGGCCTCCGCCTCCCCTCGAGGTGGTCCCGGGCCGGAGCTCCGGGGGTAGTTGTCGAGCCGTCAGCTGTCATCTGAGTCGTCGGCTGGCCAAGCACGGTAGACCAAGCCCTTGTCTCCCATGGACGTCACCGTGAGCACGTTGCCGTCGACCTGCGCGGTGAACCCGTCACCGAGCACGGACACCACATGGTTGTCCTGGCCGGCCAGATCGGCCGGGCAGTCACCGTCGGCGGCCAGTTCCGGCAGGAACACCTCGGCCCCCGACTGCACCCACCTGCCCGACAGCGTGCGGCACCCGGTGCCGGCGGTCAGAGTCCCGTCGGACAGCAGCACCAGCGTGGCCGGCTGTCCATGTACCGACTGGACGGTGTCGCCGCTCACCAGTGACTCGAGCGTCCACGTGGTGTCGACGAGCGCCTCGGTCGGCACCGCCGGCCGTGGGTCGAACACCAATGGCGTGGGCCCGTCGAGTTGCAGCTGTCCACTCGCGATTGACCAGGACCGCACTTGGACGAGCGCATCGACGTAGGCCGCCTCCACGTCCATGACTGCCGGATCGCACCCCATGTCGGTGGACGACACCTGGTCGAAGCGAACTGCTGAGCCATCGAGCACAACCCTCGCGCCGTAGCTGTTGCAGGCCGATCGTCCGCCAGCGGTCGTCCCGTCGATCGACAACGTCACGGGGTAGCCGTCGACGACGTCGATGCCCTCGGCCAGAACCCAGTCGCCGGCCAGCGTCGCCGACGCGGGCGAGGTCGCCGCCGTGTCCCCGGGCTCAGCACACGCGGCCAAGGCAGCCACCACCGCCGCGATCAGCATGATCGAGCTCGCACGCATGCTGACCTCCTCCGGTGATCTCGTTGAGACTCGGGACGTACGTCGCGGCAGGTTGGTTTAGCAGCACTCCCTCTCCTGGACCGGTCGATCCAGATAGCAGAAGACCCGCCGCGCACCGTCGTGACTCCATCATTGTCCTGCGACTCAGCCCAGGTCTGGGGGCCCTGCGCCCCCTGGTCATAGGTGCGTCCGCAGGCGGCG
>JBAVKQ010000087.1:0-7963 GCA_049688395.1 Candidatus Nanopelagicales bacterium
GGTCCTGGTGGTGGCCGCCGCGGCCACGCTGCTGGCAGCAGCGCTGCCCGAGCGCGACAGGTCGCCGGTCCCAGATCGCTGAGGGGCCCCGACCCCGGCCGGGACCTTCCCCCGTCGTGCCCCGTGACCCTCCTTCGGCCGACATCGAGATCGGGCCGTTCGGCACTGGTACTGCCCGCCCCGTGGGCGTATCGGTGAAGGTATGAGGACAAAACCCGAGAACAGGAAACCCGGTACGAGCACCTCAACTGAACCCCCGAGCAGCAGCATGTCACCGACCCGCCGGCGGCGGTGGCCGTGGGTACTCCTGGCAGCCTTGGTTGCGTTGGTCACGCTCTTCTACCTCGGTGGCGGGTACTACTTCTCCAGCGTGGTCAACAACGACGTCTTCGAGGTGCGCCCAGGCGTCCCGGCCACGACCCAGACCGGGACACTGACCGAGGTCACCACCTCGGCCGCAGGGGCTGCCGGGACCGTGGTCATGACTCTCGACGAGGGCTCCGCATCGCCGGACCGGTATGCCAATGCGATCGTCGGGATCAAGGTCGGCGACACCCTGATCGTCGCCGGGCCCGCGAGTTCGTCGCAGGGGGCCACGGTCACCCGACCGATCCTCGACCTCGTGGGCGAGGTTCCCAGCGCCGGAGCGTCCGCGGGAGTGAACCGCGACGTCTGGACCAGCCCCGAGCAGCTCGGCCTTGAGTACACCGAGGTGACGATCGAGAGCCAAGGCACGCAGTACCCGGCGTGGGTCATCCCCGGAACATCGACCACGTGGGCGGTTCTGATCCACGGCAAGGGCGGCTACCCGGCGGAGATGCTGAGGATGGCCACCATCCTCAACGAACGAAGCGTGAACTGCCTGCTCATCACCTACGTCAACGACCCCGGTGTGCCGGCATCCCCCGACGGTCGCTACGGGTACGGCACGATCGAGGTCCCCCAGGTGGAGGCAGCGGTCGCCTACGCCCAGGCGCGGGGGGCGCAGAAGATCATCCTCGGCGGCGTGAGCCACGGAGCAGCCGTGACTCTGGGCTTCCTCACCTCCAGCCCGCAGGCCGCCGACGTCGACGCCGTGATCCTGGACTCCCCGCCGGCGGACCTTGCTGGCAACGTCGACGCTCTCGGTGATGCCCGCAGCCTCCCGGTGGTGGGCGCGCCGATCCCTGAGTCCCTCGAGTCGATGGCCCTGCTGATGACGCAGTGGCGATTGGGCATCGACTTCGACGACTACGACTACACCGCCCGGGCCGACCGGGTCACCGCGCCCACCCTGATCTACCAGGGTGGCAAGGACACCACCGTCGACCCGTCCATCGCCCAGGGACTGGCCGATGCGCTGGGGCCCACGGCCACGAAGGTGGACCAGCCCGACGCCCAGCACGTGGGCAGTTGGAACGTCGACCCCGAGGCCTACTCCGCAGCCTTGCAGGACTTCCTGACTAACGCCGGGCTGTAGCGCCGAGGACGTTCTGATGACCAGGACTGAGGACACTCGGGAATCGGCAGGCCACGAGGTCGTGGCTCCGCCCGGCTGGTACCCGAACCCGATGGATGCGTCCCAGGCGCTCTGGTGGGACGGCGAGCACTGGGGCGATACCTCGAGGGCGGCGCAGGCCCCGGGCTGGTGGCTGGCCAACGATGGGCGCTACTACCCGCCCGAGCAACCGAGCAGCTGGCACCCGGGGCCAGCCCCCATCGAGCCGCCGGCACCTGCCAGGCGCCCCCGCGCTCCTTGGTGGTTGTGGGTGATCGTGGCACTCGGCTGTGGGCTGATCCCGGGCCTCCTCGTCTACGCCATGAGCTTGGCCACCGTCATCACGAGCAACGAACTGATGTATGAGGAGGAGTTCAACAGCGGGGCTGGTCAGTTCGACGTCTGGGAAGAGCCCGAAGGAAGCGCAGCAGTCGTGGACGGCGAGTACGTGACGACCAACCGAAACCTGGGCAAGTCGCTGACGGTCGGGGTCACTTCGATCTGGGCCGCCAAGCGAGTGCGTATTGACGCCGACATGGAACTCACTGAGGCGGGGGAACAAGGCGGGTTCGGGCTCTATCTGGCTCGCACCGACGGGCAGAACTACGTCTTCGCCCTGGTTCCGGGGGCTGGAGCGTGGATCACCGGCCCCGAATTGGAGTGCGAGGGGCCGTCTACGTTGGCCAACGTCCGCGGCGGTGATATCGCACTGAGCGGCGAGCAGGAAGGGGTTCAGGGCAGCGGCATCACCTTGACCGGCTACCTGGACGGTCGAGCCGTCATCACGTGTGTCGATGAGCGATTCGACACCCAGGCAGCAGGCGCATTCGCAGGGGCTGGCCTATGGCTACGAGCCGAGGAAGAACCAGCCACCGCGCAGGTCGACAACGTCACCGTCACGTCACACAGGTAGGTCCAGGGCAGGACCAGGGGCAGACATGGCCTCGGCATGTGCCCGCCAGCAGCCAGCCATCGATGACGTCGAGCCCCTCCTCCTGGACTTGCGCGAGGTGGTCAGATCGAGTCTGGATCACCCCCCACCCTGACGCAGCCCAGTCTGCTGAACGGCGTCACCAGTCCGTCGGGTAGGCACGCCCCATCTGGGCGAAATGGGCGCCCTCTCTGGGGCCCGAAGTCCCGGTCGGGGATCGGTCTGCGGGCTGCGCTCACATACCGGGCCCGGTAGGCCAGTTGGGTGGTCGGACCCTCGCGGTCGTAAGCCCCGCGTGAACTCGGCCACATGTCGTGGTCCACTCTGCTTCGTGACATCCTGAGGCCGTGGATCGACTCGACCTGGCTCGCTTGATCGACAGGACTTGCCGCGTCACCGGGACCTTCACGTTGCGGTCCGGCCAAACATCCACCGAGTACTTCGACAAGTACCTCTTCGAGGCGCAGCCGCCGATCCTGCGGGCGGTAGCCGAAGCGATGGTTCCCGCTCCTTCCCCCAGACAGCGAGGTCCTCGGCGGACTCGAGCTCGGCGGGATCCCCCTCGCGACGATGGTCAGCTCGATCACGGGGCTTCCTGCGGTGTTCGTTCGAAAGACAGCCAAGAACTACGGCACCCGCCGGCTCGCCGAAGGCCCCGACGTCGCCCGACGACGTGTCACCCTGATCGAGGACGTGCTGACCACCGGCGGCGCCGCCCGCGGTGCCACCATCGCGCTGGGTGACCTCGGCGCGACCGTCTCGACAGCTGTGTGCGCCATCGACCGCAGCGGGCGAGCCCATGGACCGTTGACCGATGTCGAGGTCCAGACACGGGCAGTGCTGACCCAGGCCGACCTCGACCACGCGCGGGCTGAACAGTGACGCAGATGCGTCTCTCCGCTGCGGGTGAACTGTCACGCCGGTGGGCCAGAGGGTGGTGCCCCGCAGGGTGCCTTCCTGCACACCCAACCCGAAGCGAGGTTCAGAGACCTAGCGTCTCAGCAGGCGGCGCCACCGTGGTGATGCAGAAGGGATGTCCGTCCGGGTCCAGCAGAACCCTCCACCGTGGGTCCGCCTGAGGCTCGGCAACGCTTGCCCCCAAGGCGACGGCTCGTTGCTCCGGCTCATCGAGCTGGCTGCCGGCGGTCAGGTCCGGGTGGACGATCGACGCTTCAGGCCACACCGGCGGGCGGTAGTGCACCGCCTTCTGGCAGATCAGCAGCACGCCGGGCACCTGCACTCCGACGCTGGAGTCTCTGCGCCACAGGATCCTGCCGCCGAGCAGCTGCAGGTAGAACTCGGCCAACCTCACCGGATCAGCGCAGTCCAACGAGACGCCCACGAAACGGACGCTGCCGGGCTGTTGCTCCTCACGCACTCGCCGAGCGTAGCGATCGCCACTTGCGCCGCGCCCTCCGGCAAGGATCGGCTCGCGGGACGGTGTGCGGCGCTGAGAGTTCACCGCTCTGGGTAGGGTCGTTGGGTGAGCCTGGCCAGGGAGCAGTTGGCAGCCGTGGCGGAGGTGCTGGCCGTTAGCCACCGGGCGGGCACCGAGGTCTGGCTGCGCGGCGGTTGGGCCATGGACTTCTACTTGGGCGAGATCAGCCGCGAGCATGTGGATGTCGACTTCTTCGCCTGGCGGCGTGACCTTCCTGAGCTCGTGGAGCGCCTCGTTGCCAGCGGCTGGAGCGAAGTCGGGGTCCACCCGCAGGACCAGCAGCGCGATCTTCTCCGCGATTCCGTCGAACTCGGGTTCGCTCCCCTGGAGCGCGACGACGAGGGCCGCGTGGTCGTCGGTGGCGGGCCCTGGCGAGGAAGTCAGTGGCCCGCTGCCATGCTCTCCGGCGCAGTGGTCGGCCACATTGGCGCCCTGCGCTGCCCCGTGATCAGCCCACGGGCACAGGTCGAGATCAAACAGATGATGCCCATGTGGGTGCCCGGAATGCCTCCGCGCTCCAAAGACGCCGAAGACATACGCCGGATCGAGCAGAAACTAGGCGGGTGACCCGTTGCGGCGTCCCCGCGTGCGGATCCCGCCACGCCCTCCACCGCCCACCCCGCGGCCAGCCGAATCACACCATGACCACCATGCCCAGCGGTCGAGGCAAAGGCCTGGGCTTGGTGAGATCTCTCCAGATGGGGATCCTCATCCGGCGATCGGGGCCTCCGGGACTGCGGGAGTGTTGGAGGCGGATCCTTCACTACTCTCGGTTCGCATGGGGAGAGCGAGGGGGTCTGGACGGCGATTCCAATGAGTTGCGGCCGGTGGCACGGTCTGGATCCGTGTACCCACTGCGCCGTTGTGTGTCCGGTGACATTCGGTATGGACTTGGGTCTTCGGCTTCTCGTCGGACGGCGCACCAGCGTGGTGGGGGGCAGCGGCCTAACTCAGTGGTGAGCTGGGAGCGGTGGTGGTGGCTGTGAGGACGATGGTGGCGGTCACGGCACTCAGGACTGTGATGAGCGCGAGCATGAGCAGGGGTCCTGGTGCGGCTGCGGCGAAGAGCATGGCCGCCACGATGCTGGCCCCCATCAGCGCAGCGAACACCAGCCAGGGCGCGAGCAGTTGCTCGCCGCCCGGTTTTCGGGTGTGTGCGCGCATCGCGACGATCAGCATGCCTGGGAGCACGAGGGCCAGGTCCAGGACGTGCACAGGGTTGGCGGTCAGTCCCGCTTCGGTCAGCTCGGTTGGTGGGCGGCCGGCGGCCAGTGCCCCGGCGATGGAACCCAGCCACAGCAACGCGAAGTCGACCGCGATCAATGAGATCACCCCCACGCCGAGGGTGCGTGCCCGTGCTGGGACCACAGCTCTGCCTGACCAGGCGAGCAGTCCGAAGAGCGCGGAGTATGCGGACAGCCCCAGCACGGCGACGTAGGGCAGGAACAGGGACCCGAAGTGGACGCTCATCGCATAGATGACGAAGGCATAGGTCAAGTAGAGCAACGACCCGACCCAGACTTGGAAGGCGCGGACCGACCCCCTTCGCGCACCCAGCATCCCGGTCAGAAGCGCGGCCACCGCCGCAAGGTTGCCCACGTCCCGGAGGCAAGGGGCACCAAGAAGGCAAACAGGTTGCGCTCCACCCCGAAACGACCACGCAGTATCCGCTGCGAGAAGGCGTCCATCGCGTACACCAACTCATGCAGGTCGGCGGTCAATCGTTGCTCCACACAGGGAGGTAAACACCCGCAGGCCGCCGGTCAGCAGACCCCGCCCGGGCGTCGATCCCCGGAGTTGGTGCGGGCCTAGAGTTGGGTGCATGCGGGCTGTGGTGATCTATGAGTCCATGTTCGGCGACAACCAGCAGGTGGCGCGGGCCATTGCGGCTGGGTTGAACGAGGCGGGGGTGACCGCCGCGGCGATCGAGGTGGGTGTCGCCCCGACAGTGATCGGCGCGGACGTGGACCTCCTGATCGTGGGGTCACCCAACCACGCCTGGAGCATGCCCAGACCCAACACGCGTCAGGACGCCGCAGCCAAGTCCGACGTCCCGCTGGTCAGCCGGGGCATCGGGGTGCGGGAGTGGCTCGGGTCCGCGGCCCTGCCCACGGGGCTGCCGACGGTCGCCTATGACACCCGCGGCTCGCATCCCAAGGTCGTTGTGGCCATGGACCACGCTTCGACCAGCATCGAGAAGGGCCTAGCCAAAATCGGCGGGACCCGGCTGGTTCCCGCCGAACACTTCCGCGTATCCGACGTGAAGGGCCCACTCGAACCCGGCGAGCCTGAGCGTGCGCATGCCTGGGGCGTGACCCTGGCCGGCCACGTGACCGGGTAGCGCGCGGGCATCAGCCAGACAGACCTGTGCTTTACGTCCAGGGCTCGTGGTGCCCCAGTTCCCCCATGGGTGGCCCGCGCACGGACCGCATACGGTACGCCGAGCGACGCTGTCGAGGTTGCAGCGAAGGTGCCCCACTGCGCCGCGAATCGCCCCGGTAGCGCAGGTCTCGGGAGTCCGGGGACGGCCCAGAAGGTGGTTCAGTTCGTGGCCTCCTCAGAGCCTTGCTCGGCGAGGCCCCGGGCCCAAGCGTCGGCCGCTGTGGGATAGAGAGGTAGGTCCTCGTCCTCTCCCTGAAACGAACGCCAGACGACGGGGACCACACTCCCGTCAGCCTCGGTAAGGGTCGCGCCAACCTCAGGGGGAACCGGGTCGAGCCGACCCGAGTACAGGAAGACAATCTCGTGTCCCAGCTGGCCGTCCAATCGAAAGATGCTCTCCAGCACCGCGAGGAACGTGAGGTCGTCCGTCATGGACGCGAGAGTAGCCACCCACGAGAGGCTGACCGCCGGATTCGACCCCCGGAACGACCCATCATTCGTCAGGACCGCGAGCCCAGACAATCCCGGGCGCTCCGAACGCGCGTCACAACGCCGCGTACCGTCCCGGTGTCGCGGCGCCCGATGCGTCACTGGGCCGCCAGTCGCGCACTGGGGAGCGAGCATCGTCACCTCAAGCGTGAGCGACGTGTCGTCCCGCCCGGTGCTGGCAGTCGGAGAAGGTACACTTAAATCAAGGATTCCGTGGATCTCAAGAATCGAGTGGTCATGAACCTTGCCAAGCTCTCAGCCAACGGCCAGATCACAGTTCCGGTCGAGGTGCGCCGTCGGCTGCATCTGGTTCCAGGTGACAAGGTCTTGTTCGTGGAGAAGTCCAACGGTGAGGTAGTCGTCGCCAAGGCCGGGCTCGCAGCACTGGCCCAAGCGCAGGCCGCATTCTCCGACGCGGCGGCTGACTTCGGTGTCGCCGACGACGCCGAGGTCCAGTCGCTGGTTGACGACGTGCGTGGTCAGGTGTCGTGATCTGTGTCCTGGTCGACACCAACGTCGTCATCTCGGCACTGCTGTTCCCGAACTCGACACCAGCGCACGCCCTGGCCCTGGTCCTCGACGAGCACCGACTGGTCCTGACCGACTGGATCATCGACGAACTCCACGAGGCAGTCCGACGCAAGCGGCCCCGATCTGTTGACGGCTCTGGACAGCCTTCTGGCCGGTATCGACTACGAGCTCGCCAGCCCCAGTGGTCCGAGCGTCCCCATCTCCGACCCTGATGATCAGCCGATCCTTGACGCTGCCGTGGCCGGTGCCGTCGACGTCATCGTGACCGGCGACAAGGCCTTCCTATCTGCTGGCCTGGAACGTCCCCGCATCCTCACGGCCCGGGGCTTCCTCGACTGGTACCCCTCTACCGGAGCACTTCCCGCCCCCAACTTCGAGGAGCTGAAACCGTGAAATCGGAGGGCAGAGCGAAGGAGTGAGATCCTCAGTCTGACCTACCTCTTATCGCCGCCTATCGCGCGCTTGCGGGGAGGCATCGATTCCCGAGAACAGGATTCGGGCCATCGCATCCCCAGGGCTTCCGTTGTTCGGCGGATCGGGAGTCTCGATGGATCTGGTGTCAGGCCGAACGGTGGCTGTGATCGGATCGAGTGCGAATCAAGGCGATCACGCCGACCGCGATCAGCAGGACCCCGAGACCCGCCAGAAGGCTTGCCCAGGATGGTGGGCCATCGGCGAGCTGAGACGTTGGCGAGCCGCCGACCAGGTCCGATGA
>JBAVKQ010000088.1:0-9788 GCA_049688395.1 Candidatus Nanopelagicales bacterium
CCCGGGTGCCGTTGGGCCCAGCCACCGACCTGGCCCTGGCGTACCCCCAGGGCGCCAAGGACTGCCCACAGGACCGGCAGGACCGCCCACCACGGGGCAAGGTCCGCCTCTGCCTTGGCGAGGTCCAGGGTGAGGCTCACAGGCTCGGGAACTCCGCATCCGCACAGCATCACCGGGCCCCCGCCCGGGTGGAAGGGGCCAACTGGTGTTGCAGCTTGCCACGCCGACCCGCGTCCATCGGACCCCGGCCACCGCCCACCGCCCACCGAAATCCTCGCCGGGACCGCCAGAACCGTGCTCCACGGGCCAGTGACGCGCCCGCGACATCCAGCGTGAAGAAGGGCCATGCTCACCACGAGTGGCGTCTGGCGACCCTCACGCGGTCATCCAGAGCGACGCTCGACACCACTCAGCAATCGGGAAAGCCGCACCCGTCACCAGGCTCGACAACCTGGCTGGGCATCACACCTAGTCGACGGCTGCACCAGGTGATGCTGGAGATCTTCTTGGTCGACTGACCCAGCACCCCGAAGGGCTACGGAATGGCACGATTCCACCGGCCACCGGGTCGAGGACCTGCACCCCGGTCCCGCCCAACACGACGCGGCATCGAGCACCTGAAGGGCCATGGACCGTACCGGGGGCGGACGGGCATGAAGGTCACCGCACGGGCCCAGGTGCCGCCGTTCGCCGTAATGGAGATCATCGCAGCGGCCAACGTCCGACGAGCCGTGGGCCAGGACGTGCTGAACCTTGCCGCGGGCGAACCGGCGGCGGGGGCGAGCGCCGTGGTGCGTCAGCAGGCGATCAACCTGCTCGGCACCAGCGGCGGTCTCGGGTATACAGAGGAGATGGGGGTACCCGCCCTACGTGCGGCGATCGCTGCGCACCACCGCGACTGGTACGACTTCACTTTCGCGCCGAGCAGCGTGGCAGTCACCACGGGCTCCTCCGGGGCTTCACCCTGGCCTTCCTGGCCGCGTTCAACCCAGCGGATCGGGTCGTGCTGGCCCGCCTCGGGTACCCGGCCTACCGCAACATCCTGACCGCGCTCGGGTGCGAGGTGGTGGGGCTGGCCTGCGGGCCGCGGACCCGGTTCCAGCCGACGGTCGAGATGTTCGCAGCCGCCCACGCGGAGCAGCCGCTGCACGGCTTCGTCGTGGCCGTGCCGGCCAACCCGACCGGCACGAGATCGACGCCACCGAGCTCGAGGACATCGCCCATTGGTGTGCGGGGCACGGGTTCTGGGCTTGACCCGGGGTGGTCCCCGCCGATGGGGCCTTCTACCTGTACGCAGATGTGTCGGCCAGTGGGCTGGACTCGGTCACCTGGTGCGCGCGCCTGCTCGACGAGGTGGGCGTGGCACTGACTTCGGGCACGGACTTCGATCAGGTCGACGGGCACCGCAGCGTGCGGCCGTTCTTCGACTCGCCCGTCGACGTGGTCGGCGAGGCGCTCGACCGGATCCTCGTGTGGCAGGCGAGCCTGCGCTGAACCGTGGGGCACTGGTTCAACGCCCGCCGCGGGGCGCCCACCTGTCCGGGCAGCGCGGTCTCGTCTAGCATCGGCACCCCAGCGGAACGTGGAGGCAGCCGTGGAGAACCCGACAGCGACAGTGGGGATCATCGGGGGGTCTGGGCTGTACTCGATGTTCGACGGCCACGAGGTCCAGGTCGAGACCCCCTACGGTGCGCCCTCGAGCGCGGTCACGCTTGCCGAGGTGGACGGCAACCCGGTCGCGTTCCTGGCCCGGCACGGCACGGACCACCGACTTCCTCCGCACCGGATCAACTACCGCGCGAACATCTGGGCGCTGCACAGTCTGGGGGTCCGAGCGATCCTCGCCCCGGCGGCGGTCGGGGGCCTGTCGCCCGGGCTCGGGCCCGGGGACCTCGTCGTGCCCGACCAGCTGGTGGACTGGACCCGGGGCCGCACCCAGACCTTCCACGACGCGTTCGACGACGTCCCCGTGCACGCCTCGTTCGCCGACCCCTATTGCCCCGAGCTGCGCCAGGTCGCCCTCGACGCCGCCGCGGCGCAGGGGTGGGACGCGCAGGATGGCGGCGCGATGGTGGTCATCGAGGGGCCGCGGTTCTCCACCCGCGCGGAGTCACTGTTCTTCCAGACGCAGGGGTGGTCCGTGGTCAACATGACCGGGCATCCCGAGGCCGTTCTCGCCCGCGAGATGGACCTCTGCTACGCGACAATCGCGCTGGTCACCGACGTGGACGCCGGTGCCGCCACGGGCGAGGGCGTCACGGTGGCGGAGGTGATGGCGGAGTTCGCCCGCAGCACGGATCGGCTGCGCAGCGTGCTGGCCGATGCGGCCGGCCGCGCCGCCTCGCTTCACTCCGACGGGGGCTGACCAGCGCCCGCCGGATCGGCCAGTGAGGCCCGCATCGGGGCGGTGGCGAACGCACGCAGGCCGTCGGGGGCGTCGATGCGGGCCCGGAATCCGAAGGTGCGCTCCGCGAGCTCCGGTGAGGCCGTGATGTGCCGGACGTCGCCGATCCGGTACTCGCCGGTCACGAGGGGAGCGATCTGGCCGTCGCCCACCCCCGAGCAGACGGCGTCGGCCATCTGGGCGATGGTGGTCGGGCGACCGGTGGCGATGTTGTAGGAGCCCATGATCACCTCAGGCGCGGTGAGGGCCAGTCGGTTGGCCAGGGCGACGTCAGCGACGTGGATGAAGTCACGGCGCTGCCCGCCGTCCTCGAAGACCCGCGGCGACCGGCCGGCCTCGCACGCGCTGCGCACTATGCTGGCCACTCCCGCGTAGGGGGTGTCGCGGGGCATCCGCGGCCCGTAGACGTTGTGGTAGCGCAGGCTGACCACGTCGGACCCGGTGGCGGCGGCGAACGCGTGGCCGAGGTGCTCCTGGTGCAGCTTCGTGGCGGCGTACACGTTTCGGGGGTCCAGCGGCTGGTCCTCGGTCACCACCTGCGTCGCGAGGCTGGCCCCGCAGGTCGGGCAGCCGGGCTCGAACTCCCCGTCCGCCAGGGCCTCGCGGGTGCGCGGGCCCGGTCGGACTGTTCCGTGCTCCGGGCAGGCGTAGCCACCCTCCCCGTAGACGACCATGCTCGAGGCCTGCACGAACCGCCCGCCGAATCCCACCCGGTGCAGGGCCCGCATCAGGACCGCCGTGCCCAGGTCGTTGTCGGCGACATAGGCGGTCACGTCATCGAAGTCGACACCCAGCCCGACCCGAGCCGCCTGGTGGCACACGGCGTCGATCCCCACGCACAGTGCCGCGATCGCGTCGACGTCCTCGAGGGCCAGGAGGTGGTACTCGGCGTGCGGGTTGCGGTAGTTGGGGTCGACGGCATGGGCGGCCGGGCTCAACGAGTCCACCACGACGACGTCGTGGCCCTCGGCGACCAGGTCGTCGGTGATGTGCGATCCGATGAATCCCAGGCCACCGGTCACCAGGACCTTCATGGTGCTCCTCCTGCGCTCGCCGCTCGACCCTGGCCGAGCCGGATCTGACCTGGCACGGATCGGTGCTCGATCCGGGTGACGAGGTCGGCCACGCAACGGCCGAACCGCCCGTCGGGGACCGCGCGGGCAACGTCGACGGCGTGTTGCCATTCATCGACATCGACCAGGGGCGGCAGCAGGTCGGGGCCCAGGCCCAGGTCGTGCAGGCGGTCAGCCTGCTGCGCTCCGGTCGACGGGGTGCTCATCGGGATGTCGCGGAACACTCCCTTGTGGGCCCGGAGCATGCCCAGGGCCCACCACCCGCCGTCGTGGGCGTGGCCGAGTACAGCGCCGGGCGAGGAGTCCAGCGCAGTCAACGAGGCGTCGAGCAATTCGGCGGTCACCTGGGGGGTGTCCATCCCGATCTGCAGGGTCGGCCCGCCGGTGTCGGTCCAGGCGTTCTGCAGCCGCTCGGCGAAGGTGTCCCCGCGCTGGGCGATGACCGTGAACCCGGGCGGCAGCCACGGGCCGGGCTCCCCGTCGAGGGCGACGAAGCGCTCGGATGCGCCGCAGGCTGCGACCACGTGCAACGTGTCCGTCAGCGCCGCCGCAGCCAGTTCGGCGGCCTCGGTCGGGTGCAGGGGCGGGCACAACCGGGTCTTGACCGCGCCCGCCACCGGGGCCTTCGCCATCACCAGGACCTTCATTCGTAGGCCCGCAGGAGCTTCGACATGGACGTGACCGCGCCAGCGGTCCCGCGCACGGTCCCGGTCACCTTCGACTGCCCGACCCGCGGGGCGTAGCTGACCGGCCGCTCGTCGATCACGAGGCCGGCACGCGTGGCCCGCAGCACCATCTCCAAGGGCCATCCGAAGGCGCGGTCCTCCACACCGAGGGCCAGCAGCTGCTCGCGTCCGATGGCCCGCATCGGGCCCAGGTCCGTCAGCGGGATGCCCGTCCTGTGCCGGATCCAGCGCGCCAGGACCCCATTCGCGACCCGGGCGTGCCACGGCCACGACCCGGCGGCCGGCACCCGGGCACCCAGGACGAGGTCTGCGGACCCCTCGCGGACGGGCTCGACCACGGCACTCAGGTCCAACGGGTCGAAGCTGGAGTCGGCGTCCATGTAGGCCACGATCGGCGCTGAGGCGGCCAGCAGACCGGCGAAGCAGGCCGACCCGAACCCCTTGCGCGGTTCGTGGACGACCACGGCGCCCAGGTCTGCCGCGATCTGGCCCGACCCGTCGCTGGACCCGTTGTCGACGACGATCGCGCGCATGCCCTCGGGGATCCGCCCGAGCACCCAGGGCAGGCTCTGCGCCTCGTCGAGCACGGGCAGGATGACGTCGACCTCGGCCGTGCCGTTGCCCGCAGCGGCGCTCACGGGGTGAGCTCACTGGTGCGGACGTACACCCACCGCGGCTTGACGGGGAAGTCCGTGACGGGGACGAAGGCGTCCCCCGGTACTGCGTCGTCGGAGACGAGGGTGAAGTCGTCGGCGAGGTCCGTGCCGAACAGGAACGATGTGGCGTCGTTGTCGACCACCACCGCCGAGACACCCGCCAACGACCACGGCAGCTGGCCGACCAGTGCGGTCCGGGCCCGCGACGACCGCGTGTCGAGCAGGTCGGTCACGGCAATCGTGGAGACCGCCGGGGACTGCCCCGCCAGCCGCGCGTAGTAGGGGTGCGAGGTCACGATGGCGGGGCTGGGCTGCGCGGCGAGCTCGGCGATGAACTGATCTCCCGCCGCCCGATCGGTCGGGGTCGGCACGATGCCGGTGAGCCACACCTGCAGGACCAGGACCTGGGCCACGGCGGCGCCACCTGCCATCCAGAGCTCCCCGCGGGTCAGCACCCCCGACCCAGCGACGCGGGCCAGCGCGATGGCCAGCACGATCGCGGTCGCCAGGTGCGTCGGCATCGCCACGTTCGACGACCCCCCGTCGTGCAGCCGACCCGCGAGACCCGCGAGCAGGAGGCCGACGATGCCGGCCGCCACCACGGCGGCGTCGTCTGTCATCCCGGTCGGGCGCCGTTCGGACCACGCAGCCCGATGCCGCAGGGCGAGCAGGCCCAGCGTCGCGACGATCAGCGCGAACGGGAGCACGACATCGACCACGGGGAGGTAGACCAGCCACGCGAACCTGGTGTCGTGGCCGAGCAGCTGCGCCACGACGTAGGGCGAGTACCACCCTCTCGTGCTGGCATCCCCGATCAGGACGCTGCCCATGCTGCCGATCACCGCGACCGAACTGGCGATGACCCCGACCCGGCGACGGCGCAGCAGGAGCACGAGCAGCACGGGCGCTGCCGCGATGAGGGCGTTCTGCTTGGTGAGGAAGGCCGCGACCACAAGGGCGCCGACGACGAGCCCCCCGGTCGGGGTCCGGGCCCGCATGGCCACGACGAGCACGGCCATGACCAGCGCCAGGAACAGCGAGTCGACGCGCGCGGTGTCGGCCCACGCGCCCGACACCCGGTAGGTGGCGGCGTAGAGGCCCATCCCCAGCAGGGCCGCAGCCGAACTGCTCGTCATCCGGTTGACGACCAACCCGACGAGGGCAAGCACGGCGACACTGGCGATCACCGACACCACCCGCATGGTCGGCAGACTCAGGCCCATCAGGTCCGCGGCCACCGAGGTGACCCAGAAGTACATGGGCGGGTAGGGCCACGGGGTGAACTCCGCAGACGGTGGTCCGTACAACGCCAGCCCGTCGACGAGGCGTCCGCTCACCTCGACGGTGCTGCCCTCGAAGAACGACAGCTCGTAGGGGTAGCGCAGCCGGCGCAGCACAGGGACGGCGTACCCCACGAGCCCGACCACTCCCACCACGACGAAGAGCCACCGGGCGGGGTGGGGGATGCGGGCCCTCGTGGTCGTGCGCGCCGCGACTGCCGCCTGGGTCATGGTCTGAGCATGCCCCCGGTCAGGAGCTGAGCCGGTACGCCCGGGAGATCAGGGAGTTGCCGGTGACCCTGCGCCTGAGTGCACCGTCCACCCCGAGCACCCGGCCGGCGGCGAACCCGAGGACCGCCAGGTGCGCCGCGGCCATGAGGAAGTAGCTCCACTTCCACTCGTTGGGCGCCGCCCCGACGCTCAGGAAGATCGCGACCGTCTGGATCAGCCCGACCACAGCCCAGAAGCGGGTGGCCAGACCGAGGATGAGGAACAGCCCCAGGAAGATCTCGACGAGGAACACCCCCCAGCCGAAGACCGCAAAGTTGGGCAGCACGACGTTCTCGATCACCGCCGAGTACGGCGCCAGCAGCGGATACTCGACGGCCAGGGAGGTGAAGTAGTACAGCCCCGAGTCGTCGTCGGCGCCGAAGTGCGGGGGGACCTTCCACGACAGGTTCTCCACCCAGAGCAGGCCGACCACCACCCGCACCACGACAGCGCTGAAGTGCGCCATCCGATCGTCAGGCAGCCGAACAGGAGACTCCGTAGCGTGCTCGGAGATCGGATGATCCGATGAGGTCATGGTCGTGCTCCTCGCGGTCGGGGTCAGGCGCAGCGGAAGACGTGCCGCCGACCCGCTTGGCGGGCGGCGTCCTGGACTTCGACGGCGTCGCGGATCGTGCCGAATGCCTCGGCCAGCGGCAGTGGGTGATCGGCCACCTTCAGCCGCGTGTCGGTGATGGCCACCGGATGCCACCAGATCCCGTCCGCGGTCAGGGTCGGCTCCGGTGCGACCTCGTCGATCGTGACCGGGACGCCGTAGTCCGCTGCCCCCTGCTGGGCAATCGGGCGGATCAGCCGGTCCTCGGTGGGGATCCCGAACTCATCGAGACGGGCATGCAGGGCGGCCGTCGAGGAGGTCGCCCGCTCGTCGAGCGTGGCGGCGACCTTGACCCGGAACCCCAGGGAACGCGCTAGTCCGATCCCGGCCACGGCCCGCGCGTGCGAGCCGGCGCCCCGGTTGGCGTCGTGCAGGCCGGGATCGGCCGAGTCCAGGCTGATCTGCAGCGTCACCCGCTCCCGGTCCATCGACTCGAGCGCCGCGCGCCGGGCACCCTTCTGGAACACCATCGCGTTGGTCAGGATCACCACCGGCGCCCGCTGCGAGACCTCAGCGACGAGGGTCCCGATCTCGGGGTGCAGGAACGGCTCGCCGCCGGTCAGGACCACCTCGCACCCACCGAGGGCGACGAACTCGTCGGCCGCGGCGGCAGCCACCGCAACAGGCAGCAGACGCGCCGGCGCCTGGGGGGAGGAGTCGGCGCAGCAGTAGCTGCAGGAGAGGTTGCAGTGGAAGTTCGTGTACATCCACAGCCGCTCGCCCAGGGGCGTGGCCGGCCCGGAGGAGAACGGATCCACCTTCGACGCGCCGCCGCGGCGGACCCGAACGGTCCAGCCCTCCCCCTCGATGACCGAATCGATAACCGTGTGCCCGGCCAGGCGGGCCCAGTCCTCGAGGTCTGCCGGCACGCTGGGCTCCAGGGTGTGAACGGCCAGCACCTCACCGGGCTCCACCCGGCGCAGGTTGCGGGTCAGCAGCAGCAGCAGGCCACCACCGCAGTCCAGGTCGCCACCATCGAACTCCGCGGCGACCACGACCTCATCGGTCACGAGATCAGCGTCAGTCATGTCGGACCCTCAGTACGAGATCGAGCCGGCGCCGTCGGCCAGGATCGCAACGACCGCGGCCCCGCCAGCGAAGACGGCCCCTGGAACCAGGTCGTCCTGACCGATCTCACGGCGCTTGGCGCACGGGGTGCACACGAGGATTTTGCCGCCCGCCTCGACGAAGCCGTCGCGCAGGTCCGCCAGGGCAGCGAAGCCCGGCTCGTTGATCTTCTCGCCCTCGCCCTTGGCGCCGAGCCAGGCCCCGTCGGCAGACAGGAAGAGCGTCGTGTCCTGGCCGGACGCCGCACTGGCCGAGGCGACGACGAACGCGACCGTGGCCCGGTCCGGGTTGTCGTGGGAACTGGCGAGGGAGACGAGGATGCTCATGGTGCTCCATTCATTGTGGGTGGTGGCGGTTCAGGTGTGATCGTCTGCTGCGAGGACCCAGGGAGTGCGACTGATCGCCCGCGGTGGGCCGAGTTCCACGTCATAGGCGACGCGGTCGTCGTGCCAGGCTTCACCCTGGTAGTGATGCCCGGTCAGGTAGCACCACGCGGGGATGTCGATGGGCGCCGCCGGGTCGGAGGCCACGATGCGGACCAGCGTGCCCTCGGGCAGTGACTTGATCGTGGCGTGGACAGCCAGCAGCAGCTCCCCGCACCACCGGTCGCCCCCATCGATGACATGCAGTCCGTCATCGAGCAGTGGCATGGGCGCCACGCTAGTCACTGGACCACCGCCGAGTCCGCCCGGCAGTGGCGAGGGTCATCGTGCGTCGCGGTGCCCACCCCGATCACCTCCGCTGCGTGCGCAGTTGCCGAACAGTCAGAGGTAGTTCGCCGCACGAGCCGCCCCGGATTGGTGGCCCAGGGGCGACACTCGAGGAGTCGCGAAATGTGAGCGCAGCCCACCGTCAGGACGACGCGCCGAGTCGGTGTCGCACCACCCGCCGGCGCAGGGTGGGCGACGCCTCGACCGCGTAGCCGGCGTCGAGGAATACCTGGAGCAGCCCGACCGACGCCTCGTCCCAGATCACGGTCTTCCCCGGCGGCGCCTCGGTGGGGTAGCCCTCGAGAACCCGAGCACCGACCTGTCTGCCGTACTCGACGGTGGCGGCGGCGAGCTCGTACATCAGCCCCTGTCGACGGAAGCCCTTGTGCACGACGAAGCAGGTGACCGACCAGACGCCCTCAAGGTCGGGAGCCATCCTCATCCACGACTTCTGCCGGGCCCAGATCCTCGGGTAGTTCTCCCGTGGCTCGACCGCGACCCAGCCAGCAGGCTCGCCGTCGACGTACCCAACGAGGCCCGACGTCGGGCCGTTCGTGCCACAGCCGGCCTGCTCCAGGAGCGCGGCGTCGCGCTCCTCCTGGGTCGTGTCGCGCCAGATCCAGCCCGGGACCTTCAGCGCCTGGCAGCGGCACCTGCGAGCGCCGCCGGCGTCGAACACGGCCTCGACGTCCTCCCTCGTCGCGTCGTTGGCCGGGCGCCAGCTGAACTCGGGCATACCGCGAGACTAGATGGCTCGGATGGGTTTGATCTTCTCTGATGGGTCAAGTTCGGGTCAGGCTGCGAGTCGGGCTCGGTGGAGGCGGTTGTGCCCAGCTCTGATCGAAGCTGGCCATGACGTGCAGGCCATGACGCGGCACCCGGAGTCCTATCAGGGCTCAGCTGCAGCCGTCTTTGGCGACGTCCACGATCCGCGGAGTCTGCTCGAGGCTCTGACCGGGTGTCAGGCCGCGTACTACCTGGTGCACTCGCTGGATTCCCCCGACTTCGAGCGCAAGGACGCAGATGCC
>JBAVKQ010000089.1:0-2276 GCA_049688395.1 Candidatus Nanopelagicales bacterium
CGCCCCTTCCGCGCCGGGATCGATCCACGTTCGAGGTAGGCAACGCCCCGCAAACCTGGATGGATCCGTTGGGAGCCGCGCGATCCTGGATCGATCGGCGACAGGGTCATGCCGGGCCGGCCATCTCCGCTGCCTCGGGCCGGCGGGCGGCAGTGAGGCGGGCCGAACGGTGCCCGGGGAGCAGCCGGTCCTGACTGGGAGGCGAAAGGGAGACAAGTGGAGGGATGTGGAGTATGGTGGCGCGCGTCAGAGCCAAGTGGCTGACTCCGCCGCGTTCTGGGGGGTCCGAGCAGTGGAGGTGAGCGCGTCGTGTTCCTGGGTACGCACTTCCCCAAGCTCGACGCGAAGGGCCGGATCATCCTGCCGGCCAAGTTCCGCGAGCTGCTCAGCGACGGCCTGGTGCTCACCAAGGGCCAGGACCACTGCCTGATCGTGTGGCCCCGCGCGGAGTTCGAGACCTATGCCGCAGGCCTGCGCGCCAACGGCCAGGCCAACGCCCGCGCCCGGGCTATCTCCCGAGTCTTCTTCTCCTCCGCGTTCGACGAGTCGCTGGACAGCCAGGGCCGGCTGACCGTCCCGGCCGTGCTGCGCGACTACGCCGAGTTGGACCGCGACCTCACAGTCGTCGGCGCGGACACGCGCATCGAGATCTGGTCGACCTCCACATGGGATGCCTACCTGGCCGCCAACGAGGCCGACTTCGCCGATCTCGACCAGGAGGGGGGGATCAGCCTGCCCTGACCGCCCTGGCCGCCCTGACCGCCCTGACCGCGCTGTCCCATCCGTCCCACAAGATTCCCCTCCGCGTGTTCGACGCCACTTCCCCGGCGCCGAACAGCAACCGACGCCACTTCCCCGGTGCCGGAGTCCGCGGCGGGGGGCCTGGTGATACGGCCCACTTCCCAGGAGGTGCCACGTGCAGTTGATCCGCCGTCTGCTAGCCCCACCACTGGCTGTCCTGGGGGCCCCCGAGGTCCTGTTCGTGCTCGATCAACTGGTGGTGTAGTGCAATCCGATCCCGGGCACGTCCCGGTCCTGCTCGAGCGCTGTCTGGACCTGCTCGGCCCCGCGCTGGCCCGACCCGACGCTCTGGCGGTGGACGCGACCCTCGGCCTGGGCGGGCACACCGAGGCGATGCTCGCCGCCTACCCCGAGCTCACCGTCGTCGGCTTGGACCGCGACGCCGACGCCCTGGCCCGGGCAAGCGCCCGACTGGCCCCGTTCGGCGCGCGCTTCCAACCCGTGCACTGCGTCTACGACCAGCTGCCCGAGGCGCTGGCGGGTCTGGGCCATCGGTGCGCCGACGCGATCCTGTTCGACCTCGGTGTCTCCTCGATGCAGCTCGACGTCGCTGACCGCGGGTTCGCCTACTCCCAGGACGTGGCCCTGGACATGCGGATGGACCAGTCGAGCGGGATCACCGCTGCCGAGGTGCTCAACACCTACCCCCAGGGCGATCTCGCGCGGATCCTGCGCAGGTACGGCGAGGAGAAGTTCGCCGTACCGCTGGCCCGGGCAATCGTCCGGGAACGCGAGCACGAGCCCTTCACCAGCAGCGCGCGCCTCGTGGACCTTATCCGCGCGACCATCCCGGCACCGGCCCGGCGCACCGGGGGCAACCCGGCCAAGCGCACCTTCCAAGCCCTGCGCATCGAGGTCAATGCCGAACTCGACGTGCTCCGGCAGGCCATACCCGCCGCCCTGTCGGCGTTGTGTCCGGCCGGGCGGATGGTGGTGCTGAGCTACCACTCGGGGGAGGACCGCATCGTCAAGACCGCGCTGGTCGCTTGGACCAATCCGCCGGTCCCGCACGGTTTGCCGGTGATCCCGCAACATTTGCGACCGACTGCGCGTGTGCTGACCCGCGGATCGCAGAAAGCATCGGAAGATGAGGTCCTGCGCAATCCGCGGGCCGCCTCGGTGCGGCTGCGGGCCGTGGAGCGGATCGATCGGCACGGGAGGCCTGGATGAGTTCGACGCGCACCGATGGGCGCAGCCAACCGCGATCCGGCCCGGCACAGACTGGCCTGCCGGGGAAGCCTTCGCAGTCCGCACGGACCTCCCGCACCACTGGCACCACTCGCAGCCCGGGGACCGCTCGCACCACTCGCGCCCCTGGGACCAGTCGCTCCACTCGCCCCCCTGGGACCAGCCGCTCCACTTCTGCCGATCGCACAGCCCCCAGAGGCTCCCGACGCGGCCCGGCCATGGCCGTTGACGCACTGCCCGTCGACCTGGCCACCGCGTCGCCGGCCTCGCACGGCGCTGACCGGGCA
>JBAVKQ010000090.1:0-20091 GCA_049688395.1 Candidatus Nanopelagicales bacterium
GCGCACGATCGCCTCGGGGGCCTCGAGGAGCACCCCGGCCAGCTTCCAGTCCGCGTCGTCACGCCACCACAGGATCGACGTGCGCGCCGTGTCGGCCAGCGGCCACGGATCCAGCCCGGAGCCGGCCAGCAGCGCGTCGAGGTCCTCGTCGCTGACCGACAGCGGGCCGCCGGGGACCTCGGCGGCCACCATGGCGTCGGCCGCGATGAAGGCCGTTGGTTCGCCGGTGCCGAAGCCCAGCGCCTCGAGCAGTTCGGATTCGTCGCGGTAACGCGAGGCCTGGAAGTGCGCCCGGGAGATGACGGTCTCCTCGGCGTCCGGGGTGCTGGTGGGGGTGGCCAGCAGGATGAGGTCGTACCAGGCACCGGGGACCAGATCGGCGGTGAGTTCGCCGGTCGTGCCGCCGAGGTTCGGCTCCTCGAGGCAGGGGGCCTCTCGGATCGCCTCGAGCATCCGGCGCTGTCCCACGGGGCGGAACTCGTCGAACAGAGGCAGCCAGATCAGCGCGAACGGCTCGTCCGGGGGGTGTGCTGCCGTAGCCAGGCTCCCCGGCGGCGGGTCCGTGCGCCGAAGCCGCAGCTGTATCGAGCGGCCGTACAGGGCGCTGAGCTGGTCGGCATGGTCGACTGCCAGGTGGACCAGGAGCGTGTCGTCGAGCAGGTGCGGCGCGGACCGGGTATCGGGCTCGAACGCGATCAGGTAGCGCAGCAACGACCGGGGGTCGAAGCTCTGCTCGTCGGTGAGCTCGGCCGGTGGGACCCCGGCCACCGTCGAGGACGCGGCCGTGCGGAAGCGGTAGGACTGGACGGGACCGTCCTTCCAGTCGTTCGCGGGTGCCGCTGCGGGCGGCTCGGGCTGGCTGTCGGACTTCAGCCACCCGTCCCACTGCCAGGAGACCCGGATCGTGTACCCGCGGTCGGCCTCGAGCAGGTCCTTGCGGGCCGGCGACTCGAGGCCGCGCAGCGTGAGCAGGTTGCGCAGGTCCAGGGCGTAGCCCGCGTTCGCGTCCGCCTCGGCGGCCGCCTTCGCGCTCACGCCGCACAGCTGCATGACGCCGACCCGACCCGCGTCCGCCCGCCCGGTGCCCGCCCATTCGCGGATGCGCACCATCGACCAGGACTGCTGAGGATCCCGCGGCGAGTAGCGCACGAGCATGCATGTGCCCGCTCCGGCGGTGATCCGCTCCTTGACCTCGGCGGTCCACTCCTGCTCGCCGCCGCCCACTGCCGTCCCGAGCACTACTGGGAAGCTGCCGGTCGTCGCGTCGTCTGGCTCCTGCGGATCGGCGCCCGCTGACCAGCAGATCGACACCACGCCGACCTCGAAGTTGCCCCCGCGCAGTTCGACTCGCACGATGCCCGACCCGCTCAGGGCGATCTCCACCGGAGCGCGACCCTGCCGTGCGAAGCCGTCGTCGGCCTGTGCGCCCTGCGCGTCGAAGGCCGCTGCCTTCACCGACCCGCCGAGCGGCAGGACGGTGACCACGACCTCGTCGGCGGGGTCGGGCAGGTGGAAGGCCATCCCCTTGTCGGGGAAGTGCAGCGTCGCCCCACCGTTCGGGGCGCCGCCGAACGTGCGCATGGCGTCACCACGCGACTCGACCTTGACCGGGCCGATCGCGTTCGACCGACCCACGTCGGTGCCGGGCTGGAAGTGGTCGGCGACCACGGCGCAGGTGCGGGCCGGCTGCTCACGGGGGCGCTTGCGCAGGTCCCGGCAGACCACGAGCAGCAGTTCGGGATCGACGAGCTCGGGAGCCAGCCGGCCGCGCAGCTCGGTGGTGCGCACGGTGAAGGAGTACGCGGTGACGTTCGCCAGCCACCACACGTCACCGAACGGGCTGGCGCCGGCCTGCCCCGGGGTCAGGGCCCAGCCCTGGGCGGCCAGGTCGGGGGTGACCTGCGCCAACGCCCGGCCGAACGCGCGCTCGCGGGCCAGCCAGGTGAACCGGGAGGGGAACGGTGCCGTGCCGGTGTCGGCGGTGCGCATCGACACCGCGTCGACACCCGTCCGCTCGCCCAGTGCGCCCAGCGCGCAGTTGCGTGCCGCGCGGGGCGGCGGGTCACACAGCCGGCCCGGGACCTGCGCGGGGTCCGCGTCCGTGCCCGCGCCGCCGTTGGTGAGCCAGTAGGTCCACGGACTGGGGTCCCAGGCCAGCAGCGCCAGGAACATGCCCTCGGACTCCGAGACCGCGACATCGCCGTCGGCCAGCACGCCGGGGCGCGCCGTCGGCAGCCACCAACCGGAGTCCAGGGGACCGGTCAGGGCGGGTTCGCCGTCGGGGATGATCTCGACTCCGGTCAGCCGGTAGGCGTATTTGAGTTCGCTGGTGCCCGACCAGACCGGTCCGGCGGGACCGTTGCCGGGGGAGAACGCGCCCGCGGCCAGGGCCACACCCAGGTGGTGGGTGAATTCGATCACCGGCACGGTGTCGGGCCAGACCGTCTGCTCGGCACCCGGGGCGCCGGGCCCAGCCAACGCGGTGGTGAACCCGCGGCGGTCGGTCAGCGACACCTTGCCGATCGGCGCCGGTGGGGGCGGTGCGGTCGGGTCCAGGGAGTCGCCGATCTCGACGCCGACGCAGCCCTTGATCGAGAAGAAGAAGAACGACACCGAGCCGCAGAACTCGCCCTTGAGGTTGACCTTGACCCCGTCGTCATCCCAGACGGTCGCGATGATGCTGCCGGTGGCCGAGATGGAGATCACGACCAGGCTCAGCTCGCCGCGGACGAAGATCCCGCCCTTGAGGATGAACGGGTTGGTGCCGAAGCCGACCAGGATCTTGGCCGATGCCTCCAGCTTGATCGGGCCCGCAGCCCAGCGGATCTCCCAGCCCGCGCCGAAGCCGATGCAGAACCCGTCGAAGTTGAAGTCGGGGTGGTCCCCGAGCCGGTGCAGTTGGCGCTCCTCGACCATCAGGTAGGAGAACGCCGACACGTCCAGGGTGCCGGGCAGCAGCGTGATCGTCACCGGGTCCCCGGGCCGGCCCTCGCTGACCACCCCGTCGGAGCCGATCCGCACGTACGCGTCGGCCGGGGTGTCGGGATAGGGGAAGTAGCCGTCGATCGGGAGCAGCAGCTCGAGCACCTTCGGGATGGTGAAGCTGCCCCGCACACCGACCATGACCGCTTCGTCGTCGACGGCGATCAGCCCGAGGATGCTCAGGCTCGGGTCGGCCGGGGCGCCCTGCGTGCTCGGGGTCACCGCCGGCTTGCTCACCAGCTTGGCGTCGATGCCGAACACTACGGTGGGGTCGGGGAAGGCCACGACCAGCATCCCGGTGGCGTTGAACGTGAACGCCTGGTCGGGCAGCGTGCCCACGATCATGCCCAGCCCGATCGCCCACTGCCCGCGCTGCGGACCGAACTTCGACTCTGCAGGTGTGTCGCGGAACCACGCGATCTCCCGGCCCACCGGGTCGTTGTCGAAGCCGCTGGGCAGCACCCGGGCGCCGTTGGAGACGAACTGGCCCAGGAAGCCGAAGATCCCCAGCCCGGTGGCGCCCAGCGGGATGCCCACCGGCAGCAGCAGGCCCAGGCCGATGGACAGGAAGTCGTGCGCCGGGTCGAACGCCAGGGCGCCCATCGCCTTGGCGCCCACGCTGACCAGGTCCAGCTCGATGGCGGCCTTGAAGGCTCCGCCGTCGCCGAGGACCAGCCGGCCCTCGCCGATCAGCACGCCGGGGATGTCGACGCCGACGGCCAGCCCGCGCAGCTCCGCGCTGAAGCCGTCGTCGTCGAACGTCGCGCGGACGGTGGCGCCCTGGATCGACACCACGCCGAGGTCCAGCGCGAACTCGAGGTCGCACTCGAACCAGCTCGACCCGACGCCGGCGCGGGTGGCCACGACCTGCAGCAGCTGACCCAACGGGCCATCGATCATCCATCGACCGGGATCCGAGACCTCGAACGAGACATCCTCGAAGACCAGGCCGAATTTGTCGTACCACTCGTCCTTCGAATCGTCGAACTCCAGGCCGACCTTCTTGTAGCGCACCTTCAGCGGACGCCCGTCCTCGGTGGCCAGGGCGCCCAACCCGGAGGCCTCGATGTCGAACCCCACGGCGGCGGTGTAGTCCAGCAGCACGCGCGTGCGGAAGCCCGCGGTGTCGGTGAGGCTGCGCTGGCGGTGCTCGATCTCGGCCGAGTGGATGACCACCTCGCCGTCCTTGGCCACGGTGGCCAGCACGCCGGAGGCGATCGCCAGCGCGGCGATGCGCACCATGGCCCCATCCACCCCGGACGCGCCGATCCCTGCCAGCAGCGCCGGGGCCAGGGCCAGCGCGATCGCGAGGAACTCCGAGTCCAGGGCGGCCAGGCCCTCGGGGTCGCCGGACGAGGCGATCGACAGCGAGAACACTGTCTGTCCCGAGCGGGCGTCGTGCGTCCAGCGACCCGTGAGGGTGTAGACCTCGGTGGAGGGCACGCCGACGGGTTCCGACGGGGCCCGCACCGGCACGTCGGAGTCCCCGCCGCCGGGGGCGGGGATCGTCTGCACGTTGCTCGTGGCCCACTCGAACGTTAACTCGGCCTGGGTCGGGATCGCGTCGGCCGGCCCGGTGACCGTGGGGGAGTCCCAGCCCACGACCAGCCGGATCAGCCAGGCCAGCCCCGGATCGCGGGACTCGGGCGCGGCGATCTCGTCGGCGTCCGCGCCGGGCACGTAGCTGCGGCGCAACGCGGGGTCGAGCTCCTGGCTGTCGGTCGGTTCGAGCTGATCGGTGGCCTGGGCGCCCGGCGGCGGCGTGTAGGTGCCACCGACTGCGAAGATGTCGGCGCGCCGGTACCGGACCCGCTCAGGGCGGGTGGTGAGCTCCCCCCACGCGGCGCGCTCGGTGGCGGAGAACTCCCGCGTGATGAGCCGGTTGGCGCCCTTCTGGTCTGCGGTCAGCGCTGGGCCGGTGATGGCGTCCTGGGCGGTTGCCTGGGCAGCGCTCGGTGCGGTCTGCTCGCCGCGGGGCAGGGTGGATCCGGCCGGGAGCCAGCCGGCGACAGCGGTGGCGCGGTCGGTGGCCAGGCGCCGGTTGTAGGCGTCGGAGGACAGGTCGCAGCAGCGGCCGATCACCACGAACTGGGCGCCGGGGAAGAACGCCGCCCACGCCCGGACGGTCGACTCGATCGTCCCCTCCATGGTGCGCGGCACGTAGGCGCCGAACGCGACCGGGTCGCTCAGGGCGTACTCGAACCGGATCTCCAGGCGCCGGACCTCCTCCTCGGTCACCGGGGGCGCCGGTTCCTCCGGGTCGGTGGGCGTCCCCAGTCCGATCGTCACCGCAGCCAGGCCGCCGTCGGGCACGGCCACGGCACCTCCGGCCAGCGTCGCCGGGGTGCCGGACGGGTTCAGCGATCCGTCGCGGTGGAAGGCGTTGAGGTCGTAGGTGGCCTCGACGCCGCGCACCGGCACCAGCGCGCCCGTGGCGTCGTGCACGCCCTGCGCGGTCCCGACCAGCAGGGCGCCCTCGGACAACACGTCCACGCGGATCCGGCGGGTGCGGTCCTCGGCGTCGGTGACGACCACGTAGCTGGTGCCCGGCGCGCTGCTCGGGAACAGCGAGAAGTCCGGGCCGGTGCGGGTGTGCGCGTCGGGCCCCGTCCCGTGCGCCCAACGCAGCCCCGCGGCGTCGGCCGGGTTGAGGGCAGACTCGAACTCGAGGAGGTTCAGTGCCTCGGTGGTGCCGGAGACCGACACCACGTTGGCGAGGTCCACCGCCCCGACGTGCACGTTGACCGCCGGGGCGTGCTGCGGTTCGGCCTCAGCCTGGGTGAACGTGTACTTGGTTGCCTCATCGAGCACCGCGCGGTCCTCGACCTGCTCGGAGAACTGCCCACTCATGGTCTGGCCGACCGAGGTGGTGAACCAGCCGGTGTCGTTGGCGGCCACGCGGGAGCCGTCGGGCAGGGTCCAGCGCATCTGCGGCTGCGTCACCGCACCGAGGGCCGAGGGGTTCAGGGCCGCGCGGATGCGCCCGGTGCTCGGCGTCCCGGTGACGAACGGGACCGCCAGCTCGCGACCCGAACCGGTCGGGGTGCGGGGGTGCTCGGTGCCCTCGAAGTCCTGCAGGAACGACACGGCCGCCGCGTTGATCGGGGTCCGTCCGAGCTCCACGGAGATCTCTCCCTGCAGGCCCGCCGGCCGGCCGAGCAGCACGTCGCGCACGCCGACGGTGACCTTGTCGACCAGGGGGGCGTTCGGGGGCAGGAACAGGGTGGCCTCGGCGATCGAGATGCCCTGCCAGGCCGGGGTCTGCCCGCGGGCCAGGATCTCGGCGGGGGTGACCTGCTCGGAGGCGTCCCAGACCAGCCGGTCGACAGTCATGCCGATCTCGGAGCTGGCGATGAAGAAGCTGACCGGATCGAACGTGACCCGGTACACCGCCCCGTTGGGCGCGGCGGGGTCGAACGGGTCGGGCCAGTCCACGAAGCGCACGACGTCCCCACCGCCGCCGGACAGGTCGATGCGCACGACCCCCGAGCCGACGATCCTGACGTTCTTGCGGGTCGTGTCGGCCAGCAGGTGGGCCACGACCCCCGGGGCGGAGGGCACCAGGGTCGCCGGACGCAGGCCCGGCACCGCGATGGCGATCCGGTCCACGACCAGGTCCAGGAAGGCGCTGGAGCCAGCCGGTTCCAGGGTCTGGCCGGCGGTCGGCGCGGTCCGGGTGCGGACCAGGCGGAAGGGCAGGCCGGTGTTCAGGCCGGGCACCTCGACGTCCCAGCCGCGCAGCGCCGGGAAGCCCAGGTCGGTCAGCGGCTGCACCACCCCGGTGTGGATGATCGCCCCCGCGCTGGTGGTGCTGGCGTGCGACACCACGGCGAGGTTCTCGAGTTGCTCGGCGAGCAGGTCGGGGATGATCGCCTGGCTGCCGGGAGGGAGCCCGACAAGGTCGAGGATCGAGATTCCGCGCTTGGCCATCGCTGGATCCGTCCGTAGGGAATCGTTCCAGGTCTGGTGAGTCTAGGCGCGGCGCAGCACGCAGCGGAAGGGTTTCAGGGCAAGAAGTTTGGTGAGGCTCACCTTCCGAGCACGGAAGCTGGCGGCAATCGGCTCAGCGGCTGGCGGGCACCGCGAGCATTCCGCCGAGCCGCGCGGTGATGATCTCCTGCGCCTCGGTCATGATCCGGGTGACCAGCTCCTGGCAGGTCGGGACGTCGTGGATCAGCCCGGCCACCATCCCGCACGACCACGCCCCGGCGTCCATGTCGCCCTCGAGCATGATCCGTGGATACACGCCGGCCACCTGCTCGATGATGTCCTCGAAGCGCAGGTCCGCACCCAGGGTGCGCTCCTTCTCCAGCAACTTCTCCACGGCCTCGTTGGCCAGCACCCGCTCGGTGTTGCGCAGCGGGCGCATCACCAGCCGGGTGTCGAGTTCGGAGGCGGCCACGATGGCCTGCTTCACCCGCTCGTGCACCGGGGCCTCGACGGTGGCGATGAACCGGGTGCCCATGTTCATCCCGTCGGCGCCCAGGGCCAGGGCCGCCACCAGCGAGCGGCCGTCGGCCATCCCGCCGGAGGCCACGAACGGGATGCTGAGCTCCTCGGCCGCACGCGGCAGCAGGATCATGTTGGGCACGTCGTCCTCGCCCGGGTGCCCCCCGCACTCGAAGCCGTCCACCGACACCGCGTCGCAGCCGATCGCCTCGGCCTTGAGGGCGTGGCGCACCGAGGTGCACTTGTGGACCACCGTGATCCCGGCACCCTTGAGCGCCGGCATGAACGGCTCGGGGTTGCGCCCGGCCGTCTCCACGATGCGGACCCCGCCCTCGACGATTGCGCGCAGGTAGCCCGGATAGTCCGGGGAGGCCACAGTCGGAAGGAAGGTCAGGTTCACGCCGAACGGCCTGTCGGTCAGCGCGCGGCACTTGGCGATCTCCGCGGCGAGGTCCTCGGGGGTCCTCTGGGTCAGGCCGGTGATGATTCCCAGGCCGCCGGCGTTGGACACTGCGGCCGCCAGCTCGGCGAACCCGACGTAGTGCATGCCGCCCTGGATGATCGGGTGCTCGATGCCGAGCAGATCGGTGATTCGGGTCCTCATGGCGGTGACCTCCTCAGGTGGCACGCCTGTATGGGCGCGGCGTGCGGTTCTGGCGTGGGGTGCGGGCGGGTCGGGCACGGAGTTCGCGTGAACGAGGTTCGCGTGAACGAGCGCCCGCCCGCTCGAGGCTACTTGCCCCTCGACCAGGCCGTCCCCGCGGGTGTCGTGAACCTGCGGCAGCGGCTCCGGCCCCATCGCAGAGCCCGTCTCGAGGCGCGTCGCGAGACGCGTCGAAGGCCCGCGCTGCCCGCGAGGGTCAACCGGAACTGGCCCGCCAGCCGCAGTCCGGGGCTACGGTGAGCCGGTGATCAGCGGCATCCAGGTCCTCCTCGCCCGAGTGCTGCTGCTCGCCCTGGCGGCCGCGGGCCTGCTCTGGCCGCTGCTGGCCGTCCTCGACCCGGGCGCCGGTCCGGCCGCCGACGACCCGGTGGTCATCACCGACTACCGCGCGACCTTCGACGTGGCCGCCGACGGTGAGTTGCGCGCCGAGGAGGACATCACCGCGGCGTTCCCTTCCGGGCGGCGCGGGATCTTCCGGTACTGGGACGTGGCCGATCCGGCCGATCCGGGTGTGCGGTATCAGCCGGACATCACGGCCATCACGATGGACGGCCGACCGGTGCCCTACGACACGTTCTGGGAGTCCGGGAAGCGGTTCGTGGTGGCCAAGGTGGGCGACCCGGACGTCTACCTCGACCCCGGGGACCACCGATACCGGATCAGCTACACGATCCCGGGCTCGATCTCGCCGGCCAGCGCCAGGGCGGACGCGACGTTCGTCTCCTCTGCCGGCGAGACCACCGGCCCGGTCGGCTCGACGTTCCTGTGGACCGTCGTCGCCCAGGCCTGGGAGATGCGCATCGAGAAGGCGACCGTCACGCTCAACCTCCCGGCCCCGTCCGGCCAGGTGCAGTGCGCGGCGGGCAGGGCGGACAACCCGATGCCCTGCTCCATCGAGGGAGCCGGCACCGCGACCATGACCGTCGCCGCCGAGGGCCTGCCCCCGCGCAGCGGGATGTCGCTGCGGGCGTCGATGGCCATGCCTGCCCCGGACCGCGCAACGCTGCCCTGGTCGGTGGCGTGGGACCCGGTGCTCGGGCGGTCCGTGCCGGTCCTGGTGTTCGTGCTGGTCCTGGTCGGCGCTGCGCTCGTGACAGGCGCCGCCTGGGCGCGGATCGCGCGCGAGGAGTCGCCGGGCTTCCCGGTGATGTACGCCCCGCCGGACGGCCTGGGCCCGGTCGAGGTGGTCTACATGCACACCGAGGGCATCGGCCCCAATCCCCTGGTCGCGACCCTGCTGCACATGGCCGAGCGCGGGCTCGTACGCCTGGACAGCACGAACCCGGACTCGTGGACCATCACCGGGATCGCCGCCCCCGAGGCATGGCAGGGCCAGGACCCGGTGACCCAGGCGGTCGCCGACAGGCTCGGTCTGCGCCACGGGTCCACGTTCTCGGTCCAGAAGGGCTCGACCTCGGCCGGCAAGACGCTCGGCGCCGCTGGTGAGGCCATCGGTCCGGCGGTCCGGGACTGGGCCGCCCGGTCCGGCCTGGTGCGCACCGAGTCCCGGGAGATCTGGGGCCGGGTCGTCTTGGGGCTGTGCGGCCTGCTGGCCATCCTCGGCTTCATCGGGTTGCTCGCCCCGACGATGTGGGGACTGCCGTTCGCCGCGTTCACGATCGGTGGCGCCGGGCTGCTCGCGACCGGAGTGGGCCGCCGGCGCACCACGACCGGGCGGATGGTCTGGTCGCGGGCCGGCGGCTTCGAGCGCCTGCTGAGCACCCCCTCGGCCGAGGACCGGTTCGACTTCGCCGCCCGAAAGGACCTCTTCATCGCCTACATCCCGTTCGCGGTGGCGTTCGGGGTGGCCGACCGCTGGGCGGCGAAGTACCGGGCGGCGGTGGGGACCGATCCGCCGGTGCCGGTCTGGTACCCCTACCACTACGGTGCAGGCTCGGCCGGCTTCTACTCCGGTGGGGAGTTCGACACGTTCTCCTCGGCTCTGTCGTCGTCGATCTCGGCCTACAGCGCGTCCCAGTCGTCGTCGTCCTCCGGCGGCGGGGGTGGCGGTGGCGGTGGCGGCGGGGGTGGCGGCGGGTCATGGTGATCGGCACTGGGAAGGTGGCACGCTCGTGGAACTCGTGATCGCACTGGTGATCCTCGCGGCCCTGATCGGGGTGGTGGTCGTCGGGTTCAACCGACTGCGCCGTCTGGACGTGCGCGCCCAGGAGGCGCTCGGCGGCATCGACGTGCAGCTGACCCGGCGCGCGGACCTCATCCCCAATCTCGTCGAGACGGTCAAGGGCTACGCCGGCCACGAGCGCTCGGTGCTCGACGAGGTGACCCGGGCCCGGGCCGCGGTCAGCGCCGCCGCGCGGGGCGACTCGGTCGCCGACCGGGCGGCAGCCGAGGGCGAGCTGGACCGAGCCCTGGTGAACGTGCTGGCCGTCGCGGAGGCCTACCCAGACCTGAAGGCGTCATCGAACTTCGGTGACCTGCAGCGCCAGCTGGGCGAGACCGAGGACCAGCTCGCATTCGCCCGGCAGTACTACAACGATGCCGTCAGCCAGCTGAACTCGACCGTAGTCACGCTGCCGTGGTTGTGGTTCACCGGCATGGCCGGCGTCCACAAGCGCGACTTCTACGAGGCCCCACTGGACCACGACGCCCCGCCGACCGTCGCGTTCTGAGGGCCCCTCCCCGCGCAGCCGCTTCCCATTCGCTGATCTGCTTGCCGAATTCGGGAAGCGCCTCGCCAGAGTGGAAGCGGAGCGGCGCGGGACGTGTGGGCGCACGACATTGCCAGCGCCTTCCACCTGGACGCGACTGGAGCGGCCTGCCTAGGGTGGTGGTGGACCGGCCGCCGAGCCGAGCGGCCGGCAGCTCGGCGCAACGGAGGCCCGGATGTCCGCGACCCAGCCCACGACCGATCCCAGCGCAGCCGCCGCAGCCGGGCCTGCCCCGCGGGACGGAGTACAGCTCATCGCCTACGCCGATCGCTTCGGTGGCTCGATCGCCGGGCTGGGGGAGGTGCTCGACGGCCCGCTGAACGGGGTGTTCGCCGGGGTGCACATCCTGCCGTTCTTCACCCCGTTCGACGGTGCCGATGCCGGCTTCGACCCGGCGGACCACACCGAGGTCGACCCGCGGTTGGGCACCTGGGACGACGTCCGCACGCTCGGCGCCGAGTACACGCTCATGGTCGACATGATCGTCAACCACGTCTCAGCGGACTCCCCGGAGTTCCGCGACGTGGTCGCCCGCGGCACCGACTCCCCGCACAGCGGGCTGTTCCTGACCATGTCCGACGTCTACCCGCAGGGCGCGGACGAAGCGGAGCTCGTGGGGATCTACCGGCCGCGCCCGGGCCTGCCGTTCACCCCGATGACCCTCGGCGCGGACAAGCGGCTGGTCTGGACCACGTTCACAGCCCAGCAGATCGACATCAATGTCGACGACCCCGCCGGCCAGGCCTACCTCGAGCGGATCCTGACCACGTTGGCCGGTGCGGGCGTGACGATGATCCGCCTCGACGCCGCCGGTTACGCGGTCAAGCGCGCCGGCACGTCGTCGTTCATGACCCCACACACGTTCGCCTTCATCGACCGACTCACCGAGCGGGCGCGCGCCCTGGGTGTGACGGTCCTGGTCGAGATCCACTCGCATTTCGAGCGGCAGGTGGCCATCGCCGCGAAGGTCGACCGCGTCTATGACTTCGCGCTTCCGCCGCTGATTCTGCACGCGCTGTACTCCGGGTCCGGCGACGCGCTGCGCCGCTGGTTGGCGATCCGCCCGACCAATGCCGTGACCGTGCTGGACACCCACGACGGGATCGGAGTGGTCGACGTCGGCGCCGACCAGATCCCCGACGAGTCCGGCGCCCGCCGGCCCGGCCTGCTCACGCCCGACCAGGTCGACGACCTGGTGGAGGGCATCCACACGCATTCGGGCGACCAGTCGCGCCTGGCCAGCGGGTGGGCGGCCTCGAACGTGGACGTCTACCAGGTCAACTGCACCTACTACGACGCCCTGGGCCGCGACGATGGCGCGTACCTGCTGGCCCGCGCGATCCAGCTGCTCACCCCGGGCATCGCGCAGGTCTACTACGTCGGGCTGCTCGCCGGCACCAACGACATGGACCTGCTGGCCCGCTCCGGGGTGGGTCGCGACATCAACCGGCACCACTACTCGCGCGCCGAGATCGACGACGCCCTGGCGCGACCGGTGGTCGCGGCACTGCTGGACCTGATCCGGCTGCGTACCAGCCACCCGGCCTTCGGGGGCGCCTTCGAGGTGCGCGGGGAAGGCTCGGCGATCGAGTTGGCGTGGCGCGACGGCGACGCCTCGGTGGTCCTGATCGCGGACCTCGCCACCCGGGCCGCGCGCCTGGCGGCCACCGACAGGTCCGGCGTAGTCGTCGAGTGCTCGGATCTGCGCACCGGAACCGCCGCCCTGCTCGCCTGAGTCCGCCAGCGCGGTCCCCGTACCCCCGCACGTACGGTCGAGCCGCTTGCTTCGTCGCCGGCACTCATTCTGCTGGATCGATGGAGTAGGGGGGCGCGGAGGCCCGCCGGTCTCCGCGCGCGGTCGCTGCGCGCTGGATTGCATGTATCATACATGTTATGACTGATGCGGAAACGCCCGTTTCGCCGGCACCCATCCTCGTCACGGGTGCAGTCGGGAACATCGGCTGCGAGGTGGTGTCGCGGCTGCTGGACCGCGGCCAGAAGGTCCGTGCAGCGGACATCGACCCGGCCGCGGTCCGCTCTGTGTTCAGCGACCGCGTCGAAGCCGTGCGGTTCGACTTCACCGACGCTGCCACCTGGCCGGTGACGTTCCACGGCATCGAGGTGATGTTCCTCATGCGCCCACCGCAGCTGAGCAGCATCGCCCGCGACATGGTGCCTGCTCTGGAGGCTGCGAAGGCCGCCGGCATCAGGCACGTGGTGCTGCTCTCGCTGCAGGGCGCGGAGGGCAACAAGATCGTCCCGCACGCCAAGATCGAGGCGTGGCTGCGCTCCAGCGGCTTGGCCTGGACGTTTGTGCGCCCCTCGTTCTTCATGGAGAAACTCACCGGCACGCACGTCAGCGACATCCGCGATCGCGACGAGCTCATGGTCCCGGCGGGCAAGGGTGCGACGTCGTTCGTGGCCGCCTCGGCCATCGCCGGCGTCTCGGTCGTCGCACTCCTGGACCCCACCGCCCACGCCATGCGCGCCTGGACGCCGACCGGCCCGCAGGCACTGACCTACGAGCAGGTCGCCGCCGACCTGTCGCGCGTCCTCGGCCGGCCGATCCGCTACCGGCGCCCGGGCATCCCGCGCTACGCCTGGCATGCCAAGCGGACCTTGGGCATGCCGCTGGCGATGGTCGGGGTCACGACCGCGATCTACACCGTGTCGCGCCTGGGCAGGGCGGCCGGTCTGACCGAGGATGTCCAGACGGTCACCGGTCACGAGCCGGTCGCGTTCGCCGACTGGGCCCAGGAGAACCGGGATGCCTGGCTCCGCTGAGCCAGCCCACGCCCGGGCCAAGTGCGCACCCGTCAATCCGGCGGCCGGTCGACGAGCGGCGATGCCCGCGAGCGGTGCCGCCCAGCCGAGCGGCCTGGCCCAGATCGACCGCGCGCTGATCGGGCTGCGACACCTGTGGAGCACGCCTCCCCAGGTCCATGACCCCGCACTGGGGTCGATCGACATGTCGACCATCTGGATCGTCGACGCCCTGACCCAGGCCGAGGAGTCCGGCCGGCGGCCGGCAGGCACGTCGGCCCGGGACAGCGAAGCGGGGTACGGCGGACAGGTAGAGATGACGATCGGTGATCTCGGGCTCGCGCTGGACGTGGCGCACTCGACGGCCAGCCGGCTGGTCGACCGAGCACAGGCCAGTGGGGCGGTGGCCCGGGCGCCCTCGCACACCGACGCCCGGATGGTGGCCGTGCGGTTGACCGACCCGGGCAGGGAGCTGGCCGCAACCGCGCGCGGGTTCCGCCGCCAGCACCTGCACCGGGCGACGACCGGATGGACCGACCACGAGCGTGCCACCTTCGCCGAGCTGATCACCCGGTTCGCCGACGCGCTCAACGCTCTCGACGACAAGCCCTGACCGGCGCCGCGTCCAACGAGCCGACCCCACCCCAGCGAGTTTCACCACCCAGCCCCACCCCACCCCCCACTCCCCAGCCCCCCACTCCCAGCCCCTCACCACCACCCACTGTCCAGCACCTGAAAGGCGCACCCCATGAAGATCGCAGTCCTCGGAGCCGCCGGTCGAACCGGAAGCCCCCTCGTCGCCGAGCTGCTCGGCCGCGGGCACGAGGTCTCGGTCCTGGTCCGCACGCCGGACAAGCTCGGCTCCACTCGCGACCGGGTCCGTGTGGTCACGGGGAGCAGCACCGATCCCGCAGCCCTGGACCAGGTGCTCGCCGGCGCGGACGCCGTCGTCTCCGCGTTGGGCCCCACCAAGAAGGAGGCCAGCCTGCACTCCGAGACCGCTCGGGGCCTGATCGCGGCGATGCCTCGGCACGGCGTGAGCCGATTCGTGGGAGTCAGCGGCGCCGGGATCGACGTGCCCGGTGACCAGAAGGGCGCCCGCGACAAGATCATCTCCTTCATGATCCGCACGGTCGGCGGCGCGCTCGTGGCCGACAAGCCCGCAGAGTACCGGGAGTTCGCCGCCAGCGACCTGGACTGGACGCTGGTGCGCCCGCCGAGGCTCCAGGAGGGGCCGGGCACCGGGCGGGTGGCCCATGACGCGCACACCCCGGGGCGGTCCAGCTCGATCAAGCGCGCCGACCTCGCGATGTTCCTGGTCGATGTCGTCGAGCAGGGGCTCTACAGCCGTCAGGCGCCGTTCGCCTCGCAGGGCTGAGTCGGCTCCGAGTCGGCTCGGATTCGGTTCGGAGTCGGGGCCGAGCTCATCGTCGGCTCGCCACCGCACTGCCGCGGCCAAAGGTGCTACCCGGGCCCTGCGCGGGAGTCCACCCCATGCGCCGACCGGTTGCGCCGTGCGGGTGATTCCGTGCCGCGGCGCGCCCGCACAGGCGGATACTGGCCCCGCCAGTCACCAGCCACCAGCCACCCGGAGAACACGATGATGACGATGCACGGGGGACGTCGACCGATCGTGGCCGCAGCGGCAGCAGTGCTGCTGGCCGGCCTCGCCGCGACCCAGCTGCCCAGCCCTGCTCATGCCGAGGACCGCCCGCCGCCCAGCCCTGCTCGTGCCGAGGACCGCCCGCTGGCCAGCCGCGCTCGTACCGATGACGGTCCGCTGCCCGGCGCCACCCTGGTGGTACCAGCCACGGACGTGACCAGCACGGATCGCGACCTGGGCTCCACCGCCCGTGAAGTCGTCGTGGTGTCCGCCGGCACCGACGGCCCGCAGATCACCAAGCTGCGCACCCGGAACGCACAGGATGCGCGCACGTTGGCCGCGGACCTGGACGCGCAGCCCGGACTGAGCGCCGAGCTCAACTCCGCGGTGTCGGTACCGGCCCCGGCGGCCAGCCCGCAGCCCGGCCCGCCCGCCAGCCCGCACCCCGGCGCTTCCGGGCGTCCGAACCGCGTCGGGCTGCCCGCCCATCGAACCCTCGGCGCCGCTGCGCTGCCGAGGCTGGCCACCGAGCCGCTCGGACCCGAGCAGTGGGGCTTGCGCATGGTCAACGCCGAGGCGGCGTGGGCGATCACCCGGGGGCGCAGCGTCACCGTCGCCGTCATCGACACCGGTGTGGATGCCGCCCATCCGGACCTGTCCGGGCGCGTGCTGCGGCAGATCGACCTCGTGCACGATGGCCGGCTCGGCGACCCGAAGGGGCACGGCACGCATGTCGCGGGCATCATCGCGGCCGCCTTGGACGGAGCCGGTTCGGTGGGCCTGGCCAATCAGGTCGACGTCCTGTCGGTCCGGGTGCTGGACGCCTCCGGCTCCGGTGACGACGCCACCGTCGCGCTCGGTATCACCGAGGCGGTCCGGGCGGGGGCCCGAGTCCTCAACCTCTCCCTGGGCAGCGCCTCCCACAGCACGGCGCTGAACGCGGCCGTGAAGTTCGCCGTGGATCAGGGGGCCACCGTGGTGGCCGCCGGTGGCAACAGCTTCGAGGCGGGCAACCCGGTCGAGTACCCCGCGGCGCTGCCCGGCGTCCTGGCCGTATCCAGCATCGACGCCGACGGGGCCTCGTCGAGGTTCGCCAACACCGGGGCCCACATCGACCTGGCCGCTCCCGGTGAGGACATCGTGTCCACGGTTCCCGGTGGTGGCTGGGCCGCCAAGGACGGCACCTCGATGGCTGCCCCGTTCGTCTCGGCGGCGGCGGCGCTGGTCCGGGCCGCCAACCCGACTCTGAGCAGGGTTGCGGTGGACAGCGCCCTGGTGGGCACCGCACTGGATGACAACTCCGGTGACGGGCGCGACGACTGGTTCGGTTATGGCCTGATTCGTGCCGACCGGGCGGCGCTGCGGGCGGCGCTGGCCCCGGGTGGTCTGCGCGCGCCCGAGCCCGCGCCGCTGCCGAGGGCGAGCGTGAAGGTGAAGACGACCGGCAGCCGGTCGAAGCTGTTCGTCGACGTCGATCCGAACAAGGGCTCGGGCTACTGGAGCTTCCAGGTGCAGTCCGCCCGAGCCGACGGTTCCTGGCGGGCGTTGAAGACCTACCGGACCCACGGCCGCTCGGAGACCCGGACCCTCGACCTGAAGAAGGGCACCTACCGGGTGGTGGTGGCCGCCAAGTACGGCTACCGGGGCACGACCTCGGCATCGGTCCATCTGAAGAAGTAGTGCGCAGCGGCCCGCCCACCCAGCACGCCGATGAGGTGGTGCTGTGCCAAGGTGGAGAGATCCCGGACGGGCCATATCCCCGTGGCCCGGTCCGTCTGACGAAGGGAGCAGCCACATGACCGATCACGGCGGCGGGCCGTACGTGCTCGACATCGAGGCAACCACGGTCGACAACGACACGTTCCGCACCACCCTCTGGACCGGTGCGCACCTGCAACTGACCGTGATGGCGATCCGCCCCGGCGACGACATCGGCCTGGAGGTGCACGCGGAGAACGACCAGTTCCTGCGGGTGGAGGGCGGCACCGGGCGCTGCCAGATGGGCCCGGCACCCGACGACCTGCCCTTCGACGAGCAGGTCGGCGACGGGTGGGCGATCCTCGTCCCGGCCGGCACCTGGCACAACGTGAGCAACGTCGGGCAGTCCGACCTCAAGGTCTACGCGCTCTACGGTCCGCCGGACCACCTGCCCGGCACCGTCCACGTCACCCACGAGGACGCCGAGCACGACCCGCACGAGCACTGACACGCGGGTCCGTCGCGGCTGAGTATGACCGCCCTGCCCAGGACGAGGGGGATCGAGCGCGCGCCGGGTGGCACGAGCCGGGGATGCCCACCACGATGGGGCACATGCGTGAAGTGGTGGTCATCGGGGCCGACGCGTGCGGTGCCACCGCAGCGTCGGCCGTCAAGCGCGGCCTCGGCCAGGACGTGCACGTGCTCGTGCTCGAGCGTCAGCAGTGGACGTCCTACTCGGCCTGCGGGATCCCCTACTGGTTGTCCGGCGAGGTCCACGGGCCCGAGGGTCTGGTGGCGCGTACCCCCGAGCAGCACCGGGACAACGGCCTGGACCTGCGCACCGGTTGGGAGGTCACCGCGATCGACCCCGGGCGCCGTACGGTCACGGCGGTGCAGGCCAGCACCGGCGCGGAGCACACCCTGGGCTACGACGACCTGGTGATCGGCACGGGGGCCACCCCCACCCGGCCGCGGATCCCCGGCATCGACCTGCCCGGCGTGCACGGCGTCCACACCCTCGACGACGGTCTGGCTGTCCTCGACTCGTTGGCCCAGGCCCAGGCCCAGACGCAGGTCCGGGCCCGGGCCGGTGCCGAGGTCGACAGCCATCCCGACGCGTCCGGCAGCGCCGCGTCCGGCAGCATCGCGTCCGGCAGCACCGCGTCCGGCAGCACCGCTTCCCCCGGCACCGCCGACCGGCCCAGGGCGGTGGTCGTGGGCGCCGGCTACATCGGCATCGAGATGGCGGAGGCGATGTGCGCCCGCGGGCTGCGCACCACGGTCATCGACATGGCGCCGGCCCCGATGAGCACCCTGGACCCCGACATGGGCCAGCACATCGCCACCGCGATGGCAGCGCTCGACATCACGTTCCTCGGCGGCCAGCAGGTGCAGCGCTTCGAGGCCGGGCCGCAGGGTCGCGTCGCCCGGGTGGTCACCGCCGACTCGAGCCACGAGGCCGACATCGTGGTGCTCGGCCTGGGCGTGCGACCGAACAGTGCCCTGGCCCGGGCTGCCGGCCTGCCGATCGGGCAGCACGGCGGAATCCTGACCGACGACCACCAGCGTGTGCTCGACCACGCGGGGATCTGGGCCGGCGGGGACTGCGTGGAGGTCCTCGACCGGGTGTCGGGTCAGCAGGTCGCCGTCGCGCTGGGCACGCACGCCAACAAGCACGGTCGGGTGATCGGCGCGAACATCAGCGGTGGCGACCTGGTCTTCCCCGGGATCGTCGGCACGGCCATCTCGAAGCTCTGCGACCTGGAGGTCGGCCGCACCGGGCTGCGCGAGGCACAGGCCCACGAGCTCGGTCTGGACGTGCGCAGCGTGACGATCACCGCCACGACCCGGGCGGGTTACTTCCCGAGTGCCGAACAGGTCACGGTCAAGATGATCGCCGAGGCCGGCACGGGCCGGCTGGTCGGATGCCAGATCGTGGGTGGCGAGGGTGCGGGCAAGCGCATCGACGTGGCGGCCGCCGCGCTCTGGAACGAACTCACCGTCGAGGACCTCACGAGCATGGACCTGGCCTACGCCCCACCGATGTCTCCGCTGTGGGACCCGGTGCAGGTGGCTGCGCGCAAGTTGGCCGGGATGCAGCCTGGTTGACGGGGCCGTGGACCGGGCGTCGGTGCTCGCGTTGGCGTCGGCTCGCCGGCCGTCCGTGCTCTGGGCGGCACCGGCGGCAGCGCACGCCGCAGCTCTGCGGACCAGCGGTGCCGGGCCGGTACCCTGCGCCCATGTCCGGCCCGCGCACGACTCGCCCCGTCCGCACCGCCCTAGGACTGCTGGCAGCGGTCGCGCTCACCGGCTGCGCTGGTGATTCGGCTGGTGGCGACTCAGCCGCGGCACCCCCGGAGCTCGCCGGCACCTCGTGGAACCTGGCAACCTTCACCCACGACCCCGGCGGCGAGATGCCTGCCGTGGCCGACGCGGTCGCCCCGCTGGCGTTCGCCGCCGGCGGCACGGTCGCCGGCTCGACGGGTTGCAACAGATTCACCGGCACGTTCACCCAGGAGGGCTCGGACGTGCGGATCATGCTCGGGCCGATGACCCTCATGGCCTGCGTCGGTCCGGTCGCCGAGCAGGAGGCCGCTGTCATCCCAGTGCTGTCTGAGGTGGCCATCGCGGCGATCGACGGCTCCGACCTCCGGCTCAGCGACACGGAGGGCAACCTCCTGCTGGTCTACACGCCGGGGACCGCGACCCTGGTCGGCAGTGCGTGGCAGGCCACCGGCATCAACAACGGCACCGGTGGCGTCGTCTCGGCCGACGAGACCTCAGCGGCCACCGCGCAGTTCGGCCCGGACGGCACCGTGTCGGGCAGCGGCGGGTGCAACACGTTCACCGCGCCCTACACGCTCGATGGGTCCCAAGGCGTCGAGATCGGCCCGGTCGCCTCGACCAAGATGGCCTGCCCGGAGCCGGTGTCGAGCACCGAGCAGCAGTTCTTCGCCGGGCTGGAAGCGGCCACGACCTACCGCCTCGAGGGCGACACCCTGACCCTGCGCGATGCGCAGGACGCCACCCAGGTGACCCTGCGCGCCGTAAACTGAGCCCAATCCCCGGTTAACGGGTGACAGTTTCGAACTTCTGTCAAGACATTCGTCATGGACTCCGACAATATCCCCGGTGGCCAGCGCGCAGGCGCGCACTTCCGATGGCCGCCATGGGAGGGGTCAGTGATGGTGCGTTCGCTGCGGGGGATCGGTGTGGTGGGGTTGACCGCGGCCAGCCTGTTGGCGGGGTCGGCATCGATGGCC